>NZ_JBGCBY010000039.1:0-74526 GCF_041262165.1 Streptacidiphilus sp. MAP12-16
CAAATACCCCCCGCGGCCGTTGGCCACCATCCACGGGCTCGACTCCCGATCAGCCGAGACTACGACCACTGGCTACCGCACACCACGCCGTAAGCTCACCTGCGGTGATGGAGGCGGAGCGTACGGCCAACAGAACTTCGCTCGGCGCCGGTTCGGGGCGCGGTGCGGTCTCGTAGCGCAACTGTTCGGGGCCCCCGCGATGGTGGGCACGCACGGCGTTCATCGTGCTCATGTATTCGCTCCCGGAGCCGGGTGCGAGTTGCCCATCGACAGGTACTCGATCATGTACTCAGTGAGGAAGGGGCCGCGGCGAGGCGGCCATCGCGCTGCTATGGCGCGGCCGGTCTCGGACCCGGCCCGGCGCCCGTAGTTGTCGTCATTGCACATGTGCGCCTGATGCCCGTCCACGGCGGCTTTCCACCTGTTCAGCCCGTCGCGCAGAACGGACTCGGTGTCCGCAGGGTCATTCATCCCGATCCTTTCAGTGGCCGGCGCTCTGGCCGCCGTCCACGTGCAGGATCTCGCCGGTGACGAAGGACGCCTGCTCGAGGTACACGATGGCCTGGACGACGTCGTCGACCTCCTCCATCCGCCCGAGTGGATGGCGAGCCACGAGCTCGGGCGTCGTCTCCGGGTTCATTGGCGTACGGACGACGCCGAGCGAGACGGTGTTCACGCGGATGCCGTGCCCCGCGAATTCGATCGCCAACTCCTTGGTGACCGCGTTCAGCCCGCCCTTGGTCAGCGACGCGAGCGCGCAGGGTACCTGTGCATTCGGCTGGTCGACCAGGGAGGTGGAGATGTTCACCAGGTGACCGCCGCCTTGACCGCGGGAGAGCATCGCGCCGATGGCGCTGCGCGAGATGGTGAAGAACCCGCGCAGGTTGACGCCGACGATCAGGTCGAAGTCCTTGTCCGTGTAGTCGGTGAACGGCTTGCCGATGTAGACGCCGGCGCTGTTGACCACGGTGTCGATCCGACCGAACCGATCCATCGCCGCCGCTACGATCCGCTCGCCCGCACCGGACTCCACCAGATCGCCGCTGACGGCGAGCACCTGCGGGTCCGCGGATTCCGGCATGGAACGGCTGGTGGCCACGACCGCGTACCCGAGGCTGCGGTAGGCGTTGACGATGGCGGCGCCGATGCCCCCGTTGGCACCGGTGATGAGCGCGACCTTCTGGGCGGTGTCCGCAGCCGTCGTGTCGTTTATGCTCACCCCTTTCTTCCTTCGCCTGATCGGCATGGCTCGGAGCGTGACCGATCCCGGCACACCCGCCGGGACTCGGGCGGCCCCGGGCACGGCCATGGAGCGGTCGACAGGTGACCGTTTCCCGCACCCGCAGGGCGGATTGCACCTTGGGCCCCGGCGGGTGCAGGGTCAGCGGATTCGCGGCGAGCGCCAACCCCACCGACCCGGTCTGCGTGCGCGGGCGGGCACCTGGGCCGGATCGCTGCGGGAGGGTGTCACTTGAGGATTTCCAGCATCCGGTCGCCCAGGACCGCGGCCGAGGCCGGGTTCTGCCCGGTGACCAGGTTGCGATCCTCGACCATGTACGGCTTCCAGATCGGGCCGCGGCTGAAGTTGACCCCGACCTTCTCCTTGACATCGGTCTCCAGCAGCCACGGCGCCCTGGAGGCCAGTCCGACGCCCTCCTCCTCCTCGTCGGTGAAGCAGGTGATGTTGAAGCCCTTGAACGGCGACACGCCGTGGATCCTGGTGGCCAGCATCGCGGCGGGGGCGTGACAGACGATGAACAGCGGGTTGCCCGAGGTCAGCTGCTGCGTCAGCAGCCGTCCGGCATCGGCGTCCCACGCCAGGTCGGACATCGGACCATGACCGCCCGGCAGGTACACCGCGTCGTAGTCCTCGAGGCGGACGTCCGAGAGCTGTAGTGGCCGACGCATCACCTCCGCGGAACGGATGATGGCCTCCAACTCGAGAGCGCTGTCGTTTCCGCCGACCATCTCGGGGCGCAGGCTCATCATGTCGACGGTCGGGGTCACGCCGTTCGGCGTCGCGACGACGACCTCGTGGCCGGCGTCCGTCAACATTTTGTACGGGTTCGCGAACTCCTCGGCCCAGTAGCCCGTCGCGTACCGCGTGCCGTCCTTCAACACCCAGTAGGTGGCTCCGCTCACGATGAAAAGCACCTTGGCCATGGCAAAGATCTCCTCTCGGACGCGTACCTGGGTTCGGCGGGATGACCTTATGAAACTGGCTCGCCGCCGCCGGTTTTCCCCCTTGGGCCACCCTAGGCACCTCGGCGACCATCCGCACCCGGATGCTCTCTCCACTGCAGCTGTTCGCCAGGTGGGAAGCGTTCTTCAAGGCCCTTTCAGCTCAAGCAGCTCGGCTCCGGAAAGGCGGTCTGTCTGCCGAGGGTGTAGTCAGTCCCTAGCGTCTCCATGTCTGGAATGCCTCGCAAGCATCGCCCTGAGCCTCATCAGCGCGTGTCCGCCTCAGCGGGGTTGCGGGCCGCGGACGATGAGGATGGGACAGGTGGCATGGTGGGTGAGGTGCTGTCCGACGGAGCCGAGCAGGGCTTCGGGGAACCCACCGTGCCCGCGGTTCCCCACAACCAGCAACGCGGCGCCCTGGGCTTCGTCCAGCAACACGCCGGCCGGGTGGCCCTGGACAACTCGGGTACCGATCTCGACGGGATGATCGGGCCCGATGGCTTCATCGATGGTCTCGGTGAGGATCTTGCGGGCGGTGCCCTCCCAGTCGAACGGGGGCTCCCCGGGCGGGGACCAGCCGGTCCAGTTGCGCGGGTAGTCCCAGGCGGTTACCGCCACAAGGGCGTCGCCGGTCAGTTCAGCCTGCCGGACGGCCCACCGCAGGGCAGCTTTCGAGGGTTCGAAACCATCGACGCCGACCACGATCCGTGGGGCGTGTACCGCAGCCGCGTCGCTCATCGCGCACCTCCGTGTCTGCTGGGAACGTGCATCACTTCAGCCTGCGTGCTTTCCACTGTCTCCGGCAGCGGGTGCGGCTGCCACTGCACCGGCTGACGCTCTCCAGGCAGGTGTACTGCCCGAGATGAGGCGCCACCGCCTGAGGAACGGGCACCAGCCCAGGCCTCCCGAAGCCTCCCGTGCCCGGCTGGTCCGCTGACCCGGATCGTGCCGTTCGAGGTGGTCGATGACGTGCTCGAACGCACCGGGACGGCGCATCGGCGCTTCCGGCTGTTCATTTAACTGGCGACGTGCGCATATTCCAACCATGTCGTATTCATCCGCGGGCTGCCGACCTGGGGAGCGCGGGTTTGACGAGCCTGTTGCCGGCGGAGAACGAGCAGCTGCGGCGCGAGCGCCTGCGGCCCGGGTTACAGGTGAGAGGTGAGCTCGGCCACGATGTCCGCCGCCGGCTGTGACTTGTTCGCGAGTGCGACGCTCTGTCCGGCCCACATCGAGAGCGCTTCGATATCACCGGTGGTCCCGGCCATTGGCGGTGCCGGCTCGTAGCGCACGATTGGTTCGCCGGAGGCGAAATGCGCGATCACGTCGCCCGCTCCTGGCCGCTGCGCGAGCGGAGGGCGGCCCGCGGCCTGCCACGCGTCGGCGGTCGAGTTGCGCAGCGCGCGGTGGGGAGAGTCGGGCCACCCGACCGAGTACAGGTTGGGGTACCGCTTAGGATCGGTCTCGCGCGCGGCTATCAGCCGGCGCCGGTATTCCTCGTGGATCGGCATCTCCTCAGCAAGCAGGAACCGCGTGCCCAGCCACGCGGCCTGGGCACCCAGCGCCAGCACCGCCGCGACTCCCCGGGCGTCACCGATCCCGCCGGCCGCGATCACCGGCACCGGCGCCACCGCGTCCACCACAGCCGGCACCAGCGGCAGCGTCGCGACGTCGCCCCACACGTGCCCGCCAGCCTCCCACCCCTGCGCGACGACCACGTCCACGCCGGCCGCGACTGCCCGCCGCGCCTCCTCGGCAGTGCCGACCGTGTGCATCACAATCCCTCCCGCGTCGTGGACCTGCTCGGTGTAGCCGCTGGGATCACCCAAGAAAAACGACACGATCCGCAAGCCGGCCTCAAGGGCCTGGTCAAGGCGACGGTGACGGTCCTCGGTGAGCACGAGGTTGCCGCAAAACGGCCGCTCGGTCAGCGCCGCCGTCTCACGAACCACGGCTCCGACGTCTTCTGACCACGTCAGCGTCACCATGCCGAGCGCGCCGGCATTCGAAACCGCCGCAGCCAGCGGGGGAACCGCAACCATGGGCGCCAGGAAGATTGGCTGTTCGATCCCGAGCAACTCGCACACCGGTGTGGGCATCGCGTTCACCCCTTGCTCGGCTCGACGTACGAGGTCGGCTTTGAACTGGGGGACCGCCGGTCCCAACCGTGAAACCTCGAGTAGTCTCCGGCGTCCCAGGCCTCGCGCAGCCCCGGGATGCTTGGATCCCAGTCCGGGCGGATCTCGGCAGTTGCAGTTCGCAGGTCGTGCCACAGGTCGTAGAACGACGGGCGCCCCCAGAACCAGTAACCGTTGTAGACGCTGTGGATGACCAGTCCCGGCTTGAGCACAAGCGTGTGCGGGATCATCGGGTTGTGCTCGGGGTCGGTGTACTCCTGGATCTCCAGATCCTGCTGGACGGTCCGCTCGGGGTCGGACAGGAAAGGCCACTGGGCACCCACCGAGGCGCGGAACTCCTGCAACGTGTGATGGTCGTCGGTGGCGATCGTGGCCACCTGTGTATACGCCACTGCGATCTTCGCGTAGTTCTCGGCCAGCTCTAGATGCTGCCGGTGCTCTTTCGGGCAGTAGTTGCCACGCGCGAGCGTCAGGATCAACGGGTCCCGGCCCTGGAGCTCGCTCAGCGTGCGCACGGTGCCGGTATGGTCGGGCAGCGCATAATCAGGGAAGGTCCCACCGGGGACGATGTCGGAACGCACGGGATGACCGCCTCTCCTGCGGCGCCGCGGGTGCGACCTGCACGGCGCACGTGCCTGCTTGCTGTAAGTCAAGACCTGGCAGTATTCGGAGGCACATACGTGCCTGCCGGGAGGGTGTCCCCGTCGGCGCTTCTACCCACACCTGCGCCTCGCCCGAAAGCCTTAAGCGTCGTGCCATCCTTGGGCAACTGGCGGACCGCGGATTCACCCGGAGCACCTGGTACCCCGCCGCGATCAGGGCCATCGCCCAAGGGCCGTGATCAGTTTCGATCCCGACCCTCACCTCGCCGTCTCGGCGCGGCCGAGGTGATGGACGGTGCCGACCGTCACGGTGCGCGAGGTCAGCCAGCCGTTACTCGCCTGCTCGGAGGATCTGCGTCGCCCATCTGAAGGCGCGCCGCACAACGCGATCCTGGCCGAGCGACTCCCGGCCAGGGCCGGCGTTCGGTGACTTGCGGCGGCGGCCCGCGATTCTGCCAGGAGGGTGATGCCGTGAATTATTGGCTGCTTCGAGGGGCACGCTAATCCCGATCATGGCAACGCCGCCTGCAGGCCTCGTCGTAAACGAGGTATGAGACCGACGTGTGGAGGTACCAGATGGCCGAGCTCCCACCACCGCCAGAAGGAATTGTGCTGGCCCACTTCATCGTCTCGGACGATGTCGAGCGCTCTCGACGCTTCTACACCGAAGTACTCGGCGGCCGGGTGGCCTACTCTGGCCCCGGAGGGCTGACCTATGTCGCACTAGCCAACAGTTGGATCATCATCAATGTCGGCGGAGGCCCGACCGACGACAAGCCGTCGGTCACGCTTGAGACGCCGCGCGATCCCGACCAGGTCAGCAGTTTCCTCAATATCCGGGTCAAAGACATCCACGCCTTGTACACGGAGTGGAGCGCCCGGGGTGCCCAGTTCCTGACGCCGCCGAAACAGCACCAGTACGAGATCCGCTGCTACATCCGCGATCCTGACGGCCATCTGATCGAAGTAGGGCAAACTACCGACCCGGAGGGGGACTGGTCGCCCGCTCACTGGCCGTCAAGTACGCGCACGAGTGCTGGCGGCCCGGAGGCTGGCCGCGACACCGGTGGGCACGCCGCCGACGGCTCGGGCGAGCGGTGAGGGGCTGTCGCCATGACGGCGTTGCCGTGGGAACAGGTCTCCGTCGGGAAGGTCACCGATCGGGCGGTCGCCAGGCTCGCCGTGATCTACATTCGGCAGTCCTCCCGGCAGCAGGTCCTGGACCATCAGGAATCGACCCGGCTGCAGTAGGCCCTGGTGGACCGGGCCGTCGCGCTGGGGTGGCAAACCGAGCGGGTGATGGTCGTCGACGAGGACCAGGGCAAATCCGCGTCCTGTGCAGTAGCCCGCATCGGGTTGAGGTTCCCCCGCTGTGCGGGAGGTGCTGATCAGCTGGTCAGAGCGGGTTGACGGGGTTTCAGGCGGCCGCAGCTTCCGACCGGAGGTCATCGAGATCCCGGGCAGCGGTGGTCCTACCGACCACCCATCGCTCGCGATCGACCGGGCGCCCGCATCTTCAACGCCCCGCCTCTACGTGGCCGCCCGGCTCTACCGCACAGCCGACGGCGGGGTGGTTTTCGCCCGGTCCCAGGACGGCGGCCGCAGTTTCGAGCAGCCCCGTCACCTCGACCCGGACGCCGGCGCGCAGGCCGCGTCCCCAGTGGCCGCTGCCGGAGCCGACGGCTCGGTGTGCGTCGTGTACCTCGTAGCCGAAGCCAGCCTCCGGCGACATCACCGTGCGGGCCCTGTCGTCCACCAACCATGGCCGCAGCTTTGAGGCCTCGACGGCTCTGGCCCGGATCGAAAGCGCGGCACCCGATCTGGGACCGGTGACCGCCAAGAGCGGGCCGGCGATCGCCGCCGCGCCCCGGGGTGGCGCTGTGGTCGCTGCGGTATCCGACGGGAACGACGCCACGCAGACCTCGCAGATCCTGCTTGTGCGCCTCCACGGACCACGGACGCACCTGGAGTGCACCGCTGGCCCAGCCAACAGACCGTCTACCTGCAACCCCAGCTCGCCGTCGACGACCTCGGCCGGATCGCGCTATCGGTCTACGCCCTGTCCATCGCCCAAGCCCGCATCGACGTCATACTCTACCTCTCCGAGCCGGGACGCGTCGCCTTCGGCCCCCCACAACGCGTCACCAGCCAGTCCTTCGACCCGACCCAGGCCGTCAATACCGGCAGCACCCGCTGGCTCGGCAACTACCAGGGCGTGGCCGCCGGAGGCACGACCATGCATCCCATCTGGACCGACACCCGCACCGGCGACACACAGATCTTCACCACCAGGCTGCGGACGAGCCGGCCGCCCTCAAGGCGGTGCGCGGCCGGATCGGCGGCAGGCCGGGAGATGAGGGGCCCCGCACCATCAGGAACGCTGCTCCGCAGCGCTAAGGAGATGCTGGTGAGTCCGCCTCCGCTATCGCGCTCGTCGGGGGACGAGTTGCAGCCCGCCGTCGACGTCGTAGGTCGCTCCGGTGAGCGCGGTGTTGGCCATGATGTGGACGGCGAGCGTGGCGACGATCGACTGGTACTGCTGCCCGCGTTTCGACGCGCCGAGTGTCTTCGCCTCCATCCTCGACGCCGACCGGGGCGGGGCGTTCGAGCTCACCGTGGACACGTCGGCAAGCACGCGGCAGTTCTACGTCCCGGACACGAACGTGCTGATCACCCGGTTCTTCTCAATGGACGGTGTGGCCGAGGTTCAGGACTTCATGCCGATCGTCGATGAGGCGTCCGAAGCGGACCGGCATCGCCTCATCCGGCGGGTCTCCTGCGTGCGGGGAGCGCTTCCGTTCCGGGCGCGCGTCGCTCCCCGCTTCGGTTACGGAGCCGAGTCGCACACGGTGATGCTGGAGGACCCGCGGGCGGCCGTGTTCCGCGCTGTGCGATCACTGGGATCAGCCGGATCACGGCATCTGGGAGACCCGGGCCGGCCGTCGGGATTTCGTGTATTCGCGGCTGATGTGCTGGGTCGCACTGCAGCGCGCGATCCGGATGGCGAACCGGCGCGGTCTGCCCGGTGATATAACCCGCTGGCGCGCATCTCGCGACGTGATCTATCGGCAGATCATGACGCGCGGCTGGTCTGCGAAGCGCGGTGCGTTCGTCCAGTACCTGGACGGGGAAGTGCTCGATTCGTCGGTCCTGATGATGCAGACGACCGAGTTCATCTCGCCCAGGGATCCCCGATGGCTCTCGACCCTAGAAGCGCTCGGTACGGATCTGGTCTCTGATTCCCTGGTCTACCGCTACGACCCGGCGGCCAGTCCGGACGGCCTTCACGGGTCCGAGGGCACTTTCTCGATCTGCTCTTTCCTGTACGTCGACGCGCTGACGCGAGTGGGCCGGCTGGAGGAAGCCCGGTTGGCCTTCGAGAAGATGCTCACCTACTCCAACCATCTCGGGCTTTATGCCGAGGAGATCGGCCGGAACGGCGAGCAGCTAGGCAACTTCCCGCAGGCGTTGACCCACCTGTCCCTGATCATGGCCGCACAGCACCTTGACCGGGCCCTGGGCTGACGACGCTGGCGTCTGTCACGGTATGGCCAGCACGGGAAACGGCCGAGTGGGTTGCGCGCGACCTCGAGTCCCAGCGTCACGTGGCCGCCGAGGGAGCCGCGCAGCGGCATCGGCGGTTGACGCGTGCGTGCCTCGACTGACGCGTGCGTGCCTCGACCGCGACGAACGCGGCCGGCAGCAGCGCGCCGCCCGCCAGCGAACCCGTCACCGGCAGATCGCCCCAGCCCTGGCCCACGTTGGTCAGCAGGCCGAACACCGCTAGGGACAGACCGGCCGTCACCAGCAGTGCCCCGGGGGGTCGGGCCGCCGCCACGGTGCCCGCTCGATCCGCGGCACCAGCCGGGGCGTCAGCGTCAGCGCGGCGGCCGCGATCGGCAGGTTGATGAAGAACACCCACCGCCAGTCCAGGAAGGTGACCAGCACGCCTCCGAGCAGCATCCCGATCACGTTGCCGACGCCGCGCAGCGCGCTCCACATCTTCATGGCCCGCTGTCGGTCACCGGCCTCGGTGAACAGCACCGTCACCAGGGACAGGGCCGCGGGCGCCGCGGCGGCCGCCCCCACACCCTGCGCGAAGCGCGCGGCCACTAGCATCGCGGCGTTCGTGGCGGCGCCGCAGCCCGCGGACGCGGAGGCGAACAGCACCAGCCCCACGACGGACATCCGGCGGCGACCGAGCAGGTCCGCCAGCCGCCCGCCGAGCAGCAGCAGGCCGCCGAAGGGCAACGCATAGCCGTTGACGACCCAGGCCAGACCACCCGCGCTGAAGTGCAGATCGCGCTGCACCGGTGCCAGTGCCAGACTCACCACCACTGTGTCGACCAGCAGCATCAAGTGCGCCAGAGCCAGCACATCCAGGGCATGCCAACGCCGCAAGGAATACTCCGCGGGGTCCTCCATGACTCACTTCGACGCTGCCGGGCTTCGCGCCCGGCCCGACGTCGCGGTCGGCGCTGGCCGAGCCGGACCTGCGCAGTCTTGGCAGGCGCAGCTTCCGGGTCTACGGCCCGACCGCGCCGCTGCTCGACTCGCCCGCACTGGCCTCCTGGGAGCCGCACAACGGCACGCTCGCCGTGGTCGTCCTCTGCCACGATTTGCTGTTCGATGCGGACGGGCCCTATGTCGCGGTCCAGACGCAGGTGGAGGAGGACAGGCTCGGCCTGTACTCGCTCCAGGAGGTGATCGAGGACGAGCGTGACCGGCTGGTCGCATTGCCCGAGTGGCTTCAAGCCGACTCGAAATCGTAGCGACGCGCACGACACAGCGAAGGAGAACTGGCTCGGCCGGTCGCCGAATGCGGGACCGTGGACACCAGGGCCCGGACGGACAGGCGGTGTGACGCAGCCGTGCACGCGGCTGGCGGTCCGGGCCGCTCTTCAGTTGCTTCGTGCCGCCGAATGCACGGTGTCCTGCAGGGTGGCGGCGGCGTCGGCGGCCAGGCTCGCGACCTCGGCGGCCGCGCGGGCGGCCCGTCCGGACACCCGCCAGGCGAGCATGCGCAGGGCAATGGCCGGCGACGGCGGGAAGACGCCGAGCTGGCCGAGCATGGCGATGTCGTCCCGCAGCGCCTCGTGCCGGACCACCTTCCCGTCGCGCACGTCGAGCACGTGGACCTGCTCGAAATCGACCTCACGACCGGTCGGGGGGATGGCCTGGTCGAGAGCGCCGTCCTGGAAACGCACGAACGGGCCGGTGTGCCGACCCTGCATGCGCAGCCGGACCCAGACCTGATCGTCGTTCGCGGCAATGCCGAGGACGGGGAAGCGCAGGTCGCTGAAGGCCGAACGCAACCACGCCGATGAGGCCAGAGTGCCTGCTGGTCCTGCTACGGCGCAGGCCGGCGGTGCGACGGCGGCCTCCCGGTTGTAGTTGTCCTGACCTACGACATCGAGAGCCAGAGCGGGGTCGCCCGTCTCGAGTATCCGGAAGAGCCCGTGCGCCAGTTCGACGGTGTCCAGGGCCATCGTTTCCACCTCTCCGCTGTGCGGCCTTCGTCGGCCGCCGCCTCGGCTGCCGTAACGGGTTCGGTTCCGTCACGCCGGGCTGAGATATTGAGGTTATAGAGAACCTAATCAATACGTCAAACGGTCATCAGTAGGATGGGGCCATGGCCTCCAAGCGCGCGTACATCTCGCCCTTGCGCGAGAAAGCCGCTGCTCAGACGCGCGCGCTGATCCTGCGGCGGGCCACAGAGTTGTTTGCCGACCGCGGCTACGGGCGAGTGACGGTCGCGGACATCGCGGCGGCGGCCGGAGTCGCCTCGAAGACCGTCTTCGCGAGCGTGGGCAGCAAGGCCGACATCCTCGACCGGATCGTCGAGGAGGGCGTTGCTGCGTCGGGCTACGAGCAGGCCATGGAGCAGGTGATCGCCCAGCGGACGCCCGAGGCGGTCCTCGAAGCCCTTGCTCGCGGCACGCGGTTGGGCAACGAGGGGCAGTTCACCGTGCACGAGGCGATCCGCAAGGCCCTGCCCTGCCACGAGCACGGCGAGGCGCTGTGGGAACGTGCGAGCGCGGACTACCGCGGCGCACTCCACGCCGCCGCCCGTCACCTCCACACTCTGGCTCCACCGCCCCGCTACACGGTGGACGAGACGGCGGACCTGCTGTGGTACTGGTTCGGCCCCAGTGGCTGGCGCACGTTGGTGGTCGAGAACGGCTGGTCGTGGGACCGAGCCGAGGAAGTCCTGCACAGAACCGCCGTCGCCACCATCTACTGAAGCTGCGGGGCGCGCCGGTCGCGGTGATCCTCGCCGACCGCATGCCGAGGATGAACGGCATCGAGTTCATGGAGCAGGCGCTCGACCCCTTCCCAGGCGCCCTGCGGGTGCTGCTCACCGCCTACGCCTACACCAACGCGGCGCTTGACGCCATCGATGTGGTCGACCTGTACCTGCTCGAGCCGTGGGATTCGCCGGAGGAGAAGCTGTACCAGGTGGTGGACGACCTACTGGAGTCCTGGCGGGCCACCCACGGCAGGGAGGCGGGGACGACCAAGGCCGTCGGTCAGGTGGTCGTCGTTCTCCACGATCCCGGCCTCTGTGGTGTCCACACCGTACGGCTGGCCCTCCGGCGCGATCGCACGGGCGAAGGCGCGAAAGGCTCCTGGATCCCACCGGTACGGGATCGGGCGCGAACAGGTTGACACCGAAACTGACGCCGGCCGAGCGGGCACGGGCGATCTGCCGCTCAGAGCGTCTGCGGTCCTGTACGCACGGGCGAGGAAGCCGAGGCTGTCGGCACCGGCCGCTGCGATGACAGGACGAGCCGGACGCGCGGCCGTTGAGGTCGCGGCACTGGCGGCCGATGCCGCCGCTCTCCTGCAGGAATGACCCAGGGCAGCGCCGCTGAGCCGTCCCGGACCTTGGCCGCGCAGGAGTCGGGCGCTGTCGCCGTCGAGAGCACCTGGGGGCGGTTCGCAGTCAGAGCCGGGACGCCAGCCGCTGCAGGATCTGGCCGGTGGGCTCGGCGGTGGCGTGGTGGTATCCGGTGCCGGCCCACAGGTTGATCCGTTCGGGATCGTCCGCGGCGGCGGCAGCTTTGCGCATTGGGCTGGTCAGGTGGTGCAGTGCGGGATAGCCGGCCGGGGCGAGGTCGGTATAGCGGTCGGTGAACCCGTTGCGCAGTGCCCTTGCGGGACGGCCGGTGAACGCCCGGGTCACCATGGTCTGGCGCCGTGCTGGGTCGGCCAGCGCGGCCCTGTGGGGTCGTGAGGTGCCGGCCTCGTCCACCATGGTCTGGCGCCGTGCTGGGTCGGCCAGCGCGGCCCTGTGGGGTCGTGAGGTGCCGGCCTCGTCGGCACGCAGTAGGACGGTGCCGACCATGACCGCCGCGGCTCCGGCATGCAGCGCGCCGGTCGCGGCCGCTGGGGTGGCCACTCCGCCTGCGGCGACGAGCGGCAGGGACACCGCCTGGCGCACCTCGCCCAACAGGTCGGTCAGGGGGACGGGCGCCGGAATGTGCTGCGGGCTGAGCGTGCCGGAGTGTCCTCCTGCGGCCGAGGCTTGCACGGCCAGTACGTCGGCGCCGGCTGCAGCGGCGAGGCGGGCCTCCGCGGCCGAGGTGACCGTCTGGACGACCAGGGTTCCGGCGGCGCGCAGTGCGGCGATCACGGCTGCCTCCGGGATGGCGAAGGTGAAGCTGACGACCGGTACCGGGTCGGACAGCAGCAGGTCGATCTTGTCCGGCCAGTGGTCGTCGTCCTCGACGATTCCGATCGCCAGGGCGTCGATGCCGTAGGTCTCGGCCTCGGGTGCGACAGTGCGGGCGTAGCGGCGGAAGGCTTCCGGGTCGACCGGGACGCGATTGGGCGCGAACAGATTGACCCCGAAGGTCACGCCTTCGGAGCGGACCTGGGCGATCTGCTCGGCCAGTGCGTCGGCGGTCCGGTAGCCGCCGGCAAGAAACCCGAGGCTGCTCGCCCGGGCCGCTGCGGTGACCAGCGCGGGCGTGGTCGGGCCGCCGGCCATCGGCGCGGCGAGAATCGGGATGCTCACCCCGAGAGCAACCAGTGGCGAGACCATGATCTTTCCTCCTGCGAGCTGGCGGTGCTCACCGTGCCAGGTCCACCGATCGGCCCCGACAGCTGCGGATCGAGATCTGCGGCTGGCGTGTCAGGTGTTGGCCGGCGCCTGCGGCGTGCGAGCGCCCAGCAGCGCCAGGCAGTTGGTCCACAGTGCGCTGAGCTGGGATGTGTTGTTGTAGAGCTTGGCGAACAAGACCTGGCCCTCAAGCTGCGCGACGACGGATCGGGCGGCTGCACGGGTGTCGGTGACTGTGACCTCGCCACGTTCGAGGGCCTCGGTGATGGCCGAGTCGACCATCTCGACCTGGGCGTCGAAGATCTCCTGCAGTCGCTTGCGGACGGCTTCGGCCTGGTTGCTCATCTCCAGGGTGAGATTGCCGAACATGCAGCCTGAAACGGTCCCGCAGCTCTGCTGGCCGGCCCGCTGGCCTGCTTCCGTGTCCTCGAACAGCTGCCGCAGCCGCTGCAGTGGCTCCGCGTCGCTGTTCAGGATGCGGGTCCAGTCGCGCTGCTGGGTGGCCCACTGCTCGTCGATCACGGCCAGCGCGAGAGTCTCCTTGGAATCGAAGAAGTAGTAGAAGCTGCCCTTGGGCACCCCGGCTGTCTTGCAGATCTCGGCCACACCCAGGTCCGAGTAGCCGCGCAGCTCGATGAGTGACTGTGCAGCGCTGAGGATCTTCTCTCTGGCATCACTGGTCCGTCCCATGTTGCCAGTATACGACCGCTCGACTACCCTTTACTAGACCGGTCGGCTAGTGGAGTCGTCCCGCCCCTGGCAAGGGCGCGGCGGCCGTCTGCCACGACGGCGGGGGTCGATCGTCGCACGGTTCCTGACCCGAAATGTCGCGGCTTCCGCGTCCAGGGTGTCGGGGTCGGATTCGGCCCGCGTCCACCGGCTCCGGCGCCGGCAGGTGCGGCAGCTCGCTGCCGCACCTGCCGGCGCTCCAGTGCCGGGGCCTCTTTCCGGTTCCTGTTCCGGACAGCGTCCGCCCGCGGACGGGCGCCGCCCCACCTCCCGTTGTGCACAGAGGAGAGCTGACACGATGAGTGCTGATGTAGCGAACGACCCGATGCGCGAGGTGCTGACGCGCTGGAAGGCCGCCTTCGACGGCCACCAGGCGGACGTCATGGCCGACCTGTTCACGCCCGACGCCCTCTTCCAGGGATTCGGACCCGAGGTCATCTCCGGCCGGGATGCGGTACGCGGCTACTACGAGGCTGTCCCGGACTACCGCAGGGCCCATCTGGGGGACGTCGACAGCTACCGGATCGGCGAGCAGGTGGCCGGCGGCTTCGCCGACGTCGCTTTCCGGGATCCGACGGGTTGGGAGGCCCCTGTGCACCTGTCACTGGTCCTGCAGCGCGAGGGCGCCAGTTGGCGGATTCGTCAGTACCACGTCTCCCGGATCGCCGCCGACCACTGAGGTCAGCGACGATCCGCGCCTGCGAGGCCGGGCACGCCGGGAGGCTGCACGTACCAGCAGCGAGAAACCGGTCGTGGCGCCGTCTCCGGTCACCGGCGCACTGCGGCGCCATGGAAAGGCGGCGTGCCTCACCGCGCCGGGGCGCGTTCGGGGTGGAGCTGGTCCGCATCACTGCTCGTGTCGCAGGCGCGCGGGCCGACCGGCCGCCCGCCTGATCGTGCCTGTCTGCCCGCCTCGGCGGGCACGGTGTGCCGCAAGGGCGCACCACCATCCCTCTCCGCACGTTCCCTCCCATCACCACCGAAAGTCGCAACAGAATTCAGAAAGAGGAAAAGCCGTGAAGGAGTTCCTGGTCGAGCTCACCACCACCGTCCCCGAGGGCACCGACCCGACCGACGTCGCCCGCCGCGGCGCAGCCGAAGCCGTCCGGGCCGGAGAGCTGGCTGCCGCCGGCCACCTGGTCAGGCTGTGGCGCCCGGTGGGTGAACCGCGCAGTATCGGTCTGTGGCGGGCGGCCGACGAGGCCCAGCTGTACGAGAAGGTGCTCGGCACACTTCCCCTTTGGCCGTGGATGACCCCGGTGGTCACCGCCGTCCAGTCGCACCCCAACGACCCGGGCAGGACCAGCGACGCGGTCTCACTCGCACATACCGCTCCCGCCGCGACCAAGGCTGAACGGCGGGGAGCCGTGTGTGCGGCCGGAGCCCGCGCCCCAGCCGGCGGCCTCCGTCTCCGGTGCGCGAGGGCGGGGGGCCGCGCACGCATCGCTGGCTCACTTCGTCCGGGCGCTGGGCCGGGTCATGTCGGCGCTGCGGTCGGACGAGTCGTGTGCCACGCCTTCGCGCGGGAGTGGGCAACCGTTGTGTCTGGTCGGGCACGGTTCGAAGTGCGCGTTGCGGTAGGAGCTGATCTGCTGCTTGCTGGGGGAACGTGCGAGCATCCGGGAGAGGGATTCAGATGAGCACCTATCGAGCCGCGCAGGTGGCCTCCGCCGGAGGCGTGTTCGAGCTCGTGGAGCGAGCGGTGACCCCGCCGGGGCCGGGCCACGTGCGGATCACCGTGGACGCCTCCGGGATCTGCCACAGCGACGCCGGGATGGTGAACGGCGTCTTCCCCGGCCTTCACTTCCCACTGGTCGCTGGCCACGAGATCGCCGGGCGTATCGCGGAGGTCGGCGAAGGCGTCTACAGCGGCTGGCGGGTGGGGGACCGGGTGGCCGTCGGATGGTTCGGTGGCAGCTGCGGTCACTGCACGCCCTGCCGCCAAGGCGACTTCATGGTCTGCGACAACCTGAAGGTGCCCGGCTGGGCCTACGACGGCGGCTATGCCCAGAGCGTCGTCGCGCCGGTCGACGCACTGGCCAGGATCCCGGACGGCCTGTCGCCGACCGACGCGGCACCGCTCGCCTGCGCGGGCGTCACCATGTTCGACGGCCTGCGCCGCAGTCCCGCCGGTCCCGGCGACCTGGTCGCCATCCTCGGTATCGGAGGCCTGGGACACCTGGGCGTACAGTTCGCGGTGGCGATGGGGTTCGAAACCGTGGCCATCGCACGCGGCAAGGACAAGACCGACCTGGCCAAGCAGCTCGGCGCGCACCACTACATCGACAGCACGTCGGCCACGCCGGTCGCCGAGGCACTGCAGGCCCTCGGCGGGGCCAAGGTCGTCATGGCGACCGCGTCCAGCTCCGACGCCATCGCGGCGACGGTCGACGGGCTCACACCGCGCGGCGAACTCGTCGTGATCGGCGCGACGCCGGAGCCGATGGGCATCAGCCCGCTGCAACTGCTCCTCCGCGGCCGTGTCCTGCGCGGACACCCGTCCGGCACCGCGCAGTCCGTGCAGGACACCATGGAGTTCAGTGTGCTGCACGGGATCGCTCCGACGAACGAGGTCGTGCCGTTGAGCCAGATCAACGAGGCGTACCAGCGCATGATGTCCGGTGCCGCGCGCTTCCGGATGGTGCTCACGCCGCAGTGACGCCCAGCTCCGCCCGGAGCTCCTGGACGCACTCCCGCACCCCCGCGTCGTGGCGTTGCCACGCCAGCGGCCAGACGGGGTTCCAGTCCGCGTCGATCTCCGAGGTTGCCCCCGCAACGGGACGGCCGCCACGACCGGCTTCCTCTTTGCTGGTAGCCAGGCCCAGCCGCACCCGCCTGGCGCTGCGCCGGTGACGGCGGTCAGATGGTTCGATGGGCACGGCCCGTGATGATCAGGGGCGGCTTGGAGGCGGGTGCCAGTGACTGACAGTCAGAAGATTCCGCGCGCGGTGCTGGGGACATGGCCGACGCCCATCGAGCCGGCACCGCGGCTGGCCCGCGCGCTGGGGCTCGGCGCGGACGACTTGTGGATCAAACGCGACGATCTGATCGGCCTGGGCGGCGGTGGCAACAAGGTACGCAAACTCGAATGGACCTGCGGGCAGGCCCTGGCAGCGGGTGCAACCGCTCTGGTGACCACGGGCGCGCCACAGAGCAATCACGCCCGGCTGACAGCCGCGGCGGGCGCTCGGCTGGGACTGGAAGTGACGTTGGTGCTCGCCGGAACGCCCGACACTTCGACGACGTCGGGCAACATCGCCCTCGATGGCCTCCTGGGCGCGACCATCGTATGGGCCGGGGAGGTGGACGGGCGGGAACTTGACATCGTCGCCAGGCAGGTGAGCGAGCGCCTGCAGCAGCGGGGCGCCGTACCGGCGTTGATCCCGTTCGGTGGTTCGAGCGTGGCCGGCGCGCGTGGCTACGTCGAGTGCGCGCGGGAACTCCTTGCGCAGGTCCCTGCCCTTTCGACCGTGGTCACGGCGATGGGCTCGGGCGGCACCATGGCAGGCCTGGTCAGCGTGCTCGGTCCTTCACGCGTACTGGGTGTTCACTGCGGCGCGGTGAACGACCCCGGCGCGGCCGTCTCCCGGTTGGTCTCGGGCTTGTCCGGCAAGGACTGCCCGCCCGAGACGCTGAGATTGCGGCTGGACCAGGTGGGGGGCGGCTACGGCGAGGTGACCGACGCTGTCATGGACGCCCTCTTTCTGGCTGCCCGGACTGAAGGAATCATCCTGGACCCGATCTACACCGGGCGTGCGATGGCCGGGCTGGCCGCCGCGGTCGCCGACGGGGTCCTCGCGCCCGGCCATCGCACGGTCTTCCTCCACTCCGGAGGACTACCCGGTCTCTTCGGGCACCCGGCCACCCTCGCCAGGGCACGGGCCGAAGCGACCCGCGAGGAGTAGATCCGTGAGCCTCTCCGAACGCCGCCGGCCCCGTGCCTGGGGCGGATGACCGACTACTGGACGACGAACTCGACGGGGATGTTCCCGCGGGTCGCCTTGGAGTACGGGCAGGCGGCGTGGGCCTGCTCGACGAGCCTGCGGCCCGCCTCGCCCTGCAGCTCCATGGGCAGCGTCACCTGCAGCACTGCGGAGAGCGAGAAGCCGCCGTCCGCGTCGTCCTTGCCGATGCCGATGCACGGGAAGGTCGTCAGTGCGCTCGGTGATGAGCATGAGCATGGCCAGAACTGCAGTAGGGAAGATCGACGCGCCCCGAGCCAGGTCCGGCGCGACTTCGTCGGCCGGGGAGCAGCGGGGCGGGGCGCGTCGGTCGGCTCGGGCTCGCGGTAGAAGATTTCGAGATCGTCGACCTTCAGCGTGCCGTCGTCATCTCGAAACTCCTGCCTGCGTCCTGCTACCAGGCTTGTTCGCTGGCGCGGACGAGGATCTCGTTGACGGCCACGCGGCGGTCGCGGGTGACGATGTAGGAGACCGCGTCGGCGATGTCCTCGGGGTGCAGCAGTTCGATGTCCTGGATCTGGGTCTCGATGGCCTGGCGGATGCCGTCGCGCAGGTGTGAGCTCAGTTCGGTGGCCACGGTGCCGGGCTCGACGACGCTGACCCGGAGGTGCTTCTGCATGACCTCCTGACGCAGGGCCTCGGTGAAGCCGTTGACGCCGAACTTGGTCAGGTTGTAGACGGCTGTCCCTGGTCGGGCGACCCGGCCTGCGGTTGAGCTGATGTTGACCAGGTCGGCCACCCGCCGCGGGGAGTCCTCCGCGGCACTGAGCAGGTGCGGCAGGGCGGCGTGGGTGGTGTAGAGCAGGCCTTGGACGTTGACGTCGAGCATGCGCTGCCATTCCTCGAGCGGGGAGTCCAGAGCCGGTCCGACGCCCATGAACCCGGCGTTGTTGACGAGTGTGTCCAGGCGGCCGAGCTCAGCAACCACGCTCTCCACGGCCGCGGCGGCCTGCCGCTGGTCGGTGATGTCGGCCACGACGACGAAGGCGGTCCCGCCGTCGGCCCGGACCTTGTCCGCGAGGTCCTCCAGCCGGTCGCGCCGCCGTCCGAGGACGGCGACGGCCGCGCCCTGCGCGGCGAGGCTGCGTGCGGTTGCCTCGCCGATTCCGCTGCTGGCGCCGGTCACCAGCGCCACCGTGTCCTGCAGTCGTCCGGTCATGTCGTTATCCTCCGTGCGTTTCAGTGGTGTGTTGTAGCAGTTCGATGAGGTTGCCCTCGGGGTCGGCCACGTAGGCGAAGCGGATCCCGGGCCGCCGGGCCGGGGCCGGTCGGGAGATGGAGCGGGCACCGCAGGCGACTGCGTTGTCGACGGCCGCGTCCAGGTCGTCCACGGTCAGGGCCCAGTGGAAGTAGCCCTGGACGCCTGCGGCCTCTACGGGGTCGGCGAAGTGCTGCGGTGCCGAGCCGGCGCGTTGGGTGAGCTCGACCGCGGTGCCGCCGGGGCGGCTGAGGAGCGCTATCCGGATGCCGGCGTCGGGTATCTCGGTCCGGTGTTCGTCGTGGAAGCCGAACGCTTCGATGTAGAAGCGGCGCTGCCGCTTGATGTCGGCGACCGACAGCCCGATGTGATCGAAGGAGATGGTGGACATGGCCTGTTGTGCTCCTCTCATGTCAGCGGGCGGTGTATCCGCCGTCGACCGGGAGGGCTGTGCCGGTGACGAAGCTGGAACGGTCGGAGCACAGCCACACGACGGCGTCGGCGATCTCGTGGGGTTCGGCGATCCTGCCGATCGGGTGGGCAGCGATTCGGGCCGCCATCACCTCGGGCGAGCGACCTTCGGCGATCAGCGGTGTGTTGACCAGGCCGACGACCAGGGCATTGACCCGGATGCCGTCCGGCCCGTAGTCGAGGGCGGCCGTCCGGGTGAGTCCGACGACGCCGTGCTTGGCCGCGGTGTACCCGGCGAAGCCCGCCACCCCGACGACGCTCGCTCCTGAGCCGATATTGACGATGGACCCGAAGCCCTGCGCCTGCATCCGGCGCAGCTGGTACTTCATCGACAGGAACGTGCCGCGCAGATCGACAGCGATCATGCGGTCGAAGGTCTCGGTGGGGTAGTCGGCCAGCTTGCGCAGATCGTCGCCGCCGCTGATCCCGGCGCTGTTGACGCCGAAGTCCAGTCGCCCGGAGTCGCCGACCGCCACCTGGACCGCATGGGCGACCGACTCCTCATCGCTGACGTCGCACTCCACAGGGCGGGCGGCGCCACCGACTTCGGTGATCATTCGAACGGTCTCCTCCAGCGAGGCCACCGTGCGCCCGGCGACCGTCACGGTGCAGCCGGCGGCTGCCAGGGCGAGTGCCGAGGCGCGGCCGATGCCGGTTCCACCGCCGGTGACCAGTGCCGTGGTGCCTTCGAAGAAGTTGTCCATGTCCTCTGTGGCCTTTCTTCCCTACTTGATCTTGTTCGACGTCGTCGGGTGGTCGTCTACGGCAGTGCCTTGAGCAGTCGCTACTTGGCTCCGGTCATCACGAACAGCAGCTTCGCCATCGTCGACCACTCCTCCGGTCCGAGTTCGCGGCCTGCGTCCGCACTGCGGAACCGCCGCCTGGATCCACGGTCCCGCGCGAAGCGGGCGGTCGCACCCGCGGGACACCCTGGTCGCAGCCCTGGCCGGGCGGCGGGATCGAGGGGACTCGGGTCCCTGACGCGGGGAGGGGAGCGGGTGGCTCCGTCAGGCTGTCGTTGCGGCGGACCCGAGCATGTCGAGGGAGACCTGCCACAGGCGGGCCGCGTGCTGGGGGTCCATGGCGTGGGCGGCCACTCCGCGGCGCACACCGGGTCGGTGCGGGCCGGCCTCGTTGCAGTCTTCGAAGTACCGGCCGCTCGCGCCTTCGACCAGCGGGGAGGCGGCGAGCAGTACCGAGGTCGCGGCGCCCTGTTCGATGTTCTTCCAGGACACGTCGGTGCTGGTGGCGTCGAAGGAGGTCGGGCTGTTGGTGATGTCCCCGATGTGGCGGCCGAGTCGGGTGCTGGTGATGCGGCCGGGATTGAGGGCGTTGACGGCGATCAGCTCGGACGCCCAGCGGCGGCCCGCCTCGACGGTGAACAGGACGTTGGCGGTCTTGGACTGGCTGTAAGCCGCCCAGGGGTCGTACGGGTGCTGCTCGAAGTTGATGTCGTCGAAGAGCACGTCGCCGTTGACGTGGCCGACCGAGCTGACGGCGACCACACGCGCGCCGCGGGCTGCCGCCATGGCGGTGTGCAGGCCGGTGGCGAGGGCGAAGTGGCCGAGGTGGTTGGTGGCGAACTGCATCTCCCATCCCTCCTTGGTCCGCTCCAGCGGTGTGGCCATCACGCCGGCGTTGAGGACCAGGATGTGCAGCGGCTCCTGCCAGGCCTTGGCGAAGGAGCGCACTGAGGTCTGGTCGGCGAGGTCGAGCATCTCGGCGCGCACGGTTCCCGGGCCGGTTGTCGGGGTGATCTCCTCGGCGACCTGCACGCCAGCGGCCAGGTCGCGGACGCCGATGGTGACGTCGGCGCCGGCATCGGCCAGGACGCGGGCGGTTTCGCGTCCGATGCCGGAGGCTCCCCCGGTGACGATGGCACGCCGACCGTGGAGGTCGACGCCGGTCAGCACTTCCGCTGCGGTCGTCTGCGCCCCGAACGGGGTGGTGATGAGGTTGTCGGTCATAACGCTCTCCGTGAAGACGGTGGAATGGGGGCGGCAAGGGTGCGGCTGGTGGCGCGGAGGCGCAGGGCCGTCGTACCCTCATATCCGGAACTGGTTCCGGTTCGACTCAACAGTAAGCGGAACTGGTTCCGTTTGCAAGCGGATGGCGAGAGGGGAGTCGGGAGTGGCTGATGACGAGGGACGCGCGGTGCGGCCCCGCAGGGTGCTGCGCGCCGACGCGCAACGCAACGAGGACCTGCTGCTGAAGGCAGCAGCAGCAGCCTTCGCCAGCGTGGGAGCGGACGCCTCGGTCAAGGACATCGCCCGCGAGGCCGGTGTCGGCGTCGGCACGCTCTACCGCCGGTTCCCGTCGAAGGAGCTGCTGATCGAGGCGGTCTACCGGCACGAGGTGGAGCGCCTGTGCGAGGCGGCACCGCGCCTTGCGGCCACGCAGCCACCGGTTGACGCACTGCGGACCTGGATGGAGAACTTCATCGACTTCATGGCCGCCAAGCACGGCATGGCCGACGCGCTGCGGGTGGTGCTGACCGACGACGGTGAGAGGATGCAGACCCGGGCCCTGCTCGCCGAGGCCATCGACCACCTGCTCACCCCGGGGGAGGGGCAGTCGGTGGCGCGGCCGGGGGTCAACGCCCAGGACGTACTGATGGCCCTCGGCGGAATCAGTCTCATGGCCGCCGACGAGGGACAGCGCGACCTGGCCACCAGACTCATCGACCTGCTGCTGCACGGCATCGTGGGGACCGGCACGGTGGCCGGGGCCTAGTCGGAATGCGGGGAGACCTCGTTCGGGCTCGCGCGCTGCCGGTGATTGCGCCGCTCGCTCGCTTTCGGACAGACCACCCCACACCCCGTACGGCTGCCGTGTGAGGAGCGCGAAGCGAGCGCATGCATCCTGGAGGCGGCACCGCCGGCACACTGCACGGGCAACATTCTCGCGGTTTCGCCGCCCACTTCCCCGCTCTCCGCTGGGTGAGAAGAAGACCGTGCTGTCCATTCCACGGCAGGCGGCGAGCAACCGCCACTCCCAGAACTCGGCCAGACGTGGACGTCGTCGGCGCCGGTGGGCCGATGCTGTCCGCTCATGAGGAGTTTGCGCCCAGTACCCACTGCACCGTGTGATTGCCGTAGACGTGGAATTTCGTGGTCACGGCATGAGGATCAGCGCTTTCGTAGCGCAGATCCGTTCGGACGGGCGAGACCACCGCATTCGCAGCGAAGAAGCGGACAACTACGCGACCCAAAATCGGAGTCGGGCCGGAAAGCCTGTCTTCGTCGCAGGTGGGCACGTCGCCGTCTTGGAAATCCTTCATCGTCGAGACCTCCCAGTCGGCCGGCGTAGGTTCATTCAGTGGGGCCGAGCCGGGCGCCCTGGTTGAGTTCGAAGTCGCCGCGCTGCTGGAGGCATTGCGCGAGGGCTTCGCGCACCCGCCGCTGTGTGCCGGGCCAGGTGCCGGACTCGCTGAAGACCGTCCGCGCCTCCAGCAGGTCCTCGTCCGACGGCGTACCCGCCCGCTTGTTGATCTGCGCCTTCGCCCTGACGATGGCGGGCCGTTCGAAGCCGACGATGCGGCCAGCGAATCGGTCGACGAAGAGGGAACTTCTGGCCCCCTGGGGAACCTGAGCGCGGTCATCGCCCCCGTGGCCAGAGGAATTCAATGACCGTCCACAGGACGGTCTCCGGATCGATGAGGGTGAGGGGTGGGTTGTCGAAGGTGGCCCGCCAGTAGGCATCCGACTGCTTGCTGATGACCAGGGGGGATGAATCGGTCATGGTGATCCTCGCTCTCTCGGCAGACACCGGCCCGTTTCATGCGCACATCGGTACTTGGAATCACGGTCGCGCTCCGGGCTGCCCTTCGCATCGGGGGATGCCCCTGGCCGGCGGCCCGTGCCCGTGCGCGGCGGGTGCAGCCCTGTTATTCGGGCCGGGTGCCGGTCAGCGCGACGCCGAGCTGTCTGCGGGAACTGATGCCGAGTTTTGCGAACACCTTGCGCAGATGCCATTCGACCGTGCGCGGGCTGATGAACAGCTGTGTGCTGATGTCCGGGTTGGTCAGTCCGTCGCGGGCGAGCCGGGCGATCAGCGCCTCCTGTGCGGTGAGCCGGTCTGCTGTCTCGACAGCGTGCTTGCGTACGTTCTGGCCGGTGGCCGCCAGCTCCTGGCGGGCGCGCTCCGCGAAGCCCTCGGCCGCCATTGCGGAGAGCATCTCGTAGGCGCGGTGCAGTTGTTCGCGTGCTTCGGTGCGACGGTTCTCGTGTCGTAGCCATTCGCCGTAGAGCAGATGCACGCGGGCCAGTTCCATCCGCAGCCGGGTGCGGCCCAGCCGCTCGATCGCCTCGCGGTAGAGCCGCTCGGCGTGCTCGCCCCGGCTCACCAGGGCCCGTGAGCGCGCTTCGATTCCGAGCGCCCATGCGGTGCCGCTGGCGCTGGTGGTTTCCGAGAGCCGCCGCAGGGCGTCGGTCGCGCGCTCGGGTGATCCGCTCCGAGCGGCTGCTTCGATCAGTTCGATCGTCGACCAGGCAGCCAGTCCCAGGTCGTTCTGGTTCTCACTGCCCGCTTCGGCTGCGGCCAGGGCCTCGTCATAGCGGCCGATGCCGTTGCACAGCATCGCGTTCGCCCATGCCGTGGTTGTCATCCCGATGCCTTCGCCGCGCTGTACGACTTCCTTTCTGGTGGACTCGATGAGTATCCGGGCCTCGTCCTCGCGGCCTCGCAGCGCTGCCAGGCCGAGGGCGCCGTAGGGTGTCATGCTGCCTCCCGTCACCTCTATCGCTGCGTGTGCTTCGTCGGTCAGCACCGCCGCGACGGCGCTGACCGACGAAGAACAACAACAGGACGGCGCGGGAGTTGAGTGCGAGGGGGAGCTCGCTGAGCGCGCCGGCGTCGGCGGCATGCTCGACATGCCACCTGGAGAGGGTGTCCCAGGTGTCCACATCCCAGAGATGAAAGGCCGCGTTGCAGGCCGGCATCAGCCAGTGAAGCTCCTGCTGATCGGACAGCTCGCGCTCGAAGGCGCTCAGCGACTGCCGCAGAATCGGCAGTCCGGCCGCATAGCCCTCGGTGTCGTGCGCTGCCAAGCCGTCCAGCAGCAGATCGGGTGCGCGCGGCGGGTGTGAGGGCGGTGCTGCGCGGGCCGAACGGGCGACCTCCGGCGGGCTGCCGCCGGGGACGGCCAGGCGCCCCGCGAACAGCGCGGCGTTCACCGCGTCCAGGTAGGTCGTACGCGGCGGGGCGTGATGGTGATGGTGCCGAGCGCGACGTCGTCGGCGCGGTGGAACCAGAGATCTTGGAGGAGAGCGTCAGCCACGACCGTTCATGATCGCGGTTCCAGTGACGCTCCGTGGCCCTGGCACGGAAAGAGATCCAGAACCAATTTTGCAGGAGCGTTGACAGGCGTGCTCGACTTGGTTGCCGCACACGTACTCGTCGTACGCGTTGAGCTTGCTGGCTGCTGGGCGGGTGAGGTTTGGGCCGGAGGTTCACTGCGTACGCGTTCAGGTGAGGGGTAATTTGCCGTACTTGGCAGGGTAGGCGGAGTCGGCAGCGGTCCAGCGCGGTGTCGGTGACGTGGTCGAAGTGGACGTCGATACAGGGGTGAAGTCGCGGGCAACGTCAAGGACGGAATCGGTCGCCCTCGACACCGCGCCGGCGCGGGGGCTCGTCACCCTGTACCTGCAGAACGGCAACAAGTTGTGGCTGAAGCGGGACGTGACCGCGCTTGCCAACAAGTACCACGGAGACTCGAAGCTGTTCACGCTGTATGCCGACAGCGCTGGCGGAGCCCCTGTCTGGTCGAGGTCGGGGTCCTTTGCTGTGCGGGCACGATGTCCGTATAGGGCGGAATGTACGCCCCCGACATGAATCGGCAACATCGAGGTAACAATCGGTAGGGATCGTCTGGGATGCGAGGCGTTCCCGGGCCTGACGCAGGTGTCGCCTCGCCCCCCACGCGCAAGGGGTCGTCCGCGTCCCGGCCCGCACTCCTGGCCAGGCGTGGGGAGTGGTTGCCCTTCGCATCTGTTTCGCCGTCCCAGGTGGGGACATCGCGGAGGCACCGGCCGGGGCACCGGG
This sequence comes from Streptacidiphilus sp. MAP12-16, assembly GCF_041262165.1. Lineage (NCBI taxonomy): Bacteria > Bacillati > Actinomycetota > Actinomycetes > Kitasatosporales > Streptomycetaceae > Streptacidiphilus > Streptacidiphilus sp. MAP12-16. The sequence continues at coordinate 25,389 of NZ_JBGCBY010000039.1, forward strand.
GCGCCGGAGCTGCGGGTCTCACTGGACCGGATTTGCTGCCGGGCCCCTTGGTCTGCCGCGGGAGGCGAGGGCCAGTGTCACTGCACATTCGCACCCTGCCGGGCTGCGTGGTTGTTACGCTGCCGCCCGAGGTCGACCTGGCCAACATCGGTCAGGTCACACTCTGCGCGCGCGACCAGCTCTGGGACCGCCTGGCCGAGCTCCGAGCTGTCGTGTTCGACCTCACCCGAACCTCCTTCATCGGCTCCGAAGCCGGCGGGTTGATCACCGAGACCTGGCACCGAGGCCGACAGGCAGGCGTGCCGGTATGCGTGGCCGCCCCCTCACCGCTGCACCGGCGGATACTCCGGGTCCTCGGTCTGGACCGGACCGCACTGTTCCGCGATATGCAGCAGGCCGTCAGCGGCCTGCACCCCATGGACAACGACGGATAGCAGCCCCCGGCGGCACTCAGCCTGGTCATCGTCGCGGACCGCCCTGAATGGAGCCCTTGCCCAAGGCCGGGTAGCGAGAAGCCGCTGTGCACAGCCCCTCATCGCGAGCGACCCCAGCGTCTGAGTCCTTGATCCGTGTTCGGGTATCACTCGCCGTCGCCGTTCACGCCAGCTGCCGCACGGCATCCGCCGGACAACAGGGAGGGGGAGTGATCGAGCGCAGAGCGTTCCCCGCGGGCAGTACACCTGCCTGGAGAGCGTCAGCCGGTGCAGTGGCAGCCGCACCCGCTGCCGGAGACAGTGGAAAGCACGCAGGCTGACGTGATGCACGTTTCCAGCAGACACGGAGGTGCGCGATGAGCGAGGCGGCTGCGGTACACGCCCCACGGATCGTGGTCGGCGTCGATGGTTCCGAACCCTCGAAAGCTGCCCTGCGGTGGGCCGTCCGGCAGGCTGAACTGACCGGCGACGCCCTTGTGGCGGTAACCGCCTGGGACTTCCCGCACAACTGGACCGGCTGGTCCCCGCCCGGGGAGCCCTCCTTCGACTGGGAGGACAGCGCCCGCAAGATCCTCACCGAGACCATCGATGAAGCCATCGGGCCCGATCATCCCGTCGAGATCGGTACCCGAGTTGTCCAGGGCCACCCGGCCGGCTGCTGGACGAAGCCCAGGGCGCCGCGTTGCTGGTTGTGGGGAACCGCGGGCACGGCGGGTTCCCCGAAGCCCTGCTCGGCTCCGTCGGACAGCACCTCACCCACCATGCCACCTGTCCCATCCTCATCGTCCGCGGCCCGCAACCCCGCTGAGGCGGACACGCGCTGATGAGGCTCAGGGCGATGCTTGCGAGGCATTCCAGACAAGGAGCGCCTGTGCAGGGTGAGTGCTGTGACACAACCCGCGGGCCCGGAGGCCCGTCCCAGGGCGGTCTGGTCGCGGGGTATCCGCGGCCTGGTGTGCTCGGATGTCCTCCGCGTCCCTGCGTCGAGGTTTCCGTCCGACACCCGGGTGGTCGTCGTGACACGTGACCAGGTACTCCCTGCCCAACCTTCGGGCCCGTGACCTTCCCTGGCCCACATCGATCCATGCGATTCCTTGGCGTGCCCCGGCGACAGGGCCGTGCGAGTCTCGCCTTGTCGGCCGTTTCAGACGAGTGCAGGAGGCGCGGGTCATGGACATGAAACTCGAAGTCGTCGTGGTGCCGGTGGCCGACGTCGACCGGGCCAAGGACTTCTACACGGGGTTGGGTTGGCGGCTCGACGCCGACATCGCCACTGACGCCGACATCGCCACCGACGAGAACTTCCGAGTGGTGCAGGTAACCCCGCCCGGCTCGCCGGCGTCGGTCATCTTCGGCACCTCGGTCACCTCCCAGACACCGGGCTCGGCTCAGGGTCTCCACCTGATCGTCCACGACATCGACGCCGCCCACGACCATCTCAAGCAGCTCGGCGCCGACCCGAGCGAGGTGTTCCACGACGCAGGCGGCGTCTTCCACCACGCCGGAACCGACGCCCGGGTGCCCGGCCCGGATCCGCGACGCAGCAGCTACGGCTCGTTCCTGTCGTTCAGCGACCCGGACGGAAACGGCTGGGTCCTGCAGGAGATAACCACCCGGCTCCCGGGACGGATGGACCCCACGGTCACCACCTTCTCTTCCGCACCGGACCTCGCGGCCACGCTGCGCCGCGCCGCGGCCGCACACGGCGAGCACGAGGCGCGCACCGGTGCACAGGATCCGGACTGGCCGGACTGGTACGCGGACTACATGGTGCGCGAGCAGGCCGGAACCGAGCTGCCTTCGTGAGCTCCTGCAACGAAGGGTTCCCGCTGACCGGAGCGCCCAAGCGACGGCAAAGGCACCGCACGTCACGGCCGGGAAACAGCAGGAGGCGGACGGATGAGCAGTGACTACGACGTCATCGTGATCGGCGGCGGATCGCCTGGGGAGCACTGCGTCGGCGCGCTCGCCGACGGCGGGCTCCGCGTCGCGCTCGTGGAAAGGGGAGTTGGTCGGCGGGGAGTGCTCCTTCTGGGCCGGCATCCCGTCGAAGATGCTGCTGTGCCCGGGCGAGGCAGTCCACGGCGCACGGGAGGCGGCGGCCACCGCGGAGGTCGACGTCGAGCGGGCCCTTGCCCGGCGGGATTTCATGGTGCCCGACTATTCCGACGCGGGCCAGCAGCGCTGGTCGGCCACCAAGGGCATCGCTCTGCTGCGCGGCACGGGCCGGCTCGCCGTCCAGGTGGCCGGCGTCGGCTACATCGCCGATCACATCGTGATCGCCACCGGCGCGTCACCGATCATTCCGCCGGTCCCGGTCCTGAGCGAGCTGGCGGGGGTCTGGACCAATCGCGAGGTGACCGGTCTGCGGGCGGTCCCGCGGCGGCTGCTCGTCTTGGGCGGCGGTCCCGTTGGTGTGGAGATGGCCCAGGCGGTGCGGCGCCTGGGCGGCGAGGTGATCCTGATCGCGCCGGACCGCCACGTCATGCCACGCGAACCCGCGCAGCTGGGCGAGGCGCTGGGTGAGGTGCTACGCCGTGATGGGGTCGATGTCGTGCTCGGCGTGCAGACCGTCGGCGCCCGGCACGACGGCGGGGACTATGTCCTGACCCTGGACGACGGTCAACAGCTGCGCTCGTCGCCACCGGGCGGCGCCCAAGGGTGCACGACATCGGCCTGGAGACGGTCGGCGTGCGCGCGGACGACCACGGCATCCCGGTCGACGCGCACCTGCGTGCCGCCGAGAACCTCTGGGTGGTCGGCGATGCCACCGGCCGCTGGATGCTGACCCACGTCGGTAAGTACGAGGGCGAGGTCGTAGCGGACAACATCCTGGCACACCCCGAGAGGTCGACTACACGGCCGCCGTCGTCTACACCGACCCTCAGGCCGGATCGGTCGGCGCGACCGAGGCGCGGTTCAGCGCCACCGTCCCGATCGCCGAGGTGGCCAAGACCGCCACGTACACCCGCGAGTACGCGGACAGCAACGGCTTCCTCACCCTGCTCGGCGACGGCCGCGTACTCACCGGCGCCCATGGTGGGCCCCGAGGCAGGGGGGTGGCTGCAACAGGCGAAACCGTGGCGATCCGCGCCCGGATCCCACTGGGCGTGCTGCGCGACACCATCCGGCCGTTCCCCTCGTTCTCGGAGATCTACGTAGCCGTGCTCCAGGCCCTGCACGAAAGGATCACCTTGGCTCGGCAACCGGTCGGGCAGGATGCGTCATGACCTGCTGGGGCGTTCGGAAGGCTATATCCGTCCCCCTGATTGCGGCAGGTGGCATCGCCACACCGGAGACCGTGACCGAAGGGCTCCGGGCCGGGGCTGCGGCGGTCATGATGGGCACCGTCCTGCTGTCCGCCGACGAAGCCGGGACCTCCGCCCCCTACCGGGCAGCGCTCGCCGACCCGGCACGCCGCCAGACGGTGGTGATACGCGCTCTGCGCAACGACTTCACCGGCCGGTAATGCGCAGGGCCGCAGCGGCGGCGAACGATCCCGAGCGGATCAACCTGTGGGCCGGGACGGGCTTCCCCCACGCGACAGCGGAGCCCACTGTGCAGATTCTTGACGGCTGGCCTCCCGAGTGTGAAAGGCCCAGTCCTCCGCACCGGTCGAACGGGGCGGGCGGTGACTACGTGTGAGGCAGGCCGTGGGGCAGACCGAGGTAGGGGAACTCGGTCAGCAGGTCGTCGTGCGGCGACAGTCCGTCCGACTTGACCTTTCCGTTGGTCAGGAAGGCCATCCGGGCACTGAAGACGTCATCGGTGAGGGTGCGGCCGTTGGGGTAGGCGGTCGGCCGGTTGCGGTCGTACCGCAGAATGTCCGGCAGGACGGAACCGGCGGCCGCGGACGCCCCAGCGGGCGAATAGCCGTTGCCCTCCAGAAGCTTCGACCACGGCTCCAGGTACTTCGCCGCGTCGTCCGCCGGATGCCCGGCGTTGTACGCGTCCTTGGCGTACTCGGGGTTGATGAACGGGTTGATTGTTGGATGCCCGCCGCGGTCCACCTGGAAGAGCGCGCCGTCCCGGCGCACGCTGACGGTTGCCCACACGCCGATCACCGACTCGGGGCCGAGCATCTCGTCGGGTACCTCGAGCGCAATGCACTGCACGTCCTTGCGGGCGAATGCGTCCTCTCCGGTCCACTGGAATCCGTGTAGGGCCCCTTCGGCATCGGCGAAGAACGGATCGCTGCGTACTCCAATGAACAGCCGGCAGGGACCCGCCTGCACAGGCTGTGCGGTGGCGTCGAAGCCCACGGGGGCGGCACTCGCGAGCACCTCACCGGTGGCCTCGGCCTTCTGGGCGTCTGTGCCGGTGGCATAGAAGGCCGTGCCCGCCTGCCCGCCATCCTTCGCCGCGGTGAAGACGAACGAGAAGGCGACGTCGGCCTGGTTGTCCCCATCGTTGTCGATGTTGATTCGGTAGACCGCGTCAGGGTGGAATTCCGAGACCATCAAGAAGGGCGGGGTCGCGCTCATACCCGTCATGAAGGGGTTCACGTCGATGATCAGCACCGTCCTACTGGAGTCGCCCGACGCTGGGAAGACATACAGGTCCGTGAGGTCCAGGCGCGCGTCGTTGCCTGGGAACTTGAGATAGGCCGCGCTGAAATGGTTGGACATGTCGACTCCGTAAGGTAGTTGGTGGCCCAGAAGGTCCGGATGTGGCTGATGTCGGCTTGCCGGTGGTAGCTCCCAAGGAGCGAAGGGGACCACCGCCTGCTGGGCGTTGCGGAACGTATTCGGTGACAGGAACGTCGTGCTGCCGTAGCCGCGCAGGTGGGGGACGATGACGCGGTAGCCCTCGGCGGCCAGCAGCCGAGCGACGTCTCCGGGTGCATGTTCGGCCACCTGCCTCCGGAGCTGAGCAACCAGACTGCGATCTCGGCGTGCCCCTCAGTGAAGTGGGCCCAGTCGTCGCAGTGCGCCGGAGGGCGGCGCGCAGGCTCTCCACGACGGTCTCGATCCGGTTGAGCCAGGGCACGCAGGCGATCACCTGGCTGGAGTCGGTGCGTTGCCGCCCACCGGCCCTGAGCAGGCCCGCGTCCTTCAGCCGGGCCAGCATCAGGTCGAGCACGGCATCCGCCCGGCCCTCTTCGGCCAGCTGGCTGCGGAACTCCGACAGGACACTGTGATCGAAGCCCGGATCGCCCAACTCGCGGCTGAGCGCGTACTTCCACGAGATCCGGTCGACGAGGGCTTCGACGGCCTGGCGGTCGGTGAGGTTGTGGCGGAACTGCAGAACCACGGCCATCAGCAACAGTGCAGGGAACAGGCCCGGCTGCCCCAGCCCGGAGAAGCGTCCCCGCCCGGGCCTGCCGTGCCTCCGCCTGCGTACGCAACCGGCGCTGACGCTCGTTCAGGTGCGCGCTACCGCAGCGGCCACAACCACCGGCTACTGCGCACTCGCGCTCAGCTACGTGCGAATTCCAGAAGGTCGGCATTGAACGTTTCGGCGAATTTGGGCACCATGGCGAGACCGTGGGGGGCGCCCGGATAGATCTTGTAGATGGAGTCCTTGATGAGCTTCGAGGACTTGTCGCCAGACGCCACAATGGGAACGATCTGGTCGTCGTCGCCGTGAACGATGAGTGTCGGGACGTCAATCTTCTTGAGGTCTTCGGTCAGGTCGGTCCCGGAGAAGGCCTTGATGCAGTCGTAGGCGCCCTTGATGCCTACCGACATGCTCCAGAGCCAGAACTCGTCGCGGGTGCCCTGGGTGACGGTTGATCCGTCGCGGTTGGCCCCGTAGAAGGGGGCGGAGAGATCCTTGAAGAACTGGGAGCGGTCGCTCGCCACGCCTTCCCGGATTCCGTCGAAGACGTCGATCGGCAAGCCTTCGGGGTTCGCTGCCGTCTTGAGCATCAGCGGGGGGATCGCGCCGACCAGGACTGCTTTGGCCACGCGGCTGGAGCCGTGCCGGCCGATGTAGCGGGTGACCTCACCGCCACCGGTCGAGTGACCGACCAGGATGGCGTCGTGGAGGTCGAGAGCCTCGATGACCGAGGCCAGGTCATCGGCGTACGTGTCGAGGTTGTTCCCTTCCCAGGGCTGGCCGGATCGTCCGCCACCACGTCGATCGTGGGCGATGGCCCGAAAGCCGTTGTCGGCCATCAGCTTGAGCTGCGGGTCCCAGGCGTCCGCGGTCAGAGGCCAGCCGTGCGAGAAGACGACTGGCTGGCCCGACCCCCAGTCTTTGTAGAAGATCTGCGTGCCGTCAGCGGCAGTGACAAAGGGCATAGCATTCCCCTTCCAATTGCGTTTGGAACGTAAGAACTCCACGAGCTCAGCGCCCGAGGCGGGAACTTGGGATTGTCGCGCCAGGAACTGCATACGGATAGAGGACAGAGGACGCAGTTGAGTCTAGGTGAACAACAACAATTCAGCGCGCCGATAGTTGGGACGGCAGCGGTAGGTCTGGCGCGGCATAGCCCACCGGTTAGTCGACGACGCCCGGATAGATGCGGATCAGTCCCGGCATCCCGTCCACTCCTCAGCGATTTCGATCATGGGGCCCACTGCGCGGGCGTGCCACTGGAGCCTGCGGTGTGGTTCTCCGGGCGGTCTGCCGTGCTCCCAGCGGTTGCGGGCCAGGGCGGTATGCGAAAAAAGATGGTTTCGGGGGCCAGATCCGGTCTCGTCTGGCGCAGCCGCCTGGCACCGCTGCCGCCGACAGGCATTGAGGAGCGGCCGTGAGTGTGTCGCCCGGATTCCGGGGAGAGGTTGTTCCAAGACAAGGAGTGCAGCACCTGCCCGGAGAGGTTGAAAGCGAGGTGCGCCACAAAACTCGCCATCGGCGCTTCCTCGCTCGGCTCCTATCTCCAGCATGCGCCTGCCCGTGTGTCGGGTCGGGCTGCATCAATTGAGCCGAGCATCGGGAACCGCGGAGGCTACTCGGGCTCCCAATGGTGCGGGCCGGCGCCGATCCACAGCACGTTGTCGGACGTTTCGACGTCGAGGTCCTCGATGCCGGCGCTGCGGCGGAACTCGGCCACGTCCGTCAGGCTGTACGCCTTGCCGACCTGGGTGCCAAGGATCTCCACACGGCGGGATGGCGTCGACGACCGGTTGTACGACGACGTGCGCGTGATGCTGGTGGGCCGAGTCGGGTGTGGAGTCACTCACGTAGTGAGCGGGAACCCCAGGCGAAGGGTGGGGCTCCCGCCCAACCGGGGCGCCGAGCAAGGCTCCGGCTCCTCTTCGCGCCCAGCGCCACGGCCAGTAGGCCCGAGCTGGCGGCCGGTCGATGCGGCGACACGGCAGCCCGGCGGCGGGTCCACCCGTCCGGCCGCTGCAGCCCTGCGCACTGGCTCGGGTCCTACACCTTCGACATCGTCGAAGCTCCTTGGTGATTCCCACTGGGCGCACCCGTTCGCCCCGTGTCGCCGCTACCAGGGCACGGGAAGCGCACCACCGCCGTTCCTGAACACCGATGCCGACCGGGAGGCTCGGCGCGGCTCCATCCGCTCGGTCGCATTGGCGAGATCCGCGACGTGGTCGCCGCGGTGGTGTTCCTGGAGAACGCGCTCGCCGCTCATCACCGGTGAGATCCTCCATGTGGACGGCGGCCAGAGCGCAGGCCACTGACGGACTACGACCGCGCGGCGCTCGGCATCCCGGTTGCCTCCCGAAGCCCAGCCGTTTCCCCTCGGTCGAAGATCACAACACGCTCCCGCACCAGACGTTGCGTACCAGCCACACGTCCGAGTCATACGCATCCCGAGCCGGACGCGGGACGGCGATGGGGGTCGAGATGAACGTGTCCTCGGGGCGGATCCGCTCCGGCAGCTTGCGGAAGCGTGCTCGCCCTGCCGCGACTGCAAGGTCTACTTCGCCGTTGTCGCGATGACGACGTGTCATGTGTCTCCTCCGTCTGCTCGGGATGTTCAACAGAAAAGCCCGCAGTGGGCCGAGCGTGGCTCACATCACCGCGGCTCGTCGTGTGCGGCAGGCGCTACTGCACCGCGACGAGTACCCACAGGGTCTTGCCGGTGACGGGGCGGGGGCGGACACCCCAACGGAATGCCAAACGCTGGACGACGACGGCGTCGGAGACGCCGTCTCGACGGGCCGCCTTCAGGTGCGTTCATCTGCGGTTCCCGTCCTCAGGTGCGAGCTCCGCCCGGCGGACCTAGCGGGGAGGTGCCGGCCATGGCGACCGGCCGCCGGCGCAGTGAACTCATCTGTGCGGCTTGGAAATGTCGTGGCGGACATGGGATTCGTGCCTTCGTTTGGCAGTTCGGATGCTTCCGGAGCTGATGACCGCCACCCGAGCGCGGCCTGTCATCGCGCCCCGGGAAGACGCAGGATCAGTCAGTGGCCAGTACCGAAGGCACTGCCGATTTGGCGTGGTCGACCCGCTGGTGGTGATCTGAACAACGTGGCCGCGCCGGGCCAGCATCTGCCCGACGGCCAGCTGCGTGATACGGACGAAGCCGCTGAGGTTCACACCGAGGGTGGCGTCGCACTCGCCCTAGTTGTACTCGGTGAACGGCTCGGCGACGTAGAGGCCGCCGTTGTTGTCACAGGGTGTCGGTGCGGCCGAACCGCTCCATCGCGGCCGCGGCGACACGCCCGGCCGTGGCAGGGTCGGCCATGTCGCCCTGGACCGTGAGGAGGTCCGGGTCGTCGGAGGGCGCGATGGACCGGGACGTGGCGACGACGGAGTAGCTGAGCTTGCGGTAGGCCTTGACCAAGCCTGCGCCGATGCCCTCCGACACGCTGGTGCTCACGGCTACCTTCTGGCCGGGGGTGCTCATGGTGACCTGCCTCGGGAGTGGTTGGCGACCGGTACTCGCTGCCGATCCCTCCGTACAACGAGTCGACCGGTCGTCCTACTGAGCTTTCGCGTGCGATGTCGGTTCTCCAGTGCGCCCTGACCTGCAACGCTCGGCGCCCTGCACCCGACATCCCTCGATGGTCCTCAGTAACTGCTACAGGTGCCTTCGCGCTGCCAACATCGGAGGAGACCGTAGATGGTCTCCCACTGACCGTAGCGAACGGGAACGTCGCGCCAGGGCGCAGCGGTCCGCGTCCGCCAGGGTATGCCGTTGATCAGCTGCCGCTCGGACCAGTCGCGGGGTCGCCCCGGCTTCTTGCCCACTGGCTACAGCGGCTCCAGCCTGGCCCATTGCTCACTCGTCAGATCCCCACGCCTCACGAGTGGATCAGGACAGACCTCGATCCACTTATGGAACAGAACCTAGTCCAGGTGGGAAACTTGGTAGTGGCCGATGTGCCAATCGTCCCCCGCGGGAGTGATCAGGACAGCGAGCTTCACGTTCAGCGGGGGCCTGTCGGTGAACGAGAACTCGACGGCGAGGTAACCGAGGACGAGGTCGTCGCCGTGCCGCCTGGTCTCGAGGATCCGGTATGCCGCCTTCATGCCGAGGGGCTGGGATTCGTAGTAATCTACGATGCCCTGTCGTCCGACGCTGTAGGGGTGCAGCCCCTGGAAGACGGCGTCTTCGGCGAAGAGGGCGGCGACGCGTTCCGGCTGGTGCGCGTCGACCGCGGCCTTCCACTGGTCGAGCACGCCGGTCAGGATCGCCGTTTCGTCGGGCGTGGTGGTCATATCCGCTCCGTAAGGTCTGAGCCTTGTTGTGCTGATGTCAGTGCCCAGCGTTCATGCCGCCGTCGACGTGCAGGATCTCGCCGGTGACGAAGGGCGCCGTCTCCAGGTAGAGCACAGCGTCGACTATGTCGTTGATTTCACCCATCCGGCGGACGGGGTGGAGGGCGGCGAGGAACTCGTGGGCCACCTCCGGGTGCATGGGGGTCTTGATGGTGCCCGGCGAGACCGCGTTGACGCGGATGCCGCGGGTGGCGTACTCGATCGCCAGGGACTTGGTTGCGGCCTGCAGGCCTCCCTTGGTCAGCGAGGCGAGGACGGACGGAACGCGGGAGTCCGGGCTGTCGACCAGGCTGGTGGTGACGCTGACGATGTGTCCGTCGCCCTGGGTGAGCAGGTGCGGCAGTGCCTTCTGGGTGAGGTGGAAGAAGCCGTCGACATTGGTGCCGGTCACCGTGGCGTAGTCCTCTCCTGTGTAGTCCGTGAAGGGCTTCGCGACGAAGATGCCGGCATTGTTGACCACGCTGTCGATGCGCCCGAACCGCTCGATGGCGGCGTTGACGACGCGCTCGGCAGTGGCGGGGTCGGCGATGTCTCCCTGGACGGTGAGGACGTCGGCGTCGTCGGCCGGCGCGATGGTGCGTGAGGTGGCGACGACCGCGTAACCGAGCTTGCGGTAGCCCTCGACGAGGGCGGCACCGATACCCTGCGACGCGCCGGTGATGATCGCAACCTTCTGGTCCTGCGTGCTCATGATGACCTTCTCCGAACTCATTGACCGGACTAACCGACCGGTCGACTAATCGAAATGTAGGTCAGACCCTCCGACAGACGGAAGGATCGGCTTCCTCCTGGCTGGAAGGCGCAGCCTTTTAGCGCAGCTCAGCCCGGCAGCGCGTAGGGGTCGTCGGCGGGCAGCCAGGCGTCCGGGGCGTGGATGCCGAGGTCTCCGACCCCGTCACACAGGGCCTCCACGACCGCCAGGACTCCGGTGCGGTCCTCGCTCTCACGCCAGACCAGAGACCAGGTCCAGTAGACCTTCGGCGTGACGATCTCGCGGCGGATCAGGTCGGGCGGGAGCGGAGCGGTCTGTCCTTTGGGTGAGTTGATGACGGGGCGGGTGCATCGGCGGACGTGGTCGAAGAAGGCGGGACCCGTGATGGCGCCGTCGGAGATGCGCACGGCACGGGCCCCGATGACCCGCGTCAGTTCCTGGGCGTACTGGTTCCAGGAGTCCCAGGCGGTGATGTCGTCGTCCATCAGGACGTCGGTATCGCGGGCCGCCACATCCGGTGCGTCGCCGGTGTCGCCGCCTTTCACGACGGCGTAGAGCCGGTCCGCGCCGATCAGGCGGGCCCGCAGCCCGAGCCGCTTGAGGTCCTCGGCGCGCAGCCAGCAAACGGCGAGGTCGAGGCTGCCGTCGGCGACCCGGGCGGCCTGGGTGTGCGACGGGGCGACCCAGGCGTCGACATGCACTTGGGCCACCGCGGCCGTCCTCGCCATCAGGTCCGACGGTAGCCAGTTGACGTATCCCAGCCGTACCGACTGCGAGCCCGACAAGCGGCCCGCCCGGCGTTTGAGGTCCTCTGCCCGCTCTAGCAGGGCGCGGGTGGGCGGAAGGAGGGCGGCACCGGCCGGGGTGAGCGCGACCGAGCGGCGGTCTCGGTCGAACAGCCGGACGCCCAGATCCCGTTCGAGTGCCTTGATCTGCTGGGAGAGCGAGGGGCCCGCGATGAGCAGCCGCTCGGCGGCCCGGCCGAAGTTCAGTTCCTCGGCAACGGCGACGAAGTACCGCAGCTGGCGCAGTTCCACGCGCGCCACGCTACGCGCTCTGGAAGGCCATGCCTTTCAGCGAGGCAGTCCGGTCGTTCAGCCTGCTGCGAGCAGTGCGGCTGCCCCGGCGACCTCTGCGGTCACCCGGGCGGCTAGTCCCGTCATGCGACTGGCGACCAGGCGGAGCGCCGTGGGCGGGGCCGGCGGAAGACGCCGAACTTGATCGAGTTCGCCGTCGCGAAAGCGGACGAACAGGCCAGTAGGTCAGGTCGTCACGACCGAGCTGCTTCTGCCGGTGGTGGCAGGACTGCGGCTGGTAATCCAGCACCGCTTGCATCTCGCCGCCGTGGCCGGCCAGATCTCCTTGACCGTCTCCTACGACGTTCAGCCGCCGGACCATGCGGGGGCCTATCGACGGGGCCTTCCAGACTCCCGTGTGAACGGTCCTGCCCTGCCAGGGCACATCCTTGGGCAGCCCTACGTTGACGCACATCAGCGTCGACTCTGACTCTCGCGCCGCCCGCGCTGTCGGCGCGGAGGAAGAACTGGGGGTTGCCGTCGCGGTGGGCGTCGGGGATCTGCTCGAGGTCGTGATCGCCGCCACGGCCCTGTTCAGGGCGTGGGGCTTTCAGGGCGCGGGGGCGAGGCGTCCGGCGAGGGCGGGGCGAACGCGCTGAGCAGCGGCTGGCGATGCAGCGGCGGCGGCTCACCGGGCAGCCCCAGGCGCTGCCAGGCGAGCCGGACCGTGAGAGTCTGCAGGCGCCTGGCCCGCAGGAAGAGCAGCGCCGCGAGCGGCAGTTCCACCAGGACGGCCGAGGCGACGCTGCCCCACACCTGGGATGTCCCCCAGTCGAGGGCGATGTCGAACCACGCGTCGCACACCAGCAAGGTGCCCGCGATCACGGCCAGAAGGATGAGGATCTGCCTCCGCAGGAACACCGCCAGCCCGGCCCCGGTAAGGGACACGAGCAGCATCACGTCGAAGCCGACCCAGGCCGCCGACCAGTGCCGGGCTTGGAACTGGTCGGGCAGGAACAGCGCCAGATAGACCGTCCACGGCACCAGGACCACTACGCACAGGGCGAGAAGGCGCAGCGCGCGACGCCTTCGGCGGACTGCGTCCGCCGTCAGGACCAGCGTTTGGCCCGGCCCGTTGGCGGGGCTGTCGGCCGACGCGGCCTCCTCGTCCATCGCCTGGCTCCTGGGAGTACGAAACGGAGGGATGTCCTCATGGTACGAAGACCTGATCGCGGTGAGTTCCAGTTCTCCGAGGGGACTGGCTCCGTGCCCCTCGGGATCGGCAGCGGTGGATCGCAGGCGGACCCGATCCGCTGATCGGAGGGACATCATGCCCTCGACGTACGCGCCGAGGCCGCAGCCGAGGCACTCCTGCTTGGTCGCCGTGCCCGGCGGTGGCGGTGCGTTGGTAGCGGGCCCGGCCCAGGAAGGCCTCGACCTCGGCCTCCACCGCGGTCTGGATGATCATGCGGGCGCCGAGGCGGGCGACGTCCTCCAGGGCCTCGACCAGGTCGCGGTCCCCGGTGAACAGGGCGTCGATTTCGGCGCGCAGGGCATGCGTGGGCGATACTCGTGCGGTCTCGGGCGTGGGGCTCCTCGGAGAGCAGTGACGTGTGAACTTGGCGGTTCAGCACGGCACCCTACGCCCGTGATCATTTACACCGGTACTTGGACGCGCCCCGCTCGACCTGCCGCCGCGCGACGGCGACCATCCCAGCGTCGAGCTCGTGGTCGGGACCGATGTCCACGGTGTTGCAGTGCACATCGATCCGGCTCTCGTCGCCCGCTCTGGCTCAGTTGATCAGAGCAGTAGGCTCCTCATCAGCGGGTCAGTCGGTGGACGCGGTGGGGCCCGCCTCGCGGAGGCACCGTTCAAGGCGTCGCAGAAATCCGTCGAAGGAGTCGTCCGCGGGCCAGGTCTGATAGGCGGTGAGGGTGGCGGCCACGGCGAGGTTCATTCGCAGGGCCGCGGTCAACTCGTCGGACCTGGTGGTGCGTTCAGCCGCCCAGTTCCGCAGGTCGGTGAAGAACTGCTCCCCGAAGCTCTGGCCGGACTGGGCGAGGGCAGGCGACTGCGCCTTCAGGATGCGCTGCAGCGGCATGCGCTCGCGCAGGCTCTCGCAGAATCCCGTCAGGATCGCGGTCAGGGAGTCCCAGAGCGGCTCGTCCGCGGGGCGGTCGTTCATCAGGGCCTGCCAGTTGCGCCGCTCCTCGGGGTCCTGGTCGAAGACGACGGCCTCCTTGCTGGCGAAGTAGTTGAAGAAGGTGGCGCGCGAGACGTTCGCGGCGGCAGCTATCTGCTCGATGGTCGTGACCTCGTAGCCCTCCTCGTTGAAGAGCCGCAGCGCGGCGGACCGGATAGCGCGCCAGGTCGCCAGCTTCTTGCGCTCCCGCAGATTCATCGTTCCTCCCATGGGTCCATCGTACGGCTCGATTCCTGGACGAGTGCATTTTTGGACGCGTCTAAGTTTTTGGGTTACGGTGGAGTCGACCCCGAGGGAGAAATCATGAGCAAGGTCTGGTTCATCACCGGTACGTCCCGTGGCCTCGGCCGCGCGTTCGCCGAGTCCGCGCTGGAGCGCGGGGACAAGGTCGCCGCGACCGCAAGGAACGTGGCCGCACTGGACGGTCTGGTCACCAAGTACGGCGACGAGGCGGTCCTGCCGCTGGCCCTGGACGTCACCGACAAGGCCGCCGTCGCCGTCGCGGTGACCGCCGCGCACGAGAAGTTCGGCCGCCTGGACGTCGTGGTCAACAACGCCGGCTACGGACTGTTCGGCATGATCGAGGAGATCACCGAGCAGCAGCTGCGCGACCAGATGGAGACGAATTTCTTCGGCGCATTCTGGGTCTCCCAGGCCGTGCTGCCGATCCTGCGCGCGCAGGGCAGCGGCCACATCGTGCAGGTGTCGTCCGTCGGCGGCGTCGTCGCGTTCCCGTCGCTGGGCGCTTACCACGCATCCAAGTGGGCGCTCGAGGGCTTCAGCGAGTCCCTCGCCGGGGAAGTCGCCGGCCAGGGGATCAAGGTCACCGTCGTCGAGCCGGGCGGCTTCACCACCGACTGGGCCGGCTCCTCCGCCGCGCAGGCCGAGCCGAACCCCGCCTACGACCAGGTCCGCGAGGCCCTCGCGGCTCGCTTCGGAGAAGCCCGGTACGCCGACCCCGCCGACGCGGGCACCGCACTGCTGCAGATCGTCGACGCCGAGAACCCGCCGCTGCGGGTGCTCTTCGGTACGGAACCCATCGAGATCATCGAGCCCGTCTACGCCCAGCGCCTTCAGACCTGGGCTGACTGGGAGCACGTCTCCCGGACCGCACAGGGCTGACCTTCGACCGCCTCTGGATTCACTCGAACGGCGTTGTCAGGTCAAGCCGAGCCGTCTGCGACTGTCATGATCACCGGGCAGGTCGTCACTGGTGGAAGAGCAGGCCATGGACTTCGTGCAGGCACCGTCGTATCGGGGTTACCGCTATCCGCCGGAGGTCATCAGTCACTGCGTGTGGCTGTACCACCGGTTCACCCTGAGCCTGCGCGACGTCCAGGAGTTGATGCTGGAACGCGGGTTCGAGGTCACGTACGAGACGATCCGTCAGCGGTCGATGACGTTCGGCCCCGACTACGCCGCGGCCCTTCGACGCCGTCGGGGGGGGGTGCTGTCAGGTTGATGGAGTTCCGGGCGGGGTGATCCGGATCGGGGCATGGCTGGCTGTAGGGCCGGTCTTGGCTCAACCGGTGGCGGACACGCCGGTGACGGTGTTCCACTCGGCGAAGCGGGTCTTCATCTCCTGTCGGTAGTCACTGGCTGTGAGCAGGTGGCGGCGTTGTCGGAAGTGCGGGGAGATGTAGCTCAACGCTCCCAGGAACCGTTGGGCTGTGCCGACGGAGCGGAAGCCCTTCATCGCCCGTTCCCGTTCCCGGGTGGGTTGGTGGGAGTTCTCGGCCCGGTTGTTCAAGCCTTTGTGGTTGAAGAAGCGGCTGGCCGCAGCCTTGTCCCGCTTGTGCTGGACCAGGGTGTCCAGCACCATGCCGTTCTGGTCGACGGCCCGCCACAGGTACTTGTGCTCGCCCTGGATCTTGATGAAGGCCTCGTCCAGGTGCCATTTGTCCTCGCCCGGGTTCGGGCGTCGGCGGCGCAGTCGGCGGGCGTAGTCGGAGCCGAACGTGATCGACCACTGACGGATCGTCTCGTAGGTGACCTCGACGCCGCGCTCCAGCATCAGCTCCTCGACATCGCGCAGCGACAGGGCGAACCGGTGGTACAGCCACACGCAGTGACCGATAACCTCGGCCGGATACCGGTAGCCCCTGTACGACGGCGGCTCCACGAGCAGGCCCCTCCCAGCAGCGACTGATCGGATGATCGTGCCAGCCGGGACAGGCACAGCTCAACCTGACAGCGCCCGCCAGCGCGCTGCCTGCGCACTATCAGGCGATCACGAAGAGCGTGATCGCGGTGCCGGAGCCGGCGACTCCACGGGTCTGGGGTGGGGCTCGGCCTCAGCGTCTGGCTGCGTCGACACCGTGCAGGCGATGGTGAACCAGGTCCGGTAAGCGGGCCCGGCGCCGGTCCGCAACGGTCGGCAGGCACGGCCCCTCAGTCCTTGTGGTCGTCCGGGCGGACGGCGATGTGGTCCGGCGCGAGGTCGACGGCGACGCGGTGCTCCATGCCCAGCGCCTGAAGGAACTTGGCGGGCAGCTGGATCCGCCCGGTGCGGTCGAGCATGACGTACTCGCGTTCGCTGACGGACTCCTCGCCGTGCTCGTCGACCACGGTCCGGCGCAGCACCTCGGTGCTGGTACGGCCGTCGCGGACGGCGACAGTGCGGCGGACCTCACCGGCCACCATCGGGTCGTGGGTGACGATGACGACCGTCGCGCCGAGCTCCCGGTTGACAGTGCGGAAGGCCTCGAAGATGCCGCCGGCGGTCTCGGAGTCGAGCTCGCCGGTGGGCTCGTCCGCGAGCAGCACCGCGGGCCGGTTGGCCATCGCCACGGCGATGGCGACGCGCTGCTGCTGGCCGCCGGAGAGTTCGGCGGGGCGGCGGTCGGCGAACTCGCCGATGTCGAGGGCGTCGAGGAGCTCGCGCACCCGGGGGAGGTACCGCTTCGCGCGGCGCCCGTGGGCGAGTTGGAGCGGCAGGGCGATGTTCTGGGCGGCGGTGAGGAAGGGCAGCAGGTTGCGGGCGGTCTGCTGCCAGACGAAGCCGACCACCTCGCGGCGGTAGCGCAGGCGCTCCTTCGCGGTCATGGTGAGCAGGTCGCGGCCGGCGACGGTGGCGCCGCCGGCCGAAGGCAGGTCGAGCCCGGCGAGGATGTTCAGCAGGGTGGACTTCCCGCTGCCGGAGGCACCGACCAGCGCCACCAGGTCACCCTGGTCGACCACCAGGTCGAGCCCCTGCAGGGCCTGCACCTCGATCCGGTCCGCGCGGAAGATCCGGACCAGCCGGTCACAGGCGATCGCCGCGCCGGTCCCGTAGCCACGGGGCGCTGCGGCTGCCAGGGCCCGGTCGCGGAGGTCGTCGAAGGTCGGGGAACTGCTCAACGGCCGTCTCCTGCTCTCAACTCGATGGTGATCTGCCGCCTGCCCTGAACGGCCGCCTCCACCAGAACGGCCAGGGCCACCAGACCGGCGACGATCAGGGTCTGGCCGAGGATCGGCGGGGCGGTGAGCGACACGCCCGTCGGCACCGAGGCGCCCACCAGTGGTGACAGGTCGACGGTGGGCCCGAGCAGCAGCACGGCCGCGGCTGCTGTGAGCCCGCCGCCCAGGGCCGCGGCCAGCGTCTGGGGCATGGCCTCGGCCAGGATCAGCCGAAGACCCTGGCGGGGCCGCAGGCCCATCGTGCGCAGCCTGGCCAGCAGCGCAGCGCGCTCGGGGCCGGCCCGCAGCAGTGCCAGCAGCACGGCCAGCACGGCGAAGCACCAGGTCGCGACGGTGCAGTCCCAGAACAGGCCGGTGGCTGTGGCCTGCAGGGGGTCGTCGGCGAGCGCGGCGAGGTGGGCGCTGCCGGCGTCGACCAGATAGTCGGAGGGAACGCTCGCGCGCAGGCGGGTCTCGCTGACGGAGCCCAGGCCCAACCAGCGGTTGGGGTGACCGGTCCCCGGCAGCCGCGCGCCGGCCGGCACCACGACGACGGACGCGGCCGGGGCGATGACAGCCGGAGTCCCGGCGACCACGCCGACGCCGGTGACCTGCAGTTCGGAGTTGTCGTCGAGGAGCAGCCGGAACGGCCGGTGCGGTCCGGCGCTGCTGGCGAGGTCCGCGCTGACGAGCGCGGGCACCTGGGCCGCCGCTCCTGTCGGACGGGTGGTCAGCAGTGCCGGGTCGAAGGATCCGCGGCCGATCGACCGGGCCAGTCGTGCGTAGTCCGCCGGATCCACCGCCACGACCGTGGCGTGCACCGGGGTAGCGCCTTCGGTCTGGACGGTGACGTCGTCCTGCTCCCAGAAGGGCGTGCCCAGGCTCAGGCCCGGCAGTGCGGCGAGGGCCCGGATGACGGACGGCGCCAGCGTGGTACCGGACGGGGCGGTCACCGAGGCGTCGCCGCCGACGGCGAGCCGGGCCGCCGTTCCCCGGGAGTCGGCCACCGTCCGCAGCGTCGCGGCGCCGAAGCCGGCGGTGGTCACGGCCAGCGTCAGCGCGAGCAACGGCAGCATCGAGGCGCGGCGCCGGTCGCCGGCACCGCTCGCGGCCCGCGTCAGGCCCAGGAAGCCGACGGCTCCGCTGCCCCTGGCCGCGGCTCGGGCCAGCGCGCCGACCACCAGCGGCTGGCATCGCGCCAGCACGACGGCCCCGACGGTGGCGAGCAGCAGTGGAGCCGCGATCAGCAGCGGATCCAGCCCGCTGACGCCGCGGCGACGCACCTCCAGCACGGCCGCCACCGCGGCGGCGAGCAGGACGAGTTCGGCGACCAGGCGGCGCCCCCGGCGACGAGGCCCGGTCCGCAGGCCGAGTGCGTCCCTCGCCAGGGTGCGCACCGGCACGGCCAACAGGGCGAGAAGTGCCGCGCCGAGAGCAGCCAGCACCGCCGTGAGCCAGTTCGTCGTCGGCAGCAGCACCAGGGCTAGCGCGGTGGCGAGCGCGCCCGCAGGCAGTACGGTGCAGGCACCCTCGCCGAGCAGACGCAGCAGCAGATCCTTCCGGGAGCCGCCGCGGGCCAGCAGCAGGTGGAGCTCCGTGGCCCGTCTCTCGGCGGTCAGCCCGGCCGCCAGGCACAGCACCACGACCACGACCCCGGCCAATCCGGCCGGGCCGACGGCGGTGAGCGGCTGAATCGCGGCCTGCCGGGCGGCGACCTGGTCGAACAGGTCCAGGAGCCCGGAGCTGACGGACAGCTCCGGGCGGCCGGTGGCGTCCGTCGCGGCCTGCGCGCTCGGGCCGTTCAGCCAGGACGCGACGGCGCTGCGGCTGTCCGCGAGCCGGTTGTCGCGCAACCTGGCGCTGTCCACGGGCAGGCGCCAGAAGTCCTGCGCCTGCAGCCCGCTCCACGGGCCGATGGCGGCCACCGAGTCCTGGCCGACCAGCGCCGTGGCGCTCCAGAACGTCGGCGGCGGAGCACCGCCCGGGGCCTGTTCCCGACAGGCCCCGGTGGCGCAGGACAGGCCCGCCCAGAAGCGGTCCGTGGGGTCGTCAGCCGTGTACAGGCCCACCACCTGGACGCTCATCGCGGTGTCGGCGAGGGGAACCGAGTGGAGCACCTGGCCGAGTCGGACACCGAGGGTGCGGGCGGCGTCCCGAGCCAGGGCGATCTGCACGACCCCGCTCCCGGGAGGGGCGTCCGGCCAGCGGCCGCTCACCAGCCGCACGTGGTCGGTGACGTGGGCCAGGTAGAGCAGGTGGAGCTGAGGGTCGAGCCCGTCCGGCCGCGCCAGGCCCGGATCGGGGAGCTCACGCGGCACCCGGCCCTGTTCGCCGTAGGCGGCGTCACGCGCATCGAGTGGCAGGTCCGGGCCGAGCTGCTGCCGCAGCACGCTCAAGGCGTGGTCCAGGTCCTGGGCGCGCCCCGCGCTGTCCATCACCTGGGGTCTGGCATAGACCTGCAGCTGGGTCGCGGACGGATCGGCGCGCCGCAGGTACGCCTGCAGTCCCTGGTCGGCCGACCGGTCGAGTGCCCTGGGCAGGGCCGCCGCCAGGAAGACGGCGCCGAACGCCAGGACGACGGCGAGCAGGGACGCCAGCGGCGCGCTGCGTAGGCGGGTGCGCACCCACGGGGACCGGACGGGCGCGGTCACAGCTCCTCCAGGGGACGCGGGCGGGCGGCCGCGCTCCGACGCCCGCTCAGGAAGGCGGTGAGCACCGGCACCACGGTGATCGCGGCGATCAGTGCGAGCGTCCGGTCCAACGGCAGGGCGACCAGGACGGGCGGTACGGGCTGCTGGGCCGTGGGGGTCAGCACCACCAGCGGCACCACCAGACGGACGATCAGGGCGCCGACGCCGAGGCCGACCGCGGTGCCGAGCACGATGAGCACAGCGGCTTCGGCGGCCGCGGTCCGGGCCAGCCGCCGTGGCGGGCAACCGAGGGCGAGCAGCACCGCGTGCTCGCGGGTGCGCTCCGACGCAGCCGCGGCCGTCGCGGCGGCGAAGCCGATCGCGGCCAGGACCGCCGCGAGCACCGCCAGCGCGAGCAGGGTGACCTGCGGCCCGGCGCTGAGCGGGTCGTCCGTCAGCTGCGCGGCGACCTCCTCCCGCAGTTGCAGGCTCTGCGTCCCCGGTCCGGCCCGCAGGGCCGCGGCGGCCTGGGCGGGCCCCTGGTCCTGCGGCGAGGAAGCGGGCAGCCACCACTCCGTGGGCTCCGGGGGGAGCGTACCGGTGACGGCCAACCGCCTGCTGAGCGCGCCGAGATCGACGATCAGGGCGGCGTTCCCGGCCGTCGGCATCGCGTTCAGCTCGGCGGTGATGCGCAGCGGGACTGTGGTCGTGCCGAAGGGGAACGGCACGACGTCGCCCACCGTGGCTCCGACAGCGTCCAGGTAGCCGCGCGTCGCGAGGGCGGGCAGCGCCGGTGCCTGCTTCGCGTCCTGACCGGCCGTCCGAGCGGGGTCGGCGCCGACCGGGGTGAGCGTCGCGTCGACGGAGCTGCCGGCGGTGCTGTAGTCGACCGCCAGCACGCCCGGACCGGGCTGCACGGTGAGTGCCGGATCCGGCGTGGTGGGCAGGTTGGGGTCCACGGCGTTGTAGGCCGACCAGGCCAGTCCGGCGGGCGCGGTGACGGCCGTGGCGGGGCCGTCCTGGGTCTGCGCGGTCGCGACCCGGCGCACCGTCAGCTCACCGGAGAACGTGACCCCGGGCTGCAACGCCAGCTGGACTTCGACACCGGCCAGGGTGAGCGGCCAGGCGATGCTGCCGAACGGGGCGCCGGCCGACGTGGTCAGGTCCACCGACAGCGTCGCGTTCCCGTCCAGCGGTGGGCCGGTCAGCTGCACGATGTGGACGGCGCCGAAGCGGTCGCGCAGCTGCACCAGGAGCTGGGGGCTCGACTGCCGGCTCTCGGTCGCCGTGGTGCCGGCCGACTGCCCCGCGCCGGTGAACACCTGCAGCCGGGCGCTCAGGTCGAGGTCGAGCCGCGCCGGGCGACCTGGCAGCGGGATGCCGGCCGCCGCCCCGCGCGGACCGGGCTGGGCGAGCGGTGCGAACAGCTGGTGCACGCTGCGCCCGTCGAGCAGGTCGGGTCGGATCGACAGCTGCGCCGCCACCGCGGCGGCGTCGACGGCGAGCAGCTGAGTGTCGCCCCCGTTCGGCAGCGCCACCTGGGTACGCGCCACCGGGATGATCGGGTCCCCGCCCGGGAGCGCGCCGTACCGGCCGCCCTGGCCCAGCGGCGGCAGGGCGGAATCCGAGATCCGCAGGCCGTCGGCGGTGGCGAAGGAGGCCTGGTCGGACTGCGAGGCCGACCAGGAGGTGTGCTCACCGAGCGCCAGCACGCCGGTGGCGACGGCGAGCACCAGCAGCAGCGTCGGTCCGGTGGTGCGCCCGGGGCGTCGGGCCAGCTGCCAGCCGACCAGTGCCGCCGACAGGCCGCGGCCCCGGGCCGCGAGCAGCCCGCCGAGGCGCGCCGCGTAGGGGAGGAGGCGCAGCACCAGGACGGTGCCGGCGCACAGGGCCAGGGTGGGGGCCGCGACCGCGACCGGGTCGACCCCCAGGCCCGCGCCCGCATCCGCGCCGTAGTGCTGGAGCTCCTGGTAGGCGAGGACGGCCAGGGCGATCAGCGCCAGGTCGGCGCCGGACCGCGCTGCCCCGCTCACCAGCGCCTGCCGCTGTCCGGCCCGCTGCCGCAGGCCCGCGGCCGCGCCGCGCAGCAGCGTCGGCGCCGCGGTGAGCGCGACACAGGCGAGTGCGCACAGGGCGGCCACCAGCCACGACCGCCAGGACAGCGAGGTGTCCACCGGCAGGTGCGCGAGCGGCCCGTAGCTCCTGCCCAGCAGCCGCAGCAGCAGCGGGGTCAGCAGTGGCGCGAGCACGGCCGCGGGCAGGGCGAGCAGCAGCGCCTGGCCGGCCGTGAGCAGCCCCAGGCGCCGCCGGGTCGCACCGCGGGCGGTCAGGAAGGCATCCTCGGGGGCCTGCCGGGTGTTGATCAGCTGGACCACCAGCAGCAGCGCCACTACGGCCAGGAGGGCGAGTTGGAGCGAACCGATCAGCTCGTCGGACCAGGACGCCTGCGCACCGGCGCGCACATCGTCCAGCTCCGCCCCGAGCTCCGTCTGCGCCGAGAGGCCGGAGCTGCGCTGCAGGTCGGCGGTCGCCGGGTCGAGGCGGCTGCGCAGCGCGTCGGCATCGGCGAGCCGGGCCGTCGACAGGTCAGGGCTGAGCAGCCAGCTGCGCCCGTCCTGGGGCAGGGCTCCGGAGGTGAAGACGGTATCGTCCACCAGCATCGGGCCATAGCTCAGGAAACCGGCGAGCTGCACCTCGCGACCGCCGAACGGGTCGAGTTGCCAGTACGGCGCGGACGGATCGTCGGCGCGGTAGACACCGGTGACGGTGACGGTGAGCGGCCCTCCGCCGTACCGGTCAGCGAGGCGGACCTGGGCCGGCACCGCGTTCGCGGCCAGCCGCAGCCGGGTCAACTCGGCCCGCGGGACCGCCACTTCGATCGCCGATCGAGGCCCGCTCGCGGGCGCCGGCCAGTGGCCGGAGAGCAACTGGACATGGTCGCGGCCCAGCGCGGCGAGCTTGGTGAGATCCGGATCGGTGCCGCCGGTGCCGGACACCCCGGGAAGCCCGTACGGGCGGCTGCGCGAGAGTGCGTCGACAGAGACCGGGAAGCGTCCGAACAGCGTCCGCGCGAAGGCCGCGACGGCCACGTTCTCGCCGGCGCGTCGGTCGGCGCCCTGGTCGCCGGAGAGCAGGACGGTGGTGCGGTCGTTGCCCGACCCCTGGAGAGCGCGGCTCACTCCCGCGTCGCCGACGGACTGGCCGAAGGCCTGCAGGCAGGTCAGCACGTTCGTGGTGATCAGCACCGTCAGCACCAGCGCGACCGTGAGTTGCAGGCGGCCGCGCGCCCGGCGCAACACGAAGCCGAACATCCCGCTCCCCCCGGTGTATGCGCAGTCACGCCTCGGTGGTGCCCTCCCGCGGCACAGCGGCTGATCTTGGCAGAGGTGGGTCCGTCTACGGAAGAGGGGGCTTGCGCGAACCGGGCAACCGGTGTGCAAATGTGAGCACTGACAGGGGTGGCACTTGTGGAGGTGGTCGAGTGGCAGGGCAAGCGGCAGTCGTGGTGGAGGATCTGCGCCGCAGCTTCGGCAGCGGGACGCGGACCGTGCATGCGCTGCGTGGTGTCTCGTTCTCGGCCCGCAGCGGCGAACTCACCGCGCTCAAGGGCCGTTCCGGGTCGGGCAAGACGACCCTGCTGAACCTGGTCGGCGGGCTGGACACCCCGACCTCGGGCCGGGTCGAGCTGGACGGTACCGACCTCGCGACCCTGGACGAGGACGGCCGGCTCGCCCTGCGCCGGGACCGGATCGGCTTCGTGTTCCAGTCCTTCGGCCTGATCCCGGTGCTGTCCGCGGCGGAGAACGTCGGGGTGCCGATGCGCCTGCGGCGACTGCCGGCGAAGCAGCGCGAGGAGCGCGCCCGGCTGCTGCTCTCCCTGGTCGGACTGGCGGACCACGCCGACCAGCGACCCGGGGAGCTCTCCGGCGGCCAGCAGCAACGCGTCGCCATCGCACGGGCGTTGGCCAACGAACCGAGCCTGGTCATCGCGGACGAGCCGACCGGACAACTGGATTCGGAGACCGGCCGACAGGTGATGGAGCTGCTGCGAGCGGTCGTCCGCAGCGAGGGCGTCACCGTCGTGGTGGCCACGCACGACCCCAACCTGATGGAACTCGCGGACCGCGTGGTGGAGTTGCGCGACGGGCGGCTCGTCGACTGACGAGCGCGCCGACCGCATGAGGGGTCGGGGGTTCACGCGGTGCCGCTCGGCGCCTGGGAGCGTCGCAGCGGTGTTGGGGTGGACGTGCCACGGCGCCGGGAGCGGGCACGACCTTCTTACAGTGTGATCGAGAAGACCCACAGGTGCCGGTCGGGTTCGGGGATGATCACGTAGTAGACGATCGCGGCCGGGGTGCTGATGACCCGGACCGAGTCGTCCAGTTCGTACTTGTCGGCCTGCGGCCACGAGTACGGGTCGGCGCAGGCCCGTAGGACTGCCTGGTGCAGGATCTCGCGCTGATCGGGTTCCAGTGTGGTTCGGATGGTCGTTCCGACGTTGGGTGCGAACCGTGCGGGGACGGGCATCAGCCGAAGACCTCGCCCATGTTCATCGCCCCGGCCTCGGAACGCCCGGCGTTGTTCCAGCGCTGGTACTCGGCGGCGGCGAAGGCCAGCGCTCGGGCCTCGCGGGCCTCCGGGCTTCCGGTGCGCGCCGCCCTGTCGGCGGCGGCGAGTCGTCCCACATAGTCCGCGAGCGTCAGGCCCGCCTCGCCGGCGGTCTCCCGCAGGTACGAGGCCAGCTCTTCCTCTATCCGCACGTTCAATTGCGTCGTTGCCATAGCCCAAAGCTAGCAACCCGCTAGCAAGAGCGGAAGGGTCGTTGGCCACCAGATTGCGCGGGCACATTCGCGTGAGCAGTATCTGATGCCGGTTGTGCGGTGCAGTCCGTATGCGGAGCGGCCGCCTTGGCGGACGAACTGGCGTCGCCGAAGCAGGGGCAAGGGAGAGCTACCACCAGTTGACGGTCCCGTTGCCGTGCAGCGTGGGTGGCGAGGTGGTTCCAGGGCGTTTACATCGGCCCCGCGTATGTTGACGGCGTCGTCGGCCCGACTACCTGGGGACATCTGCGCCGTCACTGATCAACGTTGAATGAGTCAGCGTCGAATGAGCGTCCAGGCCGGCGGTGCTGTCGGCTCCAGGTGCATGGCCATGAGTGGTACCGACGAGCCTCGCACGTAGGCGCGTTCCACAGCTCAGCGGCACTTTGGTTGCTCCGGCTCGTGGCCGTTGACTCTCAGGTCACGGCCATTGGGGTTGCCCCGAGCCCGTCCGGCAACCTCACATACCCGTCTGCGAAATGCTGTGGCCGCACCTCCAATCACCCCTTCAGAGAGGAATATTCATGCGACCCCTGATCCGGCGACTCGCATCCGTCGCTACCACCGTGACCCTGGCCGTACCCGGCGCCGTCGCCCTGGCGTCCCCCAGCCTCTCCGGCGACCAGCTGCTACGCCGGCAGCTGCACCGGCCTGAACCCCGCCACGACGATCTGTGAGAACGACGCCCGCACCGTGAGGACCGGGGTAGTCGGTCTCACCGGCATCCAGCTGCGCTACAGCCCCACCTGCCGAGCGGCTTGGGCGCGGGTGACCAACGGGCACTCCGGCGACGAGATCACGATCAAGAACTCCAAGGGCAACTACTATGCTGCGTGGGTCCCCTCGGGCGGGGGGGACGACGTACACACGCATGATGAACGACGCCGGCATCACCTCGTGGGCCTGCGACTACCGTCGGTGACGGTAGCGGCCAGGGCGAGTGCACCAACGCCTACTGAACATCCCAGCGCCGACCTCCACTACCGAGACCTCGAACGTGCCGACACCCAACGTGTCCGGACCAAGTGACAGGTCGCCGACCTCGCGCAGGATCCGCTCCACCTCGGCCGGATCGCCCGCGACCGCCTGCGCCCACGCCCGCCGGTGAGTCGGACTGCCGACGACCCGGCAGGTCAGGGCGGGAGCGCCGCGGACAGGGGCAAGGGGAGCCTGGCGCTGGCGGGGGGGTTCAGCCTGGCTCGGGGAGAGGAGCTGCCTGGTGTCGTCTTGGGGTGATCAGGCCGGTTTCGTAGGCGAGGACGACGGCTTGGGCGCGGCTGGAGAGGGCGAGTTTGTTCATGGTTCGGTTGAGGTGGGTTTTGATAGTGGCGGTGCTGAGGACGAGGTGTTCGGCGATCTCGGCGTTGGACAGGCCGGTGGCGACCAGGCGCAGGACCTCGCATTCGCGGGTGGTCAGGATGTCCATCTCGGGCGGGGGAGCGGTGGCTGGTTCGGGGCGCGGGGTGTAGGCCTCGATCAGGCGGCGGGTGATGGTGGGGGCGAAGAGCATGTCGCCGGACGCGACCGTGTCGATGGCGGCGAGCAGTCGTTGGGGTGGGGTGTCTTTGAGGAGGAAGCCGCATGCGCCGGCGCGCAGGGCGGTGTAGACGTACTGATCGAGGTCGAAGGTGGTGAGGATCAGGATGCGGGGAGGCGGGTCGGCGGCGGCGGCCAGGATGCGCTGAGTGGCGGTGATCCCGTCGGTGCCGGGCATTCGGATGTCCATCAGGATCACCTCGGGCCTGGCGGTCGCAGCCATGCGGACGGCTTCCTCGCCGTCGGAGGCTTCGCCGATGACCTGGAGGCCCGGGGCCGCGCGCAGCAGCGCGACCAGGCCGGCGCGGATCAGGATCTGGTCGTCTACGACGAGCACGCTGGGCATCCCCCGGCTGTCCTTCCTGACGGCTACTCGGTCCGGCTCGCTCGGGAATCCTCGCTCGTTGTGGGGAGGGGCAGGGTGAGTTGGACCTGGAACCCTCCGTGGGCCCGGGGGCCGGCGGTGACCGCCCCGCCCAGAATCCTGGCCCGCTCCCGCATACCGATCAACCCATGGCCACTGGATCCGGGCAGGACGGCTGGAACTGGTCGCCGTCCGTCGTCGGCGACGCTGATTCTGAGCTGGTCACCGCGGTAGTGCACTGTCACGGTCGCCTGGCACGGGCGGGCGTGTTTGAGCACATTGGTCAAAGCCTCCTGAACGACCCGGTAGGCGCACAGGCCCACCCCGGCAGGTAGACGCCGCGCGGCGCCGTCCACCTGCAACCGGACCGGCACCCCTGCGCCGCTAACCCGCTCGACCAGCTCACCGAGCCGCTCCAGGTTCGGCGCGGGGGCATAGGACTGCTCCTCGTCGTCCACGCCACCGCCGGAGCCTTCGGTGCCCTCGGGGCCGACCCGCAGCAGGGCCAGCATCCGCCGCATCTCCTCCAGAGCCTCCCGACTGGTAGCAGCGATCGTGCCCAACGCACCGCGCGCCGTGGGCGGGTCGGTGCTGAACACGTAGCCGGCCAGGCCGGCCTGCACCGAGATCACCGACATGTGATGGGCTACCACGTCGTGCAACTCCCGGGCGATACGCACCCGCTCCTCAGTGACCGCCTGCCGTGCCCGCTGCTCCTGCTCGCGGCGCAGCTGCTCGGTCAGTGCGGTGAGCTGTTCACCGCGTTCGGCCGAGACGCGCGCGGCAAAGCCGAACCGGCACATCACCGCGCAGAACAGCACGCTCTGCCCGACCACCGTCGGCATCGAACTCTGCAGGCCCATCAGCCCCGCGTACACCCAGACCGCGCCGGACAGCGTCGCGCAGGCCAGTGCGACGCGCAGGGGTCGGGTGGCGGCCACGGTGTACAGCGCCAGAAGCGGTGCGAGGCAGTTCACGACGGGCCAGTAGCCTGCGGCGATGAACCAGATCCACATCAGGCAGATGAAGACGCAGACGGCCACGGGTGCACGCCTGCGGGCCGCGACCGGAATGTTGACCAGGCAGATCAAGACGTAGCCGAGCGCGTCCAGGTGCAGATGGTGCCAGCCCTCGGGCGGCGGGTTCTGCCCGAGAAGCATGCTCACACCGGTGAACGCCAGCGCGATCACCACGTCCACGACCAGGGAGTACATCGGCGAAGGCTACGGCCCCGTCAGGTGAGCGGTCGTCAACCCAGCGGCGGAGCCACGCCTACCGCAGAAGTTTACCCAGGCACCCACCAGGGTTCCAGCCGCCCGCCGACTACCGCGCTGGTCGCAGTAGCAACCTCAACCCCCTGCGGGATGCCCCACCACACCCGGCCTCCGTAGCGTGTCTCTTGGTCAGCCCCTGACAAGCACAGCTCGGGCAAGAACCCAGCGACTGTCACCCCGCAGACCACCATCCCTCACGTCAGGAGACAGCATGCGCAAGCAACTCGCCGCCGGCCTCGGCACCGCGGCATTGGCCGCCGGAATGCTCCTCGCCCTGCCCGGTACCGCCGCCCACGCGTCCACGATCCGCCCCTCCGCTGTCAATCGATGCGCACAGTACGACACCTGGCAGACGCTGAACGGGGGCAACTACCTCGCCGACCCCAACTACGGCGGGAGGGGGACCCGAGTGATCGTCTGGCCCTGGACCGGCGGCACGGAGCAACACTGGTGCATGGAGCGGGCCACGGAGGGCGGCTGGTATCTGCATCCGGGGCACAAGACCAACCTGTGCATGGACGTGCCGGGCAGCAACTACAGCGACGGCGTCGGCCTGGTGATCTGGGACTGCAATGGTAGAGCGAATCAGCGCTTCGATATCACCCCGGTGCACATCGGCGTGTCTACGCATGTGATCACGCCGACGGCTAATGGTTCAGTACGGGTCACCGCAGGAAACGGGGGCGACGGCAACGTAGTCACAATCAGTACTGACGCCAACCAGAACACCGACTACGGCCAGTTCTGGGGATGAGCGAGGCTCGTATCAAGCGTTGCTCGTAGACGACGTCCGCGGTACTGCCGGCCTTCCCCACCGCACACCAGGGCATTGCTGCTCGTACGGCTCGGCGGCATAGTGCGGGCAGGCATGCTGCCCGTGCGCGATAGCGTGTCGCCCGCGTCGAAGCTTTGATGCGCCGCCTGCTGGACGCTGCACCTGACCACCAACGCCTGATCCTGCAGCCCTAGGCAACCTGGTTGGTACTGCGGCGCATCCGCGAGCGTGCCCGCACCACCCGCGTGACCAACTCCAGCACCACTTTCGCTCCCACACCCAGGTCACTGGCGCACGGAACTTCCTGACCTGGATGGGCAGCCGCAACCCGACCTTGGAGACTGTCACCCAGGCCGAGGTCGACCTCTGGATCACCGAAGGCAGCAGCACTACCGGCGCGTGCGGCATTCCTCCGGCGCTCGGGCGGCTGGTGCACTCCGGGCGAGTGTTCCTCCCTTCGCGGGTCAGGGTAAGCCCTCGGCAGGTACCTGTAGTGGGGAGATGGGCGATGCCGACTCTGTAATCCCGGCGCTGCGCAGTAACCGGCTGCCCTGCTACCCGTGCGGCGCACGGCCTGTCGATAGCTCCGGGCGGCTGCTGCCGCTGCGGGTGCAACCGCTGCTGTCTGCCGCACGCTGCTGCGGTTGGTGCGGTTGCTGCTCGCGCTGCGGTCGACGGTGGCGATACCTGCGGGCCGGGTCTGCTCAGCTGTCGGCGGGCTTGGTGCGGTGGCCGCGTCCGGGCCGGGCGCGCTGGGCGGTGCGGACCTGGTCGGCGTCGCAGCGGGCGTGGACGCGGCCGGAAGCGGCGGCGTCGTTCTCGGCAGTCGTCACGCCCCAGCGGGACAGGGTGTGCCGGGCGCTGCCGGCGCAGGCCGCGCCGATCAGTTCGGCGACCTGGTCGGCCGTCAGCAGCTCGCGGGGCGCGGCGGCGTAGGCGGCGATGACGGCGTCCAGGTCGACGTCGCGGACCGCACCCCTGGCGTCGGCCTCCACCAGCGGCTGTGAGACCTGGGCGGCGGGCCGCTGGATGCCCTCTCGCAGGCCGACGACTACCAGTACCAGCTGGAGTACCTCGCCATCGAGGCCTGGCTCGTCACCGCCTATACCGACAGGGCCGGCTGCTACGCCGAGGCCGTCACCCGGGCCGGAAGCGTCCTGCCCGAGCTGTTCTCCATCGGGCAACCGCTACCGCTGCCCGACCACCTGCCCCACGGCCGAGGACCGCAGCTGCGACGGCTGCACCACCTGCGATGCCGGGACCCACCGCCAGCAGGTCCAGGCCGCGTTCGCGCTCTCCCAGATCCTGGACCGCCTCCAGTGGGATGCGTTCTGCGAACTCCAGGACTGACCGGGCAGCCACCAGTCGAGCGCGCCTTGTATCGTCTCGCAGCTCCACTGACCTGCGAGGTTCCCCAGGAGGAGAACGGTGTATGGGGTGGGCGTCAGTCGCGGGGGTGCAGCTGGTTGACCTGGCGGCTGCCGTGGCCCTGTGTCGGCGGCGTTCAGGCCTGTCGTGGCCGGGTCGGGCGGGAGGGCGAGCCGGGGTTTCGCCGGGGCGTGTCGGGCGGGTCGGCCGCCGGCGGTGGTGGGCCATCGGGGGTGCAGGTGTCGTTGCGGGCGAGTGGGCCGGGTGTGGTCCCGGCGGAGACGGTGCGGGTGGCCCGTGCGGCGTTCCCAAAGGGAAGCCTGGCGATCCGGGTCCGGGATGAGCTGGGGGTGCTGTTCACTGACGGGCAGTTCGCCGATCTGTTCCCGGCGCGGGGCAAACCCGCCTGGTCGCTGGGCCGGTTGGCGTTGGTGCTGGTGTTGCAGTTCGTGGAGGGCCTCACTGACCGGCAGGCCGCGGAGGCGGTGCGGGGGCGGATCGACTTCAAGTACGCCCTCGGGCTGGAATTGACTGATCCGGGCTTCGACTTCTCGGTGCTGTCGGAGTTCCGGGACCGGCTGGTCGAGGAGGATGCCGGACGACGGGTGCTGGACGGCATCCTGGCTGCTGCCCGCGACAAGGACTTGCTCAATGCTGGCGGGAAAGCCCGGACCGACTCCACGCATGTCCTGTCCTCGGCGCGGGAGCTGTGCTGGCTGGAGATGGTGGCGGAAACGTTGCGTGCGGCATTGAACGGGCTCGCCGCCACCGCCCCCGAATGGCTGGTCCAGGTCGCCGGGCCCGAGTGGTTCAAGCACTACGCCAGCCAGGAGCTTCACCACTTCGTACAGCCGGACTCAGCAGTCATCCTGCCGCATCATCAAGTTGGAAAAGGCTCACTGGAAGTAGTTCTCATCGCGGTGCCAATCCAGAAGCGCGCGACAGGTACGGCGGGACCGCCAATCTGGGACAACTGCTGGCGGCCAGAGGCGAATGACGAAGAGGGATTGTTCGCAACACGCCGACGCAGCGAAAGTTCACCGGCCGGGAGACACAATGGTCACGCGCACACGATTGCTCAGATGCGCGTGTCCCCTACACACGCCATGCCGGTCAACGAGACGATCCTGGCGTTCATCACCGGCGGCACCGAAGAACCGGCAGGTATCGGCACGATCCTGGCGTGGACCACCGAGGTCGTCCACGAGGCGCCGAACAGGCGCCGCGCCCAGGATCTTAGCGACGCCGGGCAGTGCAATCTCGACCGTTTCGGCGCGCACGCGGGTCCGGGGACTGCCGCCGCGCTCGGGTTCGCCACCTGGCCGACGCCACGGCCTCGTCCGCCCAGCCTGCGGAGCTGGTTCGCGGGTAACCGTGGGCGCCCGCGGGGTCAACGTCCGCGACGGCTACCACCCCAACCTGCTGCTGCCGTCATGTACGAGCTGCACCTGCCAGGCCACCCTGTAGGCACGCACCGGCAAGGGCGCTCCGCCGCGGCGCGGCTCCGGGTCAAGGGATGCGTTTCCTCTCCGGGCTGAAGGCCGGAGCCGGAGTATCCAGCAAGGAGTTGGGATGAGAAATTCGGCAAAGGAACTATTTGACGGCCAGGATGTCAGTGGTCCGGATGTCGGGGGCGACTGCCAGCATGGTGGGGGCGATCTCGACCAGAGCCGCTGCGATCCGCCCGTTCAGGTGCGCGGCGCGGCCCTCCTCATTCTCGAAGGTGTCGAAGATCCCGAACACCGTTGGGCTTTCCTTGAATGCGAACCAGGTGACAGTGAGCTCTTCGTTGCGCGCGAGTTCCACGGCGTTGCGCAGCAGTGCCTCCACTTGGTCGGTGTACTCAGGCTTGGCCTCGATGCGGGCCAGCAGGCCGATCTTGGACATCATCCGCTCCACTCCTCGACGCTCGTGGGCCGGCGCACCGCCGACCTTGCTGAAACTACGTCCCGAGCACCCTGTCCGCCCGGCGACGCACCCGATACCTCGGAAAGTTCCGACTCGGCCCTGGTCCCGCCTCTGGCGGAGCGCGGCATCCGAGGGATCGGTCCTGACGCGCCGGCTACCGCCGCAGATGCGCGAGGTCGACCAACACGAAGTGCAGCCACGGTGCAGCGTCTGAACATCGGTGCCCGCAGCAGTCACAGGTGCTTGCGAGGACCACCACCGCGACCCGGAGCTCGATCAGCGGCGAGACTCCGCACCTCGCCCGCCGTGGTGCCGAACTGCTCCGTCTACGGCAACCAGGAGCTATTCCTAGGACGGACGGCGGCAAGGACGACCCACGATCGCCCCGAGGGCGCCGGGCCTACCACCGCGCATACGGTCGTCGACATTCTTCCCGTGCCCACCACCCGTCTATTCAGGAGTCCTAGAGAGTGATGACAAGCAGGTAGACCATCGTGAGGCTCATGGCGATGTCACAGCAGTTGGCTGCGCGGGGGGCGAGGAACCCGTGGACAGGGCGTTGGGCATGGGACCGGGCCGCGGCGCGGACGGGCCGCGGCGGGGTTCGGTCGAGGACCGAAACGGCGTAGCCGATGAGGACGAGGACCAGTACCAGGGTGATGGTTGGGTACCGCGCGCTGTCAGCCGCGACATGGCCCGAGCCACTCATTCCTGCGGTGCCGCCCGCGCGCGCAGGTCCGCTCGCGCCTGAGGGGGGCGCTAGGTACATGTAGAGCATTGCTCCGGACAGAACCACGTGCGGGATGTGCAGGCTTGGGCCGATCGGATGGCTGTGCAGGACGCCGCCCGGTGGCCGTGCGCCTCTCGTTGTCCCTGTGTCGGACGGGAGGTGCGGGCGAAGCGCCAGGCCTGCGCGTGTGGCAAACGACGTCGCCGTCACGGCGAAGACGATGGTCCATACCGGTGCGCCGACCGGGTCGAGCCGAGGCACGAGCATTCCCGCCATCGCCACGCCCGTCAGCACGTGGGCGGCGTCAACGTCGGGTTCGGTGCGCCGCCGCCACAGTCGGGAGACGGCCAGGCGCCCTGCGCAGTAAGCCGCGGTCGCGAGCATCAGCGCCGCGATCATGTCTGTGAGCCAAGCCGGACTGGTCATCGCTTTGTCCTTGCCTCCGAATAGTCCTGCCCGGGTGCCGTTGCCGGTGGGCCTGGATCCGACGGACGAACGGGGGTGGGTGATGTGGAACGAGGCCAGTAGGCCAGGGCCAGCAGGGTCAGCAGCGGGCCGGAGCCTGGGTCGGTCGCCTGGCCGCCGAGCACACCCCCGAGTGCCTGCCCGAATATCCACACGACCGCGGAGGTCAGAACTGCCACGACGATCAGGATCCGGGCGGCCGGCAGCGGCAGCAGGACCGCGACCGCGATCAGGGTCAGCACGGCCGCCAACGTGATCGAGGCCGCTAGGCCGTGGTGTGCCACCAGTGAGGAGCCGTGCCCGGCCGCCGCGCGCAGCCAGTCGGGCTGCCCCTCGGCCATGCTCGCGATCAGTTGGCTCATCACTCCGGCCCCGGTGTTGGCCGGTTGCAGGGTGAGACACGCCAGGCCGATCCACAGGGCCAGCCAGAGCGCCCGGGCACTGTTGGTCCCCACGGAGCGCGCGGCTTCGAACGGGCCGGTGCGTTCAGTGGGCCATAGCAGGAGCGCGAGGAGCGCGTAGAGGATCACAGGACCGGGTGCTCCGGACAGCGGGCTCGCCGTGCCGCTGAGCAGGCCGCCGAGGCCCTCGCCGAACCACCACACGGCCAGCGACCAGGCCACCGAGGCGGCGAGCGCCGGTCTGAGCGTTGGCCGCCAGGCGATGCCGATGCCAAGCAGCAGCTGGATCGCGGCGAAGGCCGTGTTGGTGCTGCCTGGATGGCGTCCGATGGTGTCGGCTGCCCAGGTGATCGAGTGCACGACCGCTGGAGGGTTCCCTTGGGCGACGGGTGCGATGATCCGGGTGGCGAAGGCGCTGGTGAACATGAACGGCTGGCACTGCAGCACTCCGTCCAGGAGCCATAGTGCCGCAAGTGCCAGCTGGAGCTGTCGGCGGCCGTCGGCGGGTTGGCTCCAGCCCGCTGGGTGGGGAGCGCTTCGGCGGGTCGGGCCGGTGGAGCTGCGGTCGTGGGTGGTGGTCGCGCTCATCGGCGCTCCGCCGGTGTTGCGGATAGGCGGCGCCGGCCCCTTCCGCCGGGCTGGTGATGGTCCGGTGCGGCTATGGCGTCAACGACCTCGCCCAACGCTGCGAGGCTGTGCCCGCTCACGAATGCGTCGCAGTACGGCAGCGCGGCCGCCATACCGGCGGCGAGCGGGGCGTAGCCGGGGGCGGCCTTGCGTGGGTTGACCCAGATGATGCGGTGGGCGAGTCGGGTCAGCCGGGCCATCTGCTGTCCCACTGCAGCAGGGTTCTCGCCCTCCCAGCCGTCGGAGAAGATCACGAGCACCGCGCCGCGGGCCATCCCGCGCCGCCCGAAGCGGTCGGTGAAGTCGGTCAGCGCGTGGGCGATCCGGGTGCCGCCGGACCAGTCGGTGGCGGTACGGCCTGCTTGGTGCAGAGCGGTGTCCGGTGTGGAGTGGCGCAGTACGGGGGTGAGGCGGGTGAGTCGGGTGGCGAAGACGAACGTTTCTGCAGACAGCCCCGCTCCCGCCCGTGAGCAGACTCGTGAGAAGAAGCGCAGGTAGGCGTGTGCGTACGGCTCCATGGAACCGGAGATGTCGCACAGCAGCACCAGCGGCCGATGCCGTTGTCGGCCGTGTGATCGGGCCAGTCGGACGGCCTCTCCGCCAGTGCGCAGGCTCCGGCGCAGGGTGCGGCGCAGATCGACGTGGCGTCCACGGGGGTCGGCCTGTCGGCGTCGGGTGCGGCGAAGCGGGAGGTTGAGAACGAGGGTGTCCAGGAGGCGGTCGAGTTCGGCCAACTCACTTGGCTCGAACGTGCGGAAGTCCTTGTGTGCGAGCCTCTCCTGACTGCTTCCTAGCAGCCGCAGCGCGCCGCTTTCGCTCGAGCGCTGCGACCGGTTGTCAGTGGCGTCTGGATGCGGGTCGCCGCTGGGTAGCTGTGTTGCCGACGGGCGCGGCGGGGCGGCGGAGTCGGGCGGGGGCGTGCCCGGAACGGGCTCGGGTCCGGGCACCCGAGTCTGGTCGGACACGTCACGTGCGTCGATGCGGTCCGGCTGGTTGCCGAACACCAGGCGGAAGACCCGGTTGAAGGGCTCGATCTGCTCGAGTCCGGTGACGAATGCCAGCCGTGCCGCCCAGTACAGCGTTGTCCGGTCCACCGGGGGCAGCAGGGTCAACGCGTCCAGGAACCGGACCGAACGTTCGGGGGTGACCGGCACTCCGGCCCGGTGCAGGGCCTCGCCGAAACGCCCGGCGAAGGAGGGCTGGTCGAAGGCCGGAGGGCGGGCGTAGGACTCACCCATCGCTCGTGCCGACCAGCCAGGCCATGCCGTGCTCCCGCACCAGTTCGTGGTCCTCGCGGTACTTGACGAGGGCTCCCAGGGTGCGGTCTGCGGCAGCCGGATTCAGCCGCTCTACGCCGAGCAGGGTGAGTGCGGAGATCCAGTCGATGCTCTCGGCGATGCCGGGCCGCTTTTGCATCTCCAGTGTCCGCAGCCGCCGTACGGCAGCTGCCACGTCGGCTGCGAGGGAGTGCGGGGTGCCGGGGACACGGCGCCGCACGATCTCGACTACCCGGTCGGTGTCCGGGTAGTCGATCCAGTGGTAGAGGCAGCGGCGCTTGAGGGCGTCGTGCAGGTCACGGGTGCGGTTGGAGGTGAGGACGACGATCGGGGCCATGGTGGCGCGGACCGTGCCGATCTCGGGGATGGTGACGCTCGCCTCGGCCAGCACTTCGAGGAGGAAGGCCTCGAAGTCGTCGTCGGCGCGGTCGATCTCGTCGATCAGCAGCACGGCGGGGGTCGGGCCCGGATGGGTCAGGGCGGCCAGCACGGGGCGCCGCAGCAGGAACGCGTCGGTGAACAAGTCTGCTTCGGCCAGCGCGGTGCCGTGGGTTTCGGCGAGCCGGATGCTGAGCAGTTGGCGGGGGTAGTTCCACTCGTACAGGGCCTCTGCCGCGTCCAGGCCGTCGTAGCACTGGAGCCGGATCAGTGGGCTGCCGAGCACGGCGGCGACGGCTCGGGCGGCTTCGGTCTTGCCCACGCCCGGTTCGCCTTCCAGCAGTAGCGGCTGAGGCAGGCGCAGCGCGAGGAAGAGCGCGGTGGTCAGGCCCGTGTCAGTGAGGTAGCCGGTGGCATCCAGCGCGGCACGCAGGCTTTCCGCGTCCGGCACGACTTGCGCGACGGCCCGTCGGCCGGCATCGCCGGTGGCGTGGTCCGGCACGTCCTGGCTCATGGTGTTTCCGCGTAGCGGGTGGGGTCGTCGGTGAACCGATCGCGGCATCCCGCAGAGCAGAACCACTGCCGGGCGCCTCCGGCATCGGAGTAGGGGGTGTCCTGGACGAGGGCGATGGTCATTCCGCAGACCGGATCAGTCGCGGTCTGAGGCTCGGGCCCCAGCGTGTTACTGATGATGTTCTGGCTGTCTGCCAGGGCCGTGGTGGGCTCCTCGTGGGTGCCCGTGGGCACGGCGTGGTGTGAGGCGACCAGCTCGGCCAGGATCGACACGGCGATCTCGCCGGGCGTGCGCGCGCCGATCCACAGTCCGGCCGGCGTGTGGATCGTGGAGCGCTGCTCGGCGGTGATGTCGAGACCGGCCAGCACGGCGGCGCCGCGCCGACGGCTGGCGACGAGCGCGATGTACGGCACCGCGGTCTGGGCGGCCAGGGTGAGCAGGGGCTCCTCGTCGCGTCCGTGGGAGGCGACCACGACCGCTGTGACCTCGGCGACGTCCTGGGGGGAGACCTCCTGGGCATCGACGGCGCGCAGGTCGTAGTCCAGGCCGGGGCCCAGCGCGAGAAGGGCGCGGGCGATGGGTGTGTCGCCGAGGACGAGCACGGTGGGTACCGGCCGCAGGGGTTCGAGGAAGATCTCCAGCTCGCCGCCGGACAGGCAGGGATTGGCGACCACCAGAGTGTCGTCGTCCCCGCTGTCTGCCGCAACAGGCTCCGCTTCGGTCGACTGTGGTGTCTGCGGCGTGTCGGGGGAGATCAGCAGCAGCAGTGACTTCCCGCTTCGCAGCAGGCGCAGCGCCTGGAGTCGGACGGTGGCCTCCGCGCAGACGCCGCCGACAAATCCCTCGATGTGGCCGTCGGCCAGTACGAGTGCGGTGTCTCCGGGTTGTGCGCTGGTCGGGCGCCGTGCGCGGACCACGGTGGCTTTGACGAAGGGCACCTGATGGGCGCTCAGGTCGGCCATCCGCTGGTCCAGGGCGGTGCCCGGTCTCACTGGGGTGCCTCCACTCCTCCGTGCATGGCCTGCCAGACCCGTGCGGGTGTGAGCGGCATGTCGGCGTGCCTGACGCCGATGGCGTCCATGACGGCGTTGACGACCGCCGGGGGCGAGCCGACGGTGGCGGACTCGCCGATGCCCTTGGCGCCGATGGGGTGGTGCGGGGAGGGAGTGACGGTGTGGCCCAGCTCCCAGGCGGGGACTTCGAGTGCGGTGGGCAGGAGGTAGTCCATGAAGGAGCCGGACAGGCAGTTGCCGTCCGCGTCGAACGCGATGATCTGCATCAGGGCCATGCCGATGCCGTCGGCGAGGCCGCCGTGCACCTGTCCTTCGATGATCATCGGGTTGATGCGGGTACCGCAGTCGTCCACGGCGATGAAGCGGCGGACCTTGACCACACCCGTGCCGGCGTCGACGTCGACGACGCACACGTAGGCGCCGTAGGGGTAGGTCAGGTTGGGCGGGTTGTAGACGGTGGTCGCCTCAAGGTGGCCTTCCACGCCCTCGGGCAGCTCCAGGGTGCCGTGCGCGGCCAGGGCGATCTCCTGGATCGTCTTCGCTACGCTGGGATCACCTTTGACGAACCATCGGCCCTTCTCCCACTCCAGGTCGTCGGGGGCCACCTCCAGCATGGCCCCGGCGATGATCCGTGCCTTGTCGCGGACCTTACGGGCCACCACGGCCGCCGCCGCGCCCGACACCGGTGTGGAGCGGCTGCCGTAGGTGCCAAGGCCGAACGGGGTCTGGTCGGTGTCGCCGTGGACGACGTCGATGTCTTCGGGCGGTATGCCCAGTTCCTCGGCGACGATCTGCGCGAACGTCGTCTCGTGGCCCTGGCCCTGGCTCTGCACGCTCAGCCGCACCACCGCTTTGCCGGTGGGGTGGACCCGCAGTTCGCAGCCGTCAGCCATACCGAGCCCGAGGATGTCCATGTGCTTGCGCGGTCCGGCGCCAACCGTCTCGGTGAAGAAGGACAGGCCGATGCCCATGAGCTCGCCCTTGGTGCGCTTGTCGGCCTGCTCCTGGCGCAGCGCGTCGTAGCCGGCGATGTCCAGCGCCTTGCGCAGGCAGGTCGGGTAGTCGCCCGAGTCGTATTCCCACCCGGTCTTGTTCTTGTAGGGGAACTGTTCGGGGCGCAGCAGGTTCTTCATCCGCAGCTCGGCCGGATCGGTCTTCAGTTCGACCGCCAGGCAGTCCACCATCCGCTCGATCAGGTACACCGCTTCGGTGACGCGGAACGAGCAGGCGTAGGCGACGCCGCCAGGCGCCTTGTTGGTGTAGACACCGGTGACCGCGCAGTGGGCAGCCTCGATGTCGTAGGAGCCGGTGAAGATGTGGAAGAACCCGGCCGGGTACTTGGTGGGCTGCGCGGTCGAGTTGAACGCGCCGTGGTCGGCCAGCACCTTGACCCGCACGCCCAGGATCTTGCCGTCGCGGGTCGCGGCGATCTCGCCCTGCATGTGGTAATCGCGGGCGAAGGAGGTGCTCATCAGGTTCTCCGAACGGTCCTCGACCCACTTCACTGGCTTGCGCGTGAGGATCGAGCCGACGACCGCGCACACGTAGCCGGGGTAGATGCCGACCTTGTTGCCGAAGCCGCCGCCGATGTCGGGGGAGATCACGCGGATCTTGTGCTCGGGCAGGCCGGCGACCATCGCGTACAGGGTGCGGTGGGCGTGCGGTGCCTGGGTCGTGGACCACAGGGTCAGCTTGCCGTCCACGGGGTCCATGTCGGCGACGCAGCCGCAGGTCTCCAACGGAGCTGGGTGCACCCGCGGATACAGCATCTGCTGGGCGACGACCACGTCGGCGCGCGCGAATACCGCGTCGGTGGCCGCTTTGTCGCCCGCCTCCCAGTCGAAGATATGGTTGTCGGTCCGGCCTTCCTGGTCGTCACGGATGACCGGAGCACCGGGGTCCAGGGCGTGCCGGGCGTCGATCACCGGGTCCAGCGGCTCGTACTCGACGTCAATCAACTCGATGGCGTCGCGAGCCGCGTAGTGGTCGTCGGCGACGACGAAGGCGACCTCCTGGCCCTGGAAGCGGACCTTGTCGGTCGCGAGCACGGCCTGGGTGTCCATCGACAGCGTCGGCATCCAGGCCAGGCCCAGGCCCTCCAGAGTCGCGCCGGTGATCACCGCCCTGACCTTGGGGTGCGACTCGGCCGCAGAGGTATCGATCGACACGATCCGGGCGTGCGCGAGCGGGCTGCGCAGCACGGCGCCGTGCAGCATGCCCGGCAACTGGACGTCGTCGATGTAGTGGCCCTTGCCGCGCACAAAGCGCGGGTCTTCCTTGCGCTTCAACCTGCCGTACCCGATCGGGCGCTGCGGCGCGGCGGGCGTTGTCTCCTCGACGGTGGTCACGGTTCGCTCCCCGCACTCTGGGCCAGGGCGCTCGCGCGCTGCGCCGGGTGCTGCGCGGCCCATTGGATGGCACGGATGATGTTCAGGTAGCCGGTGCACCGGCACAGCTGGCCGGAGATGGCCTCGCGGATCTCCTGCTCGGAGGGGTCAGGGTTGCGGTCAAGCAGCGCCCGGGCGGTCAGCATCATGCCCGGGGTGCAGAAGCCGCACTGCAGGCCGTGTTTCTCGATGAAGCCCTGCTGTACCGGGTCGAGGCCGTCAGCGGTCTCCAAACTCTCGACGGTACGCACCTGGTGCCCGGACGCCATGGCAGCCAGGACAGTGCAGCTTTTGACGGGTTCACCGTCCATCAGCACCACGCAGGTGCCGCAGTTGCTGGTGTCGCACCCCCAGTGAGTGCCGGTCAGACCCAGGTCCTCGCGCAGGAACCGCACCAGCAGATGCCGCGGCTCGACCTCCGCGGTGCGCTCCTCGCCATTGACGTCGATGGTGACCTGCATGGTCGTTCCCTTCCGCCCGCTCAGGGTGCCGGCACGGCATCGGCGGCCTGCCGGGCGCGCTCTGCGGCCCGGCGCAGCGCCCGCGTGGTGAGCTCACCGGCCAGGTGCCGCTTGTATTCGGCGCTGCCCCTGCTGTCCGTGACCGGGGAGCACTCCTGGGCCGCGATCGCCCCGGCTTCGACGAATACCTCCTCCGACGGTTCGCGCCCGCGCAGCGCCTGCTCTGCCCGAACGCTGTTGACCGTCACGCCGCCCACTGCAGCGAGCCCGATCCCGACCTGCGCCATCCGCCCCGCGTCCAGCGCCAAGGCAACGCCGGCCGCAGCCACAGCCCAGTCCCCGGCTTTGCGCTCGACCTTTTCGTACGCGCTGCCCGCATTCGGCAGGATCGGGACGCGGATCTCGACCAGCATCTCGCCGGAGGCGACCGCCGTCTCGTAGGGACCCCGGTAGAACTCCGCTATGGGCACCGAGCGCTGCCCCTCGCGGCCGCGGATCACCGCCGTGGCGCGCAAGGCGGCGCACACCGCGGACAGGTCCTCGGACGGGTCGGCCTGGCACAGCGACCCACCGATCGTGCCCCGGTTGCGCACGGGCGGGTCGGCGATCACCCGCTCGGCGTCGCGGAAGATCGGGAAGTACCGGAGGACCAGTTCGGACTCCAGCAGACTGCGGTGCCGGGTCAGCGCGCCGATCCGCAGCTCCCCGCCCTCCACCCGCAGGAAGTCCAGCTCGTGCAGGTCATTGATGTCCACCAGGAACTCCGGCCGGGCGAGCCTGAGTTTCATCATCGGCAAAAGGCTGTGCCCGCCGGCGATGACCCTGGCCTCGTCCCCGAAGCGCTCCAACAGCGCGAGCGCCTCGTCCACGCTCTCCGCACGCCGGTACTCGAATGACGCGGGAACCTGCACGGCGGCCTCCTGCGGTTCATGGGCCCATCTCAGAGCCGGCTGCGTTACCGCACGAGCGCACTGTCACCCCGGCGAACCTGCGGGTCAACCGTGACTGAAGGGAATGGTTAAGAGCCCGCCGCAGCTGATCCCTATGAGGTCCCTATGAGGCCCAAGCCCGGGAGGCGACCATGACTCTCACCCAGCTCAGGGCGTTCGTGGCGGTGGCCCGGCTCGGTTCTGTGAAGGCCGCCGCGCTGTCACTGCGGGTGAGCGAGCCCGCCGTCTCGAGCGCGGTCGCCGCGCTGCGCCGCGAGCTGGGCGACCCGCTCTTCGT
This sequence comes from Streptacidiphilus sp. MAP12-16, assembly GCF_041262165.1. Lineage (NCBI taxonomy): Bacteria > Bacillati > Actinomycetota > Actinomycetes > Kitasatosporales > Streptomycetaceae > Streptacidiphilus > Streptacidiphilus sp. MAP12-16. The sequence continues at coordinate 66,927 of NZ_JBGCBY010000039.1, forward strand.
GCGCGCCGCGGGCGGGATCGCGCTGACCCCAGGCGGGCGGCGCCTGGCAGCCGGCGCGGCAGAGATCGTGGGCTTGGCTGAGGAGACCCGCCGACGGGTGCGCGAAGCCGGGGAAGGCACCTCCTACCTGCGGGTGGCCGCCACCGAGACCAGCGCGGAGCAGATCGTCCCGCCCCTGCTGGAGGCCTTCGTCCGCCGCCAGCCGGAGGTGGAGGCCACCACGCTCGCCGTGCCCGCCGGGCTCCTCACCGAGCTGCTGCGCGACCGCCGCGCCGATGTCGCCATCAGCGCCGCGACCGACGACCAAATTACCGATGACACCATCGAACGCATCCCTTTCCTCCGTATCCGCCTCGCCGTGATCGCCTCGCCCGCCCACTTCGCAGCGCCCGCCCGACCTCGTCCCTTGGCCCACAGCGCAGCACCTGACCGACCAGTCGGTAGCCACCCTCACCTCCCGGTGAGCAGGCTGCGCAAAGAACACTGGCTACTGGGTCCCGGCGGACTGGACCTGGACACACCAGCTGGGGCGTTCTTGGCCCGCCACGGCGTCAGCGACGACAGCACATCGATCTTCCCCAGCGCCACCGCGGCTCTGAACGCAGTGGCCGCCGGGGACGGACTGTCCATTGCCCTACTGCACCTGGTCCGCGACGAACTGCGCCGAGGCGACCTCACCGTGCTCGACGTCCCCGGCACACCGATCAACGCAGTGCTGTACGCCAGCGCGCTCCGCGACGCACGGCGCTCACAGGCCGCATCCGCCCTGTGCCGCTTCGTGACCACACCGGCAGCGGTGCAGAGCCTGCTGACCCGGGCGACCGGCGTGCCGCTGGGCCACTTCCGGCCGACCGTGCACGTCACCCTATGGAGCTGACCGAGGGGCGCAGGCAGCGCTCTTAAGCGAACGTTGAAGACCACATTGACGCCCCCCGCTCCCGCACCGATGGTTGCCCCCATGGGCGGGGGCGGGCAAGGAGGCCGATTCGCCATGGACTTCAACAACGAGTTCCGCGTAAGCCTGCCCATGGAACCAGCCTGGGAGCTGTTCAACGACGTCGAACGGCTGGTTCCGTGCATGCCAGGTGCCCAGCTCACCGACATCGACGGCGAGCAGTTCCACGGGACCGTCAAGGTCAAAGTGGGCCCTGTGACCGTGCAGTACAAGGGAGTCGCCTCGTTCGAGAAGCGAGACGCCGCGAACCGCACCGTGCGGCTGAACGCGGCGGGACGCGACACCCGCGGCCAGGGCAACGCCGACGCCCACATCACCGTGCAACTCACCGCAGACGGCGACGGCACCCGGGTAGCGGTTCAGACCCAGCTGCGCATCACCGGAAAGGTGGCCCAGTTCGGCAAGGGCGTCATGGAGGACATCAGCAAGAAGCTGCTGGACCAATTCGTCGCCTGCCTGGAAGACCGGCTCGCAGCGGAGCGCAAGCCCGCGCGGCCGGAGCCGGCGGTCCCAGCAGACAAAGCGCCGGGGACCGCAGGTTCGGAGCGCTCACACGCGTCCACCAACCACGCGCCCGCACCGCAGGCCAACGCCCCAGTGGCGACCGAAGCGGCGGCGCGGGCTACACCCGTAAGCGGGCCCGACGACAGCGAGCCGCTCGACCTGCTGGATGTCGCCCGCGGCGCGCTGCTCAAGCGGCTGGCCCCGGTCGCCGCAGGCGTGCTAGCCGCCCTCGCACTCGCGTTCTGGCTCCGAGGACACCGTCGCCCTGGCTGCCACCGCCGCAGGAGTGGCCATGCGTGACGTCCTGGACGAGGTCTATCCCTGGTACCTTTCCGACGAGACCTTCGCACTCGCCACCGTGGTCAACACCTTCCACAGCGCGCCGCGAGAGCCCGGCGCGGCGATGGCCGTATCGGCGGCTGGCACTGTCGTCGGCAGCGTGTCGGGCGGCTGCGTCGAGGCGGCGGTATTCGAGGAGGCCCAAGAAGCGCGAACCTCGGGCCGACCGGTTCTGCGGACGTACGGAGTCAGCGACGACGAGGCCTTCGAAGTCGGCCTCACCTGCGGCGGCACACTCGAGATCTTCATCGAACCGGTATCGCGCCGCACGTTCCCCGAACTCCCAGACGTCATGGCGTCCCTGACAGCCTCCCAGCCCGTGGCCATAGCCACCACCGTTGCCGGTCCCCAGGCCGACCCGGGCGCGGTAGGGCGTCGGCTGGTGGTCTGGCCGGACCACTGCGCCGGCACGCTCGGTTCAGCCGCGCTCGATACCGCAGTGACTGTCGACGCCCGCGGCCTGCTCGACCAGGGCACGACAGCGCTGCTCCGCTACGGCCTGGCGGGCCAGCGCAGAGGCGACGACCTGGCGGTGTTCGTCGGTTCCTTCGTCTCGCCTCCGCGCATGTTGGTGTTCGGGGCCATCGACTTCGCAGCGGCCGTCGCCGACCTGGGGGCGTTCCTCGGGTACCGGGTCACGGTCTGCGACGCCCGCCCGGTCTTCGCCACCGCCGCCCGGTTCCCGCGCGCACACGACGTCATCGTGCGCTGGCCCCACGACTACCTGGCCGAAGAAGCTGCGGCGGGCCGGATCGACGACCGAACAGTAGTAACCGTCCTGACCCACGATCCCAAATTCGACGTCCCACTACTCGCCACTGCCTTGCAACTGCCGAAGCTCGCCTACGTCGGCGCACTCGGCTCGCGCCGCACACACAGGGACCGCCTCGCCCGCCTGCGCGAGACGGGCCTAGACGAGCAGCAACTGTCCCGGCTCTCCTCTCCGGCCGGCCTCGACCTCGGTGCCCGCACCCCGCACGAGACCGCCGTTTCCATCGCCGCAGAGATCATCGCCGCCCGCTGGGACGGCACCGGCCGCCGCCTCACCTTCACCAACGGTCCCATCCACGGCGCCGCCACCAGGGAACGTCCAATCGCCCGCCTCGGGGCGAGCTGAACCGCACCGCACCATTGCTCTTCTGGACGTCGAGCAGCGCTCGGAAGGTCGACGCTATGAGCACTCTTGCTGATCAGGAACTTGAACAGCTCGCGGGCGATGTAGCGCTTCAAACACCGCCGGATGTCGGACTTGGACGTGCCTTCAGCCATTCGCCGTTCGGTGTATGGGCGGGTCCTGGGTCACCAGGCCATGCGGGGGAGGGCGATCATGTCCAGCGTGCGGTTGGCCCGGCAGTCACCTCTTGATCTCTACTGCTCGGTTCAACACACCACCGCTAGACGAGTTGCTCCGAAGTGGTTAGTGGTGATGGGTGCTCAGCGACGACGGGGCCTGGGTTTGTGAGCCCCGCCCGTCCGTTTCACGTCGAGTTCCAGCTCGCGTCCTGGCCGGTTGGCTTACCGGCTGTCGGTGGTGTGGTGATCATCGAGAGCAGGCGGTCGAGGGAGCGTGCGAAGACGGTGTCGGCGTCGGGCGGTGGCTCGCCGCTGCCGGCGGCGAGGGCGGCGGCCAGGTGGGGGTAGTGGCCGGTGGTGATGACGCCGGTCAGGTAGGTGACCAGGTCGGTCTGCCACTGGGTGCTCGCGCCGCCCGCCGCGGTGTGCTCCCATTGCGCGAACTGGCAGACGAAGCCGTTGAGCAGGGCGAACATCTCCATCTTGGTACCGCCGTCCCAGGCGGAGTCGGACAGGGCGGCGAGGAAGAACTCGGTGCAGCGCAGGGAGTTGGGCCCCATCGAGGGCCGGGTGATGCACAGCCCGGGCAGCCAGGGGTGCCGCCGCATCGCGGCCAGCATCTCACGGGCCAGCGCGGCGAGGTCGGCCCGAGGGTCGCCTGACGGAACGTCGGGGAGCGTGAACTCGCCGGCTGATGCGTCGAGCATGAGGTCGAACAGGTGCTCCTTCTTGGGCACGTAGTTGTAGAGCGACATCGTCCCCGCGCCGAGTGCGGTGGCGACCTTGCGCATGGAGACCGCATCGAGCCCCTCCGCGTCCGCGAGGGCGATCGCCGCTGAGGCGATCGCGGCGCGGCTGTGCGCCGGTTCCGGGCCCCGGCCGGTGCGTTCGGGGCGAAGCCAGATCATCCCCGGGGTGCCCTTCGCGGGTGCGGGGTTGGTGGGTGCGGGTCTGCTGGACGGCATGGGTGATCACCTCGAGTCGCAAGTCTAGACACGTACACCGTACGTAGTAGTAGTCTGACCGCGACGCATCTCTACGTACGGTGTACCTAGAAGGGTCTCCCCGATGAGCCTGCCCGAATACGACACCTCACGCGATGGCCCGGCCATCGCCGTCGAGGGCCTCTACAAGCGCTTCGGCAAGACCCACGCCCTGCGCGGGCTGGACCTGACCGTCCCCCCAGGAACGGTCTGCGGACTTCTCGGGCCCAACGGCGCGGGCAAGACCACCGCTGTGCGCATCCTGGCCACGCTCGCCACGCCCGATGCGGGACGAGTCCGCGTCGCCGGGTTCGACGTCGTCCGCCAAGCCGACCAGGTGCGCCGCAGCATCGGCCTGGCCGGACAGCACGCCGCCGTCGAGGAGGGCATCACCGGCCGGGACAACCTCCACCAAGTCGGCCGGCTGCACCACCTCGGTGCCCGCGGAGCCCGGCACCGGGCCGACGAACTGCTGAAGCGCTTCGGGCAGCCAGTCTTCGGTGGTGCAGGTGGTGCAGGTGGTGCAGGTGGTGCAGGTGGTGCAGGTGGCGCGGGTGGCGTCGGCGATCCGCGCTGAGCTGAGGCGGACGTATGGGATGCCGCGCAACCAGCGCAGTCGGCACGTGGTGCGGTCGAAGCCGGTGGCGCCGCATGTGCCGGCCGCGTACACGTTGCGGGAGCCGGAGCCGGGTCTGCCGACCGAGGAGCAGATCGGGCAGTATCGGCGGGGAGCAGGACCGTGAGGTGCAGCGCCTGGCGGCGGAGCGGGCGCGGGCCGACAGGGCGGCCCGCGCCAAACGAGAGGGCGGGAAATGAGTCTGCACATCGTCACGACGGAGGTGCGTTCGGTGCTGCTGGCTGATGGCTGGCACGCGGTCACGCGGGGGTCGTTCCGGGTGGACTCCTACGAGTTCAGTACCGTGGGCGCGGCGGAGTTCGCGCAGGCGCGGGAGCGGGCGCCGGTGTGGTCGGGGGGCGGGTCCGGCTTCGAGTTCGAGGACAAGGACGGCGATCTGGTCGCCGGCCCGCTGTCGTCGGTGCTCGCGGTCTCCTACACGGCTCCGGAGAAGCCGAAGGCTTGGAGCTTCGAGCAGCTCGCGGAGAAGCTCAGCGGCGAGGTCGTCCTGCTGGACGGCGTCGAAACTGTGCGTTTCTCCCATGCCGACCAGGACTTCGAGGTGTGGCTGGACGAGGCGAAGCAATGGACTTTCGCGCTGTGCGGCGACCGTGAGCAGGTGTGGCAAACCGGTCTGCGTGAGCCGGAGACGCCGGTGTATCAGCTGCTCAGCCAAATGATGAGCGAGATCAAGGGAGTGTGGGGCTTTGGACGCCCGTCCGGTGTGAGGGACGGTGTCGAGCCGCAGCCGCAGGCCTGACTGCGGCCCGCGCCGCGCTCGAGGCGGCGTTACCTGGAGCAGGTGCGCCGGGATGCGCTGGACTCCGGCACATCCGACCATGCCTGGGTCAACGCGGAACCTACCCGTCCTGGGCGAGGGCGACCAGGCACTGTATGCGGAACCGTGGCACGCGGTGGGTTGGGCACCGGTCACGAGAGGCCGGGCAGGCCGCGTAGTTCACTGATCCGAAGCAGGCGGGCCAGCAGCAGAAAGAGTGCCAGCATCACGCCTCCGCCCGCGAGCAGAGCAAGGAGAGAGCCTGCGGCGGGTGACGCGACCAGGTCGGCGCAGATGTGGGCGGCGGCCCAGCCGACCAGGCCAGCGGTTGCGCCGGCGAGGGCGAGCTTGCCGTAGGCGCGCAGCAGGCGTTTGCCGTCCAGGCGGCCCTCCATGCGGCGGCGCAGGCGCATCCCGGTGATCAGCAGTCCGGCCGTGTAGGAGGCGGCGTAGGCGGCGGCCATGCCGATGACGGCCCAGCGTGCGGGCAGCAGCAGGTGGCAGCCGGTGGCCAGGACGATGTCGAAGGCGGAGATCCATACGGCCATCCAGAACGGGGTGCGGGTGTCCTCGAAGGCGTAGAAGCCTCGCAGCAGCAGGTACTGGGCGGAGAACGGGATCAGGCCCAGGGCGAAGGCCTGCAGCATCTGCCCCAGGGGCAGTGCGGAGGCTGCGCCGCCGCTGCTGTAGGAGAACATGACGACCGCGATCTGCGGGCCGAAGGCCAGGAAGAAGAAGGCGGCGGGCACGATCGCCACTGCGGTGACGCGCAGGCACCGGGACAGGTCGTCTCGCATATCGTCCAGGCGGTGCTCGGCCACGGCCCGGCTCATCTGCGGCAGGAGCGCGGTGACCAGGGATACCGTGATGATTGCCTGCGGGAGCATCCAGATGTTCTGTGCGAAGAAGTACGCGCTGTTGCCCGCCCCGGCCCGGGGGAGTTGTGCGTCGGCGGCGTTGGCGTAGCGCGTCACCACTGTCAGGGCCACCTGGTTGACCAGTACGAACAGCAGCGTCCAGCGGGCCGCGCTGACGCTCTTGCGCAGGCCCACGCCGCGCCAGTCGAAGCGAGGGCGCCACTGGAATCCTGAACCCGCGAGGAAGGGGATCAGGCACAGCGCCTGCAGTGCGATGCCGACCGTGGTGCCGATGCCCAGCATCCGCACCTGGCCGGGCGTCACATCCGCAGCACCGGCCGGTGAGGGCACCAGCCACATGTAGAGGCCGAACATCGCGATCAGGACGATGTTGTTCAGCACCGGGGTCCACATCATCGCCCCGAACCTTCCCCGGGCGTTGAGGAGCTGCCCCAGCATGAAGAACAACCCGTAGAAGAAGACCTGCGGCAGCAGGAATCGGGCGAACGTCACGGTCAGCTCGAAGAGCTGGTGATTGCCGGGCGAGTCCGGCATGTACAGCCCTACCAGCTGTGGTGCCATCAGCACCGCGACCGCCGTGCCGATCGCGAGGACGCTCAGCACCAAGGTGACCAGGCGCTGCTCGTGCGCCCGCCCGCCGTCGGCGTGCTCGATCCGGGCCCGCACCAACTGCGGCACCAGCACTGAGTTCAACGCCCCACCGATGATCAGCGTGTACAGGCTCGTCGGCAACGTGTTCGCGGTGTTGTAGGAGCCACCCACCGCCAACGTTCCCAGCGCGGCCGCCTGCAGCATCAGCCGGAACATCCCGGTGGCCCTGGAGGCCAGGGTACCCACCACCATCAACGCCGAGGAGCGGATCAACCCGCCAGGCTCGGCGCCGGTGGCCCGCTTCGCGTGACGCCCCCGCCCGATCGACCCCGCCCGTGGTGCCGCCCCTGCCTGCTCAACCATGCGCCCAATCTAGGCCCAAGACGATCACCCGTTGGCAGCATCGTCCGATCGTCTGCATACATCCACGTCAACATCCGGGGCGACCCACCTGGAGCTGCGGCTGGTTGCCAGCACAGCGGGTCTCAACGTCGAAGCGGATCGCGAAACCCCTGGTCGAATCCCTGCTGCGCGATCACCGACTGGCGGGAACCCACGGGATCGCGCAGTTGCGCTGAGCGACGCGTGCCGTGCCCGTCCAGTGTGAGCTGAGCGCGCACGGCACGAGATTCCGAGTGGTGTCCGGTGCTACTGCTCCAGCCA
>NZ_JBGCBY010000040.1:0-73146 GCF_041262165.1 Streptacidiphilus sp. MAP12-16
TCAACATATCTGGCGTTGACTTTTGGCACGCTGTTGAGTTCTCAAGGAACGGACGCTTCCTTCAAGACCGTCTCACCGGTCTCTCCGGGCGCTTCGTTGTTTTCTCAGCCTAGCAGATCCGTTTCGTCCGGGCGAACCGTCCGAATTTCATTTCTGCTCCCCGCCGAGGTGGGGTGTCGCTTGACGACCGGCGTTACGCTACCGCATTTCCCGGAAACCCGGAAATCGCGGCTACTTATTCGCACGCAAAAACGACCCGATCCGAATCCGACGCAAGCGTCGACTCGGATAGATCAATTAAGGTGGCGGATAGGCTCTGCAACGTGGCGGTCACGTGAGGACCGGTGCGGCGAGGCGAAGCCCCGTGCGACGTACTGGTCCGAATCAGGCGACTCGGTCAACGTTAGACGGTCCTGGCGGCCAAGTCAAACATCGGGGGCGAAGATCCTTTTTGGATCCACGCCCCCGACGGTTGCGGTGCAGGTCAGCCCGCTGCGGCCAGCTCGACGGCGGCGAGACTGCGCTTTCCACGGCGAAGCACGAGCCAGCGGCCATGGAGCAGGTCGGCGGCGGTCGGGACCGCCTCCTCATCCGTCACCTTTGAGTTGTTGAGGTACGCGCCGCCCTCCTTGATTGCGCGGCGGGCGGCCGACTTGCTCTGTACCAGGCCGGTCGCGGCCAGCAGGTCCACCACCGTGACCAGGGACTGGACCTTCGCCTGGGGGAGTTCGGCGACGGCGGCGTCGAGAGTCCGCGCGTCCAGTTCGGTCAACTCGCCCTGCCCGAAGAGGGCCTTGGACGCGGCGACGGCACGGGACAGCTGCTCCTCGCCGTGAACCAGAGCGGTGAGCTCCTCGGCCAGGGCCCGCTGAGCCGCCCGGGCTGCCGGCTTCTCCTGGGTCTGCTGCTCCAGCTCCTCGATCTCCGTGCGCGAGCGGAAGCTGAAGATACGAAGGAAGTTGGAGACATCCCGGTCGTCCGCGTTCAGCCAGAACTGGTAGAAGGCGTAGGGGCTGGTGAGCTCCGGATCGAGCCAGACGGTGCCGCTCTCGGTCTTGCCGAACTTGGTGCCGTCCGCCTTGACGATCAGCGGGGTGGCCAGCAGGTGGACGGACTTGCCCTCGGCCTTGCGGATGAGGTCGCTGCCCGCGGTGAGGTTGCCCCACTGGTCACTGCCACCGGTCTGCAGGGTGCAGCCGTAGCGGCGGTTCAACTCCAGGAAGTCCATGCCCTGCAGGATCTGGTAGCTGAACTCCGTGTAGCTGATGCCCTCGTCGGAGTTCAGCCGGCGCGCCACCGCCTCCTTCGCGATCATGTTGTTGACGCGGAAGTACTTGCCGATGTCGCGCAGCAGGCCGATCGCCGACATCCCGGACGTCCAGTCCAGGTTGTTGACCATGCGGGCCGCGTACGGTCCTTCGAAGTCGAGGTAGCGCTCGATCTGGCCACGCAGGATACCCACCCAGCCCGCAACGATCTCGGGCTCGTTGAGCACTCGCTCGGACGTCGGCTTCGGGTCTCCGATCAGCCCGGTCGCACCGCCCACCAGGCCCAGTGGCTTGTTGCCCGCGAGCTGGAGCCGCTTCATGGTGAGGATCTGCACCAGGCTGCCGAGGTGAAGGCTCACCGCGGTCGGGTCGAAGCCGCAATAGAACGTGACCGGACCGTCCGCGAATGCCTTGCGCAGTGCGTCCTCGTCGGTGGACAGGGCGATCAGCCCGCGCCACTTCAGCTCGTCGACGATGTCCGTCACGGTCTCGCTTCTCCTTAGGTCCGGTGCTGGCAGCCGTACGCACAGCCTGTCCGAGCCTACGCGCTTCGCGCGACCCGATTCTTCCGGGGAGCGTGCCTGCGATAGGGGCTGACGGTGGGGTCACCGGTGATCCAGAAGCGCCACGGGCTCTCTGCTCCCTGCGCCACACCGGTGCGCGGGCCCTGGGAGATCAGGGCGGGCGCGGGCGGCGTGCCGTTCAGGACGCGGAAGGGCGTGCCGGCGCTGCACGCGTCGGCACCGTCGAGCGCGCGGTCGACGCCTAGGGCGAGGGTGAGCCTGGCCGGGCCCCGGGCGAGGTCGGCATCGCGTCGCGGGGTGCCGCGGCGGCTGCGGGCGAGGTCCTGGCCGGAGACAACCTCGCCTGCGCGCAGCAGCACTGCGGAGGCGGTCGGGCCTGGACCGGCCACCAGGTTCATGCAGAAGTGCATCCCGTAAGTGAAGTAGACGTAGACATGCCCGGGTTCCCCGAACATCACCGCATTGCGCGGGGTGGGGCCGCGAAAGGCGTGCGAGGCGGGGTCGGCGCTGCCCGCGTATGCCTCGACCTCGGTGAGGCGCAGCTCGACCGTGCCTTCGGGGTGGTGGGCCACCAGGACGCGTCCGAGCAGGTCGGGAGCCACCTCGACGGCGGGGCGGTCGAAGAAGTCGCGGGTGAGGGGGCTGCGGGCGGCGGGCATGGGGCCCGAGAGTAGTGGACGGAGAAACCCGTCGGGTCGGAACCTCCGGATGCTCGGCCACGGATAGCCTGATGGGCGACAGACAGCGCTGAATGCAGGAGGTTGACGAAGTGTCGGATTCCAGGCGGCCCCTCCCCCACGATTTCCACCCCCCGGTGCCGGAGTTCGAGGTGACCAGCGAGGACTTCAGCGCGGGCGGTGTGCTGCCGCTGGACCAGGTGTACGACGGCGGGAACCTCTCGCCGCAGCTGCGCTGGGCCGGCGCACCCGCGGAGACCAGGAGCTTCGCGGTCACCTGCTTCGACCCGGACGCGCCGACCGGCAGCGGATTCTGGCACTGGTCGGTGTTCGACATCCCCGCCGACGTGACCGAGCTGCCCAGGGGCGCGGGCAGCGGGGACTTCAAGGGCCTGCCTGCCGGTGCCGTGCACGTGCGCAACGACTACGGCACCAGGGACTTCGGCGGTGCCGCGCCGCCGCCCGGGGACGGCCCGCACCGGTACGTGTTCACCGTGTACGCCGTGGATCAGGAGCGGCTCGGTCCCGACGCGGACACCTCGCCGGCGGCGGTGGGCTTCAACCTGCGCTTCCACACGCTGGCGCGGGCGCAGGTCATCGCCACGTACGAGGCGCCGCAGGCGTAGGACGGCCGGAGAACAGCACGACGGCCGGAGAACAACACAAGGACAGCGGCCGGCGAGCCGGAAATTGCGTTGTTCCGGGGCCGGTGCCGCCCTCACAGTGGTCACGCGGACTCCAGGGGTTTCACCCCTGGGGCCCGCAGCACCGCCGTCGGGGCGGACCGATTCCTGGAGGTGGCCGAAATGCGCAACACACTGGTGCTCAACGCGAGCTACGAGCCGCTGTCGACGGTGTCACTGCAGCGCGCGGTGGTGCTGGTACTCCAGGACAAGGCCGTCGTCGAGCACGCGCATCCGCTGCGCCTGGTGCGTGCCGCGTCGGTGGAGCTGCCGCTGCCGAGGGTGGTACGGCTGCGGCGATACGTGCGCGTGCCGTTCCGACAACGGGCGCCGTGGTCGCGGCGCGGGGTACTGGTGCGTGACGGCTTCCGCTGCGCCTACTGCGGGCGGAAGGCGACGACTGTCGATCACGTGCAGCCGCGCTCGCGCGGTGGCGGGGACACCTGGCTGAACACGGTCGCCGCCTGTGCGGCGGACAACCACCGCAAGGCCGATCGGACCCCGGAGCAGGCGGGCATGGCGCTGCTGATCACTCCGTTCGAGCCGACACCCGAGGCTTCGCTGATGCTGGCGCTCGGTGCGCACCGGGACGAATTGCCGGAGTGGCTGCCGCTGCCGGCCTGAGGTTCACCCGATGATTCAGATGGTTCACCTGAAGCTGTCGTCGGCCCGGCGCGGGGGTCCGGGCCGACGACGTACGCGAGCCGTCCCAGCGGACGCAGCAGCCGCAGGCTCTCCAGCGTCAGCCTGTGGCGCTGAACAGGGTCGCCGACGTGTTGTACGTGCTGGTGAACTCCGGCAGCACGGCGACCACGTTGCTCTGGTAGAGCACACGTCCTGAGGTCAGCAGCGAGCCGGTCCCCTGCGGGAAGTTGCCGCCGACGGACTCGTTGCCGGTGGCAAGGTCGTAGTGGCCGAGCCTGGCCGGCTGGCCGAGGCGCTCCTCGGTGGCGACCACCGCCGCCGTGCCGTCGATGCCGACCAGGGCGGAGCGGCCCTTCTCCTTGGGTGTGGCCTGCCACAGCTGGTGGCCGTCGACGAGATTGAAGGCGGTCAGCACGCCGGCGGTGCTGCTGCTTCCGTTCACCGGGTTGAGCTCGGCGACCACGGTGCCGCCCTGGAAGAAGAGGGCCGGGACCGGGTCGAAGCTGCCGTGGGTCGAGTCGAGCTGGCCCGCGGTCTGCGAGACGAAGATGCTGGCCTGGGTGTCGCCCTTGTCGCTGAAGGACATGATGCTGTCCTTGGTCGGGTCGGTCATGTGCACCGAGACCACGGCGGGGCTGGCGGAAAGGACGGTGTAGGAGGCCGCGTTCTGCGGGAGGCCGCGCCACCAGGCGAGCTTGCCGGTGGCCACGTCGAGGGAGATCGCCTGCTGCTTGGGGCTGGTGTCGGCGCAGGTGCTCTGCACCAGCAGGGTGCTTCCGGTGCCGTTGCCGGCGAGGGCGCAGAACTTGCCGGGGCCGCCGTAGGTCCAGCTCTGCTTTCCGCTGGCGATGTCGTAGCCGACGGCCGCGGAGTCGCCGACGGCGACGGCGCGGCTGTCATTGACCATCACCGAGGCGCCGAAGGAGGTGCTCGCGGTGGCGATCTTGGCGGTCCACTTCTGCTGCCCGGTGGCCGTGTCCACGGTGACGAGCTGCGTGCAGGCCTGGCCGGAGCCGGCCTTCGCCTGGAACAGGACCGCACCGACACCCGTGGTGTTGACGGTGGGTGACATCGCGCAGGGGACGGCGCCGGCGGCGGGCGGGATGACGCTCCAGAGCTTGTGGCCGTCCGTGGGGTCGTAGGCGGTGACAGCCATGCCGTCGCCGCGGACGACGGCCTTGGGCAGTATCCAGGAGCCGACCAGCCCGTCGCTGGTGCCGGACGCGGTCACCGCCGCAGGGGCGGCCCAGGTCTTGGTGTGACCGCTGCCGAGGTTGGCCTGCGCGGGCGCGCCGGCGGCGGGCTTCTTCACGGTGCTGCCGCCGCTCCCGGCGACCGCGACTCCGGCCACCGCGACGACGGCCAGAGCGGCAGCGCCGATGGCGGCGCGGATCAGGAAGGTCCGGCGGTCCGTGCCCGGAGCCCGGCCAGTCGCGGCCGCGACGAGGCGGGGCAGCAGCGGACCGTCGGGGACGTGCGGGGACTGCTGCTGGTCAGGGCCGCCCCGGCCCCTGCGGGAGCGGGCCTGGCTGCCGGCCGCGTCGGAGTCGGCGGGTGGCGGCGCGGCGGCGGCGACGGCCTCCGTCTGGTCTGCCTGCTCGGCCTGCTCGGCGGGCGGCTCAGCGAAGGGCTCAGGCGCGGCGGGAGCGTACGGGTCGGCCTGGTAGCCCTGCGAGCCGTACACGTCCTGCTGGTACATCGGCGCGGACGACCACTGGGCAGTGGCCTCGACGGTCTGGGCCGGGCCCGAGTAGTAGCCGGGCTCACCGTACGAGCCGGCGGGGTAGGACTGGTCCGGATACGGCTGCCCGCTGTAGGACTGCTGCTGGCCGGGGTACGGCTGCTGCGGATAGGACTCCTGCGGATACGACTGCTGGGGGTAGGACTGGTCCGGATACGGCTGCTCCGCGTACGACGGCTGGTCGGAGTAGGCGGCGGGGTACGCGGGGTATCCGGGCTGGCCGTAGGCGTCCTGGCCGTACCCGGCCTGCTCGTAGGCAGGCCGACCGTAGGCGTCCTGGCCCTGCGCGGGCTGGGCGGTCTGGGCGTAGCCCTCCGCCTGCTGGCCCTCGGGCTGCCAGTACTGCCCGTAGTCGTACGCCTGAGGCTCCTGCTGTCTGTCGGCGTGCTGTCCGTCGGCGCCGGATGGGTCGCGTTCCATGGGTCCGTAAGCTCCCGCCTTCACGATGCGTCCGTCAGCATCTCATGCGGAGCTTGGGAAGCCTCTGAGAGTCCCCGTGTCCAGGGGCGCCCCGGGGTTCGCGGGCGCCCCTGGAGTCATCGGGTGCCGGTGCCGACCGTGTCGACCGCAGCGTCGATCGCGGCGGCCAGACGGAGGTCCAGCGCGGTGATGCCACCGGCGTCGTGAGTGCTCAGGGCGAAGTGGAGGGTGCGCCAGCGGATGTCGATGTCGGGGTGGTGGTTCATCGCCTCGGCGCTCTCGGCGACGGCGACGACCATGCGGATGGCGGCCGGGAAGTCCGGGGCCTGGAGGGTTCGGAGCAGGGCGTCGCCCTCTCGGTGCCAGGCGGGGACCGCTTTCAGCCCTTCGGCGATCTGCTCGTCGGTGAGTCGTTCGCTCATGAGGTCACTCCCGGGGTACAGAGGGACTGGCGGGATACCTTCAACCGTACCGACAGGGAAGGGACTTCAGCCGATCAGGAGTTTGGTCATCGCGGTGAGGCCGACTGCGACGATGAGGACACGCAGTGCAGTCGGGGGCAGGCGGCGGCCCACCCGCGAGCCGACCTGGCCGCCGATGACGGAGCCTGCGGCGATCAGCAGCGCCGCGGTCCAGTCGATAGTGGCGGCGAAGATGAAGAAGATCGCCGCCACGCCGTTCACGATGAGGGCCAGGACGTTCTTGGTGGCGTTGATGCGCTGCAGGCCGTCGTCGAGCAGTAGGCCCATCAGTCCGAGCAGCAGCACACCCTGGGCCGCACCGAAGTAGCCGCCGTAGACGCCTGTGCCGAAGACGCCGAGGAGCAGGGCGATGCCGCCCTCGGCGCGGGTGGGGCCCTTCCCTCGCACGGCCAGGTACCTGGACAGCCGGGGCTGCACGACGACCAGCAGCAGGGCGATGCCGATGAGGATCGGGACGATCGCCTGGAACGCGGCGGCGGGCAGGAGCAGCAGCAGAATCGCGCCGAGCAGGCCGCCCAGCAGCGAGGCGCTGCCCAGGCGCAGCAGCCGGGGGCGCTGTCCCTTGAGTTCCTCGCGGTAGCCGAGGGCTCCGCTGACGGATCCCGGGACGAGTCCGAGGGTGTTGGAGACGTTGGCGGTGATCGGCGGGAGTCCCACGGCCAGCAGGACCGGGAAGGTGATCAGGGTGCCCGAGCCGACGATGGTATTGATGGTGCCCGCACCGATTCCGGCGACGAAGACGCCGATGGCCTCCCACGGTGACATGGCTGCGCCCCTTCGCTTCTGGTACCTGTGCAGGCTCGATCATGCACGATACGTGGGCGAAGGGGCGCGGCGTTCTACGATGCGGGACTACTGCGCGAGCACTGCGGGTCTACGGGACTACTCCGGGTCGATGGAGGGGTACTCGCGGCGCTTCTCCATGCTGGGCTGGGCCGCTGCGCCGCCGTTGGTGTCGGCGGGGCGGGGGGCGTCCTTGGGAGCGAGGCCGGTGAAGGCCCCGCCGAGGCCCTTGAGCGCGTCGCCGATCTCGCTCGGGATGATCCAGAGCTTGTTGGCGTCGCCCTTGGCGATCTCCGGCAGGGTCTGCAGGTACTGGTAGGCCAGCAGCTTCTGGTCGGCGTCGCCCTCGTGGATGGCCTCGAAGACGGTGCGGATGGCTGCCGCCTCACCGTCCGCGCGGAGCACGGCGGCCTGGGCCTGGCCTTCGGCGCGGAGCACCTCGGCCTGCTTCTGGCCCTCGGCGGTGAGGATCGACGCCTGCCTCGCACCCTCGGCGGTGAGGATCGCGGCGCGCTTGTCACGGTCGGCGCGCATCTGCTTCTCCATCGAGTCCTGGATGGAGGTCGGCGGCTCGATGGCCTTGAGCTCGACGCGGTTGACGCGGATGCCCCACTTGCCGGTGGCCTCGTCCAGGACGCCGCGCAGGCCGGCGTTGATGGTCTCGCGGGAGGTGAGGGTGGACTCCAGGTCCATGCTGCCGATGATGTTGCGGAGCGTGGTGACGGTCAGCTGCTCGATCGCCTGGATGTAGCTGGCGACCTCGTAGGTCGCGGCGCGGGCGTCGGTGACCTGGTAGTAGATGACGGTGTCGATGTTCACCACCAGGTTGTCCTGGGTGATCACCGGCTGCGGCGGGAAGGGCACGACCTGCTCGCGCAGGTCGATGCGGTTGCGGATGGTGTCGATGAACGGCACCACGATGTTGAGGCCCGCGTTGAGGGTGCGGGTGTAGCGGCCGAACCGCTCCACGATCGCCGCGCTCGCCTGCGGGATCACCTGGATCGTCTTGATCAGTGCGATGAACGCAAGCACGACCAGAATGATCAGGACGATGATCACGGGTTGCACATGGACTCCCTCGTTGCGTTCCTCGACCGCGTTCCGGGGCGGGGCGGCCAGTTGTGCCTGCTGTGGAGCTGGTCAGGTCAGAGCACGAGCGCGGTGGCGCCGTCGATCTGGGCGACGTTGACCTGCTCGCCCGGTTCGTAGACCCGTCCTGGTTCGAGGGAACGAGCGGACCAGACCTCCCCCTGGAGCTTGATCCGGCCACCGTGCTCGTCGACTTGCTCGAGTACCAGCGCCGAGGCGCCGGTCAGCGCGTCGATGCCCATGCGGATCCGCGGTCCCTGCCGCAGGTGACGCATGGCGATGGGGCGCACGAAGAGGATCAGCGCGACCGAGACCGCGAGGAAGACGGTGAACTGGGCCACCGCGCCTCCGCCGAGGACGTCGGTGAGAGCCGCCGCTCCCGCTCCGACCGCGAACATGCCGAACTCCGGCATGGCCGTGATCACCAGCGGCACGCCGAGGGCAGCCGCGACGATCAACCACCACATCCAGTTCTCCACGCCTCCATGGTAGGCGCGCGGGGGGTTGCGGGAGAGGGGTTTGCGCAGGTAGTCCGGATGTTGACGGGTCGACAGCAGCGTGCGACGGTCGGTCTCAGCCGAGCGGGAGGCCGCGGGCGGACCAGCGGTCCGCATGGCGCTCCAGGGTCAGCGGGAGACCGAAGCAGAGGGACAGGTTGCGGGCGTTGAGGGTGTCCTCCATCGGACCTGCGGCCAGCACCTTGCCCTGGCGGACCATCAGGACATGGGTGAAGCCGGGCGCGATCTCCTCGACGTGGTGGGTGACCATCACCATGGCCGGCGCCTTCGGATCCCGCGCGAGCGCGCCCAGGCGGCGCAGCAGGTCCTCGCGTCCGCCGAGGTCGAGACCGGCGGCGGGCTCGTCCAGGAGCAGCAGTTCGGGGTCGGTCATCAGGGCGCGGGCGATCAGGGTGCGCTTGCGCTCGCCCTCGGAGAGGGTCCCGAAACGGCGCTCGGTGTACTCGGCCATGCCGAGCAGGTCGAGCAGCAGCCGGGCCCGGGACTCGTCCGACTGCTCGTACTTCTCGTGCCAGTGGGCGGTCATGCCGTAGGCGGCGGTGAGGACGGTGTCCAGGACGGTCTGGCGGCGCGGGAGCTTGTCGATCATCGCGGCTCCGGCCAGGCCGATCCGGGGGCGCAGTTCGAACACGTCGACGCTGCCGAGCTTCTCGCCGAGGATCGCGGCGGTGCCGGTGGAGGGGTGCAGGTACGTGGCGGCGATCTGGAGCAGGGTGGTCTTGCCGGCGCCGTTGGGGCCGAGGATCACCCAGCGCTCTCCCTCGGCGACAGCCCAGGACACCTGCTCCACCAGCGCGCGGCCGTCCCGGACCACGGATACGTCCACCAGCTCGAGCACGTCGCTCATGCGTACGCCTTCCCCAATGCAGAGTGCAGATTGTGTCTACGTCGAGGGAAAACCTACGCCACCGAGGTGTACGACTTCTTCGTAGGCTTGCCCCATGGTGCAGATCCCCGGCGGAAGCCGACCCGATGACGTATTCGAGGAACCCCGATCCGGGCGACTGGTCGCCTGGGGCAACGCGTGGCTCGGCGGCTTCGCCTCGCCGGACGACGCCGCGGAGGCGGTCCGGGGCGCCGACGACGGGCACCGGGTGGAGGGGGTCGACGGGGCGGCCGGAGCCGGGCTGACACTGGCACTGGGCCGGCTGCGGGCGCTGGGCGTGACCGGGCTGCGGCTGGCGCTGCCCGCTCCGGGGCACCCGCTGGGGCTGACCGGGCCTGCCGCGTTCAACGAGCGGGCACTGGGCGCCGGGGAGGCGGTGCTGACGGTGGGCGAGCCGGCGCTGGGGTTCGTGCCGGAGGTGGTGCGCCACGGGACGGCGGACGACGGGCTGACCCGGGTGGCGTGGCACGGGGTTCCGGTGAACCCGGGCTTCCCCGCGGACGTGCCGCAGCTGCGGGACGCGGAGCGGGAGCTCGCGGAGGGGCTGCGGGAGGCGACGGCGATGTTGCTGCGGCTGGACGTGGCCGGGGGTGGTCCAGGGGTGCAACGGGCACTGGAGGCCTACCGGCGGCGCAAGAAGCCGGAGTTGCTGGCGCCGGGGTATCCGGCGCGGGCGGTGCGGGTACTGGAGTCGGCGCGGCAGGTCCGGGCGCTGCTGGCGCTGGCCTCGACCAACGAGGGGGCCGCGGTGAGCGCCGGGGAGATGGTCGCGCGTTCGGAGGCGCTGCGACCGCTGGCGCGGGCGTCACGGCGGGCACAGGTCGCGGCGTACAACGCGATGGTCGACGAGCCGTCGAGGGACAGTCACTGACGCTGACGATCCGTCAGTGTCGGGCCGTAGTCGGCATGAGGCGGCAGGCGGCGTCAAACCGAAGTCGGCGTCAGGCGGTGGGGTGGTGGCCGTCCCGGGCCCACCGGGCTCCTGGGGACGGCCACCCTCACCGCGTCAGTCGTTGTGGCAGCAGTTGCCGAACGCCGGGTTCAGCAGACCGATGACGTTCACGGAGTTGCCGCAGACGTTCACCGGGATGTGCACCGGGACCTGGACGGTGTTGCCGGAGACGACCCCCGGGGAGTCCTCGCTGTGGCCGACGGCGACGGACTGGGCCGAGGCGGCACCCGCGCCGGCCAGCAGGGCGGCGCCGGTGGCGGCGACGACGAGGGCACCCTTGGATACACGGTCCGAAAGTTCGAGCATGTCCTACGTCCTCCTAGAGACGAGCCCGTCACCGCAGTTCGGTGTCGAGCACTTCGCCCTGGAGGCTATTGACCCCAGCCCGTTGATTTCACCTTCTGACACTCTTTCGGGTTGATGTGACTGTTGCGCAGATCTGTTATTCACTCCCCCATTTGGCCTATTCACGCCCCCGGTGCGTCCCGGCTAGCGGGTCATGCCATTGCGGACCGCCCACAATGCCGCCTGCGTACGATCCGCGAGGTCGAGCTTCATCAGAATGTTCGAGACATGGGTCTTCACCGTCTTCTCGGAGAGGTGGAGCACGCGGGCGATCTCCCGGTTGGAGCGACCGTCCGCGATGTGGCCCAGCACCTCCTGCTCCCGCTCGGTCAGCGATCCGCCCCGACCGTGCCCGCCCCTCGGTCCCTCGTCGGCGAGCAGCGCGCCCGCCAACTCCGGTTGCAGCAGCACGTGTCCGGCGTGGACGGAGCGGATGGCGCCCGCGAGCGCCTCCGGGTCGACGTCCTTGTAGACGTACCCGGCGGCACCTGCCCGCAGCGCGGGAACGAGGGTGCGGTGCTCCGTGAAGCTGGTGACCACCAGGACCCGGGCCGGGTTGCCCCGCTCCTTGAGCATCCGCAGCGCCTCGATGCCGTCGGTCCCCGGCATCTTCACGTCCATCAGCACCACGTCCGGCTGCAGTTCCTCGGCCTGCGCGACGCCCTCCGAGCCGTCGCCGGCCTCGCCGACGACCTCGATGTCGTCCTGCACTTCGAGGAAGGTCCGCAGACCCCGCCGGACGACCTGGTGGTCGTCGACGAGCAGCACCCTGATCCGTCCCTCAGCCACCGGGCACCTCCAGTTCCACAACGGTCCCCTTGCCGGGGGCCGACTCGATCCGCAGCGTGCCGCCGACGCCGGCGGCACGGTCCCGCATGGACACCAGACCGAGATGCCGTCCGGCCCGCCGGACCAGCGCCGGGGTGAAGCCGCGCCCGTCGTCGGCCACGGTGAGCAGCGCGCCGCGGCTGGCCGGGGCGGCCCGGAGTTCGACCCGTACCGTCGTCGCGCCGGAGTGGCGCAGGGCGTTGTGCAGGGCCTCCTGGGCGACCCGGAGCACCGCCTCCTCCTGCGCCGAGGGCAGGGCGTGGATGCGGGTGTGGGTGAAGCTGACGTGCGCGGTGTGGGCCCGGTCGAGCACCTCGATGTGGGACGAGAGGGTCGGCAGCAGACCGTCCTCGTCCAGTGCGGCCGGGCGCAGTTCGACGACGACGCTGCGCAGCTCGTCGGCCGCCTCGGCGGCGAGCCTGGACACCTCGGCCAGCTCGGCGCGGGCGCGGTCCGGGTCGCGGGCGACCAGCGCGGAGGCGGCCTGGGCAGTGAGGCGCAGCGAGAACAGCTTCTGGGAGACGGCGTCGTGGAGCTCGTGGGCGATGCGGGCGCGTTCGCCGACGAGGGTGAGTTCGCGGCCGCGCTCGTAGAGCCGGGCGTTGGTCAGGGCGAGGGCGGCGTGCGCGGCGAGGATGCGGAGCAGGGCCTCGTCGTGGCGGGTGAAGGCGGTACCCGGGCCTCGCTCGTCTGCCAGGCTGTGCCTGCTCGCCAGGCTGTCCTTATTTGCCGGGCTGTGCTTGTTTGCCAAGAAGAGGGCTCCGAGGATCTCCTCGCCGTCGAGGACGGGGACGCCGAGGAAGGCGCCCATGTCGGGGTGGGCCTGGGGCCAGCCGCCGAAGCGCGGATCCTGGCGGACGTCGGTCAGCCGCTGCGGTGTGGCCTCGTGCAGCATCGCGGCGAGGATGCCGTGCTGGCGCGGCAGCGGGCCGATCGCCCGCCACTGCTCGTCGCTGATGCCGTCGACGACGAACTGCGCGAAGCCGCCGTGGTCGTCCGGGACGCCCAGCGCGGCGTACTCCGCGCCGACCAGGGTGCGGGCGGAGGTGACGATGCGCTGCAGCACCTCGCGTACCTCGAGGTGTCGGCTCATCGCCAGGACGGCGGCACTGACTGCCTCGATTCCGCCGAGGCAGGGGTCACCGGGTGCGCCGCAACTCTCGGCCGACGGCTCGGGCTGCGGCTCGGGCTGCGGCTGGACGGGCGGGCGTGAGGACATGCGGTCACGGTACCGCCGCGTGATCCACCGGGCATCGGACAGGGGACGCGCTGGGAGCAGGACCTGAGGCCTAGGCCGAAGGACCCTGCCGTCGGATGCCCGGGGACCGAGGTGGTGCCCGGCGCCGCTGCCTAGTGTCGACGACAGGAGCAGTGATCCGGCAGGACGTCACGCAGGACATCACTTCATGGAGGTACGCAATCGTGGCTGTCGCCGTAGTGACCGGGGCCTCGCGGGGGTTGGGGCGGGCGCTGGCGCGGGCCCTGGCCGCCGCGGGCTGGTCGTTGGTGCTGGATGCGCGGGGAGCGGAGGCGCTGGGCGCCGTTGCGGCGGAGCTGGCGGGGCTCGGCGTGCCCGTCGTGGCACTGCCCGGAGACGTGACCGACGCGTCGCACCGGGCCCAGCTGGTCGCGGCCGCCGGCGAGTTGGGCGGGGTGGACCTGCTGGTCAACAACGCCAGCGTGCTCGGCATGGAACCGCTGGGTGTCCTGGCCGAACATCCCGTGGACGGCTTCCGGCAGGCCCTGGAGGTGAATGTGGTGGCTCCGCTGGCGTTGACCCAGGCAGCGCTGCCGCTGCTCCGCGAGGCGGGCGGCGCGGTGCTGAACATCAGCTCGGACGCGGCCGTCGAGGCGTACCAGACCTGGGGCGGGTACGGCGCCAGCAAGGCCGCGCTGGACCACTGGTCGGCGGTGCTGGCGGAGGAGGAGCCGGGGCTGCGGGTGTGGTGGGTGGATCCGGGCGACATGCGGACCGCGATGTACGCGGCGGCGGTCCCCGCGGACGACGACAGCGGGCGCCCCCTGCCGGAGGACGCGGCCGTCCCGGCGCTGCTCGCGCTGATCGGCGGCGCGGCGAAGAGCGGTAGGTACACGGTGGTGGGACAGGCTCCGAAGGAGTGGGAGCGGTGAGGGCGCAGCAGCGGACACTGCCCGACGCGCGCTGGGTCGACGGCGGCAAACAGGGTGGCAAGCAAGGCGGCATGCGCGGTGACCGGGCCGGGCACCGGGCCTTCCCGGCGCGGGAAGAGCTGACCGAGGGGGCGCTGGAGGGGTTCGGTCTGGACGAGTTCGAGCTGCCGGGCGAGCTGGAGGCGACCGCCCCGCCGGAGGAGCGCGGGCGGGACGGGCGCGACGACGTGCGGCTGCTTGTCGGGCGGAGGGGCGGCCGGACGGTCGGCCACCACGCGTTCAGGGAGCTGCCCCGGCTGCTTGACCCGGGCGACGTCCTGGTGGTGAACACCTCCGCGACGCTGCCGGCGGCCGTCGACGGACGGGTGGCGGACACCGGCGAGGCCGTTGTCGCCCACTTCTCGACCCGGCGTTCGCCCACCACCTGGGTCGTGGAGCTGCGCACTCCCGACGGTCGGGGGAGCACGAGGCAGCGGCTCCCGACCGGCGCGGTCACCGTCCGGTTGACGGGCGGGGCGCGGCTGGCCCTGGTGGCGCCGCTGCGTCCGGACGGCCGGGCTGCGTCGGAGCGGCTGTGGACGGCGGACTTCCCGGTCCCGGACCCGCTGGCGTACCTCGGCAGCTACGGCCGGCCGATCCGGTACTCCTACACGGACGTCGACCGGCCGGTCTCGGCCTACCAGACGGTGTTCGCCCAGGCGCTGGGCGAGGTGGAGGGTCCGGCGGCGGCCGGTTCCGCGGAGATGCCCAGCGCGGCGCGCCCGTTCACCGCCGAGCTGGTGGCTCAGCTGGTGAGCCGGGGCGTCCAGGTCGTGCCGATCACCCTGCACACCGGGGTCGCGTCGGTGGAGGCCCACGAGGCGCCCTACGCCGAGTGGTTCGAGGTGCCGGCGTCGACCGCGCGGGTGGTCCGGGCGGCACGGCGGGCGGGGTCGCGGGTCGTGGCGGTGGGGACGACGGCCGTGCGGGCCCTGGAGTCCGCGGCCGACGCCGGCGACGTGCTCCACGCGGCGTCGGGGTGGACCGAGTTGGTGATCACGCCGGACCGGGGGGTGCGGGTGGTGGACGGCCTGCTGACCGGGCTTCACGAGCCTCGGGCGTCACATCTGCAGATGCTGGAGGCGATAGCGGGTCGCCCGCTGCTGGACCTCTCCTACGCCGAGGCGCTGCGGGAGCGCTACCTGTGGCACGAGTTCGGCGACCTGCATCTGATCCTTTCCCGGTGACCGGACGCACACGCAGCGTAAGATCGTCGCGTGAACGAGACGCGGCCGGGGACGCCGCCGGGGACCGTGCCGGAGACGGGTGACGAGCTGGCGAGCGTCTTCGCGCTGCTGGGGAAGCGCTGGACGGTTCCGCTGCTGGCGGCACTGCTGCGGGGCGGGTTCCAGTACGCGGACATGCGCGTGGCCGCGCCCGGGCTGAACGACCGGATGCTCTCCAGGCGGCTGTGCGAGCTGGTGGCCGCCGGGCTGGTGGTCCGCGAGTTGGTGGCGGGCCCTCCGGCGTGCGTCCACTACCGGCTCACCCGGTCGGGGACGGCGCTGGGGCCCGCCCTGGGCGGCTTCCAACGCTGGGCGGAGGAGAACCCGTTCCGTGGCAGGGCTTCGGCCTAGGAGGGTGCTGAAGATCTAGGCCGGGCTCGCGACGCCCTGCGCTCGCGACGACAGCGGCTCCGCCGCGGGCGCTTGCCGCGTTGTCGTCGGTCGCCAACCAACCACGGTTGGCTCCCTCCTCCGCCTTGCAATCGAAGCCGCATGACGCCGCTCCCTGATCCGGCCTAGATCTTCAGCACCCTCCTAGCGAGAAATTGAGAGAAGTCGGTACAGCGGGAAGTCAGAGGCCGTTGGTCCTGCCGTCGAAGAGGATCACCTGGATCCGCTCGGCCGGCTCGGCCTTCGCCCGCCTGCGGTCGGACTCGTGCGGGGACATGGCGACGACGATGCCGGCGACGGTCAGGAAGACGATGATGCCGACCGCGAGCGGCAGGACGAATTCCGCCGCCGGCACGCCGCCGGAGGGCAGGGTGCCGCCGACACGGACCGAGACGGCCTGCATCGCGGTGTAGTGCATGCAACACAATCGCAGATGTAACCTACTGACCTTTCAGTGCCACCCCGCTGAACTGGGGAGCATCGGCGACTCGCGGGGCTAAGCGGCGAGTAAGTGCCCGTGGTCAGCGAGAAGGCGGCTCACTTCCGGCACGTCGGGGAAGGCTTGCAGGCGGCGGAGTACGACACGCGCTCGGTCGGATGTCCGCTCGCTGGCGATCTCGCGGGACAGGCTGATCATGCGTTCCGCTGTCTCAGCTGCCTGCTCTGGTTCGTTGGCATCGGCGTATGCGATGGCCAGCCATGAGAGGTACAGGGCCAGCTCTCGCGCGTGCGTGGTGTCGTATCGACCGAGCACGTCTGTCAGGAGTGGGACGGCACGAAGCGGACGATGCAGCTCGGTGTACGCGCGGGCCTCCATGACCTTGAGCTCGCCAGCATCGACCCAGTAGAGGTACCCGGGCTCGTCTGCGCCTGGGGTGTGGTCCGCCAATGCTGCCTCGGCGAGGCTGAGCGAGCGCATTGCCTCGGGGGCGTTCTTCGCCTTTGTGTACGCCCAAGCGGCGCGGTCATGGGACAGGGCTCGGGCGCGTGCTGGTGCTGTGGGCCCTGCCTCTTCAAGGGCGGCGAGGGACAGCGTGACGGCGTCTGCGGGGTGGCCCGCGTTGGCGTAGTGGTAGGCGAGTGACCCGATGAGGTTTCCTGCCAACGTGGCGTCTTCGGCCTCCCGGGCGGCGCTGATGCCCAGTCGGTAGGCGCGTTCGGCTTGCTCGTTTTGGCCTGCGTCGCTGGCGATCCAACCGGCGATCTGGGCGAACTCCCCAATGGCCACCAGGAGGGCGCGCCCAATGTCCTCGGTGTGCGCACTCTCTCGATAGAGCCTGACGGCGGCTCGGAGCTCTCGGAAGGCAGGAGTGATCAAGTCGCCTCCGGCGAGCAAGTCATCAGCGAGTCGCAACCCATGCACTCGAACGGTGAGATCGGCGACTGCACTCTGTCCGATCTCACGACCTGCGCGGCCGGAGAGCAGGGCGAGCGTGTCTGTTTCCGTTGGTAGCAGCTCATCCAAGGTGGCGGCTGGCGGCGGCTCGGCATTTCTGACGGTGGCAGCTTCCAAGAGATCGCGTTGCACCTCGAACAGACGAGCCAGCCAGGGCAGCCAGAGCTTCGGAGTGCGTGTGCCGTTCTCCCAGCGGTAGACCATGCCTCGCGTGGCTGTGCCCAGGTTGCTGATCTCGTTGAGCTTCTCGGCGACGCGCCCCTGACTCCAGCCGCGTGCGGTCCGCAGACGCCGGAGTAGCTGTCCGAGTGATTCCCCGTCATTCACTCCTTCAGTGTGGCTTACAACTTGGCCTACTAGCTGGCTGCATGCACGAGTTCCCGCGAGCGGCATTGTGAGTTGTACAGCAACTTCTCTGTAGGGAGCGGACGTGATCACGGTGACTGACAGCGGGCTTCGGGAGGATCTCCCAACAGAAACTGCACGTGAACAGGTTCGTCGGACGCTGCCAGGGTCGGTCTCGCTACCCGAAGTCGAGTGGGACCGCGCAGCGTTGCTGTGGCGGCTCACGGTGGATGGCGAACAGCTCGTGGGCGACGACGGGCAGCCGCTCGGATGGGTCCGCTTCTCCGACGCATTTGATGCAATGCGCCTGCGTGAGATCGCGGCCGAACCCCGAGGATCGAGGGCCGGGATGACCACTGAGCGCCCTGCGGTGCCGGTCGTCGGCTCTTGGGTCGTGGATACCCGTACGGACCGTGTCGCCATTGTCCGCGCTATCCAGTTCGGGCGGCTGTACCTCCGCAAGCCGGGGGGCGGGACCGAGTGGGAAGCGATGCCTGTCCATGTGCGCCCCGCGACAGAGCACGAAGCGTTGGCCGGTCGCGTGGCGGACCTCAACCAGCAAAGCCGATTCGGGGGGCGTGCGTGAACGGTCGTCAGGCTGCGGCTATGCGGATTGCTGCACGGGGCTCGGTGTTCCGGTGCGGGTACTGCCGGGGGCTGGTGCGCCTGGCTGACGCTCGGGCGGCGACGGTGCGCGGTGAGGTGCGCTATGTGCACGACTGGCATCCGGTGCGCCCGGGTGAGGGGCGGTTGATCCGCTGAGACTCCCGCCCGGTTCCGGGGCCGCGTGCCGTCTTCCTAGATCAGCGGCGCGCGGGCCTTGATCGCGGGTGGGTCGCTGCCGCTGGCGGACCGGCCTGGCGGTGGCGGGCGGGGTGGGTCCTTTCCTGGCTGGGCTTTCGCCTGGTCGGACCCGCCCCGCGCTAGTCCCCCGCGCGGGGGTGGATCTGAGCCTTCGGCTCCGCGCGGGATGGGCTCCTGGTCCTAGCCCCCCGTCTGGGACCAGGGGCCCACAGAGTGCAACAACCGAAGAGGTGCCGGACCACCCCCGACTTTGCTGGGAGGAGGGTGGTCCGGTGGGCGTGAACCCGGTGCCGATGGTACCCGGGTGCGCACGCATGTTCGTGGACATCCCACTGCCCATCGGCAACATGACGGATCGTCAAATGCCTGGAAGGGGCAGATAACACGATGCAGGACGATGACGCGCGGCAGTGGGAGGGCCAGTTCGCCAACCTGGACCCGGACTGCTGGGCGCTGGTTGCGGGTGTGGACTACGGCGCGGGCTGGCGGTTGGGCAGGGTGGCGGCGGGCCTGCTGAACGATGAGCTGGCGGAGTGCGGTTTCGAGATCTGGGAGATGGAGGCCACTGGCGGCACGCTGGCGGATGGCCGCGCGGTGGTACGGATGGTCGGGTCGTCGTTGGCGGTACAGCGGTTGGTGCGACTGCTGGAGGCTGCGCGTCGGCTGGCTCCGCCCGGCGCGGCTGGAGGTGGGCGCGGTGCCGCGTAGGGGCCTGGGGTTGCACTTTGGTGTCAGGGTGGCAAGCGGCCGGCGGGGCCGGGATTTTGGGCGGTGTCCTTGCCGGGGTTGGGGTCGGGCATGTCCGGGAGGCCGTAAGCTCGCCCCGCGAATCGGTCAGGGCTCCTCACCTGACCGCAATCTGATCGAGTGGCCTCCCGGGCTTGCCCGACGCGGGCCCCGACCGCGGCAAGGTGCCTAAAATCCCGGGCCTGCCGTCCGCCCCCGGCCACCCACACCCCGGCTCCCCTTGGCGCGCGGATGGCCCGGGCGGAGCGGCCCCACGCCGGTCGAAGGACGCAGGGCCCCGAGGACGAGCGCCCGCTCACGGGGAGAGACGGGCGCTCGTCGCTCAGTCAATGTACTGAGCGCGGTCACGGACTGTCGATGACCTGGCCAATCATGTGCTTGTCTGCCCGCAGCGGGCGGGGCTGCCCCACGCGAGCGCTTACCGACGTGGGGCCGCCACGGACGGTCGCCCGCTCGGAGTGGACTGGCGCTCATCCTGGTTGCAAGTTATCCGACGCAGTGGAGGCTGCCGGGGATCTTGGTGGTCGTGTCGCGTTGCACGCAGAGGGCGGCCCGGTCGCCCGACCCGGAACGGCCGAAGGCCGCATGCCCGGTCGGGGTGGCAAGGGCCGCCCGGCGGCGCGCAGCGCCGCCCTTGAGTAAGTACAGAAGAGTTCCGCCACGCACCTTCCCGGCTGCGGTCCCGGTGGATCTCAGGGTCGCCTCAGGGTCGAAACAACTACCGCACGCCCGTTCGATTTGAGACACTGTCAGTAGCACGGATGGGGTCCGCCCATGCCGGAGATCGTTCCGGCGAAACACACTCAACTTTCCTCCCGGTGGGCACCGGTGAGCGCGTCGGGTTATGGGCGTACCCGCCCCCAAGGTCTAGCCAACCAGGCCGACAGGGCCATGATCACCTCCCCCCACTGCGGGTGGACTGTGTCCAAAACCTGTTCCGCCGCCCGTGCCCTGGGTGAACTCTGCCTGCTTCCCCCGTCCGGCTGCCCGCCGGTGATCTTGAAGGGTTCCTGCCATGCGAACACGACCAACCAGAGCGCCGCAGTACGTCCCCCCGTTCCTGCTGCATGCCTGGAGGCTGCATCGTGTCCGCTACACCTGGCGACCTGGGCCCTGCCCGCGTCCCTGCCCCCGCACCGCCCTACACCGATCCGGCTGCCCGCCATGAGCTACTCGCCCTTGACGCGCGGCTGCGCTCCCTGTCGGAGATCGACCGCGACATCATCCGCCTGGCCAACACCCCCGGCTTCGCCCGGTGGCTGGAGCAGATCCACGACGTGGGCGGCTGCGCCAACCCGATCTACCTCTCCGGCTGGACCCGCACCCTGGACCCGGCCACCGGAGAAGCCCTGCTCTCCTACACCACCGCCGATGAGCCCGGGGAACGGCTGGCGGTGCGCTGCGGCAACCGGCGCGCCTCGCGCTGCGCTCCCTGCTCGCGCCTCTACCAGGGCGACACGTTCCACCTCGTGCGCTCCGGCCTGAGCGGTGGCAAAGGCATCCCGGACACGGTGGCGGGACATCCGCGTCTGTTCGTCACGCTGACCGCGCCCTCGTTCGGCCCGGTCCACCGTTCAGCGCCGGAGCAGTCCGAGGAGCCCTGTCGCCCTCGGCGCGATGCGCGGTGCTGCGAGCACGGGGCCCGACTCGGCTGCGGCCTGGTCCATGCCCAGGACGATCCGGTCGTAGGCACGCCGCTGTGTCCGTCCTGCTACGACTACACCGGTCACGTGCTGTGGCATGCCCACGCGGGACGCTTGTGGGACCGCTTCACCACTGCCGTGCGCCGCGACCTGGCCCAGGTGTTGGGCCTCGCGCGTGCCCGTCTGCGGGATCACCTGGTCGTCTCCTTCGCCAAGGTTGCGGAGTACCAGCGACGCGGCGCGATCCACTTCCACGCCGTCGTACGCCTGGACGGTCCCGAAGGTCCCCGTTCCGCCCCGCCCCCGTGGGTCCTGCCTGGCCTGTTGGAGGAGTGCATCCGTCGGGCCGCCGCTCAAGTGTACGTGGACACAAAGGAGTTGGATGCCTACGGCTGCTACCGGCTGCGCTGGGGCGAGCAGCTCGACGCCCGGCCCATCCGCGCCTTCGGCGACACGGGCGAGACGCTGAGGGATGACGCGGTGGCTGGCTACGTGGCCAAGTACGTGACCAAGAGCGCGGAGGTGGCCGGGGCGGTGGACTACCCCATCCCCTCGGCGGCCAATATCCCCTACCTGCCGGTCAGCACGCATGTCCGGGCACTGGTGGGCACGTGCTGGCGGCTCGGCGGGCTGCCAGAACTGGAACCGCTGCGACTGCGGGCCTGGGCGCACATGCTGGGCTACCGGGGCCACTGCCTGACCAAGTCACGCGCCTACTCGACCACCTACGGGCAACTACGTGCCGTCCGCGCCGCTCACCGCACGGGCCCGCCCTTGACGGACAGTCAGACGGTCACGGAGTCGGCCTGGCGCTACGTCGGCCACGGCTACACCCCCGGAGAGGCCGAACTCGCCGCAGGCATCGCAGAAACGATCACCCTCAACCGAGAGATCGCCCGCGAAGAGCTGGCACGCGAACGGCAAGGGGGCCGCAATGGCGCTACCCCTTGAAGGAGATGAGGATTGGGCTTGGGCCCGCAAACAGGCGCGTGCCATGCCGCCATGGTCGGATGCGGACTGGCGGCGGGTGAACGTGCTCCTCGGGCGGCAAGTACCTCACCCCCCGCCCCGCCGCCATGAGTCCTCAATCGGAGATCAGCCCATCGATGGCGCGCGGCCGGTCCAACGGAGCTAGCCGATCGCGCACAGGCCCACCTCGCCCAATCGCTGGCTTGACCAGCACAGCACTCAGGCAGTCCTCGATGTAGGCCCGCTGCTCGGCCAACAACAGACCCTCCCAGTCCTTCCGAAGGTCCACGGGGACTGCCTGAGCGGCGTATTTCGACCGCAGCCAACGGTTCCGGTCAGCGAGCAATCGGCGTTCTTCGGCCTCGTTCTCCGCCAGGTAGGAGAAGTAGCGTTCCGCTGTGATCTGCCGAGCCTTGCGCGCCGCTTTGAGGTCCGCGATGTCCTCCTTTACCCGCTCCAAGTCCTCTTCGCCGGTCCAGGACTCGGGCGGGTTGAGGGCTCGCTGCGCGGCGGCCTCCTCCTCGTACTTCGCGATCACCATCATGGTGACGAGCTTGTCTGTCTCCGGTCCGGGGATGCGCACTCCTCCGCAGCCTCGACCCGAACTCTTGGCGGGGCAGTTGTAGTAGAAGTACCCCTCAGGCTTGCCCGCACTGGGGGGTGCCTTCGTTGCCCGAAGCAGTTGCCCGCAGTCGTCCTTGTCGCAGCGAAGCGTTCCGGTGAGCAGGTACTTACGCGTGTTCGCGCCGCTGGCGGCACGATTCGAGCCGATGACGTCCGTCACCGCCTGCCATTCGTCCACCGACAGAATAGGTTCCCACTGGCCGATAACGGGCTTGCCCTGGTCGTCGAAGACGATCTCCATTCGGTGGTTCTCCGTGCCCGTTTCCGGGTTGAAGTCCGCCACCCCGTGCCCCCGATATCCGCAGATCCTGGGGTTACGTAGAACGAACTTGATCGCGCTTGAGGTCCACGGGATTCCTGACGGCGTCTTGAGCCCGTCACTGTTCCATGAGGCGACAACAGCACTCAGGGGAGTTCCGGCTATGAGGCGGTGGGCTGCCTGTCGAACGTGCTCGGCTTCGATGGGGTCCAACGTCCGGCGATCATCCTGCCAGCCGTATGGGCGTCGCCCGCCCCCGGGGATGCCTCGGCTCTGCATCGCCACATGCTTCCGCTTCACGCGACGTGCTGTGTCTGCCGACTGCTTGTTGCTCATTGCTGTCACCACCCGGGCAACCGCCCGTCCGTTGTCACTCAACAGATCAAGGGTGCCGGTAATGTCGATGATCGGGCGTCGGAAGTTCTCGACTACCTCGATCGCGTCCTCAAGGTGCCGGTTGTCGCGCGTCAGGCGGTCGATGTCGTACACAATTAGACCGTCAAGCCGCTTTCCATCCGGCGTCAGACCGTGCTTGAGGTCGTCCAACGCCCCCTCGAACACAGGGCGGACGACTCGATACACCACCTGACCGTCCCGAAGACGTACCCGCCTGCGCTTCCAGGCACTGGTGTCAGGCTCCTCGTAGGTGTAGACGTACGATCCGCCCCTGCTCTCGACGTAGCGGCGGTTGTCTTTGTCCTGCTCGTCCCGGCCCTTGATGTCTCGGCCGGTCATCGGCACGAACGTTGCCCTCCGCGCTGTCTTGTCCTCGGTCGACTGCTCGTCGTCTTCATGTCCTGACTCGAATGACAGTCGTACCAGTCCAGCCCAGTTCTGCCCGCTCAGGTCACCCCACTGAGCCCGTTGCACCAAGTCATCTGACATGCCGTTAGGGTACGTCGGGCGAAGTGCTGAATGGCGCACACGGCGACTCCGGCGACCAGGGCCGACGCCAGCGCCGCCCACAGGCCGCGGATGTTGAGCGTCATCCAGAGCGCCGCCGTCGCGGCGAAGACCGCGATGCCCACGGACAGCGCGACCGTCGGCAGGTCGTAGCCGACCGTGCCGTTCACCTCCATGGCGGCCATGCCCATGTAGTGCATCCCGGCGACCCCGCAGCCGGTCAGCGCTCCGCCGACGAGCAGGGTGACCGGACCCTGGGGCCGGTAGCCGACGTAGAAGACGCCGATCCCGACGACCACCACCGCGACCAGCAGGCTCGCCAGGGTCAGCGGAATGGCGTAGACGATGGTGGCGTCGGTGACGGAGAAGCCCAGCATGGCGACGAAGTGCATGGTCCAGATGCCGCAGCCGATCGAACTGGCGGCGAGGAAGAGCCATCCGCGCCGGCGCTCCGGCGGCAGGGCGAGAGCCCGCACGGTGCAGCGCAGGCCCAGGGCCGCGCCGACAGAAGCGACGAGATAGGCCAGCAGCGGATTTATCCAGCCAAAAGTAAACCCGTTCATGTGTGCCATGCGAGATGATCCCCATTCGATACATCACGAGCGCGGAAGTACGCGGAAGTACGCGGAGGTGCGCGGCAGTACGGGTTGCGAATGGAGATGCTACGAGGCTGCGGAAGTGGCCACGTCGGTTCTCGCGCGAATTGGCCCAATGGTTACCCGCACGCTGTCACCGGCTGCGCATACGGCGAGGCCGCACCCCCGGAATTCCGGAGAGTGCGGCCTCGCCGTTGGCGCCTACGCGGTGGTCAGCGCTGGCGCATGACCTCGGGCTCGTGCTTGCGCAGCAGTCGAACCACCATGAACGCGCAGAACACGCCCAGCAGCACCAGCACGCCGACGTCCATGCCCCACTGGCCCAGGGTGTGCTGCCACAGCGGGTCGGTGTCGGTCTTGCCCTGCGGCGGTCCCATGATCTTGGGCAGGTTGATCGTGGCGGCCTCGGCGGCCACCGCCCAGCGGGACGGCGAAAGCCAGGCGACCTGCTCCAGACCGGGCGTGCCGTACAGCGGGAACAGCGAACCGCAGAAGACGACCTGGATGATCGCGATCAGCACCAGCAGCGGCATGGTCTTCTCGGCCGTTTTCACGACCGCCGACACCACCAGGCCGAGCATCATCGAGGTGATCCCCAGCAGCATCACCACCAGCACCATCTCCGGCAGCGGTGTGCCCGAGATCAGCAGCCCGCTGGAGGGGAGCTTGCGCGGCAGCAGCCCGATCACCGAGAGCACGATCGCCTGGACGGCGGTGATCAGGCCGAGCACGATGACCTTGGACATCATGTAGGCGGAGCGGGACAGGCCGACGGCCCGTTCGCGCTCGTAGATCACCCGTTCCTTGATCAGCTCACGGACGGCGTTGGCCGCCCCGGTGAGGCAGGCACCGACAGCGAGGACCAGCAGTACGGTCGCCGCGTCCGTGTTGATCGGGGGTGTGCCTCCGGGGCCGGTTCCGGTCGCCGCGGCGAGGCCAAACTTGGCCGGGATGGCCATGCTCATCACGCCCATGATCAGCGGCAGGGCGATCAGCAGCCCGACGTAGCCCCGGTCCGCGCCGATGACGGTGAAGTAGCGGCGGATCAGCGTGGACAGCTGCGAGCCCCAGCTCTGCTGCTTGGGCGGCTTGGTCTGCTCGTGCTGTATCGGCGCGGACTGCGCCTGCACGGCCTCCACGTCGGCGGAGTACATCTGGTAGTGCACCGAGCCGCGGAAGCGCCCGGCCCAGTCGTGGTCGGGGTAGTTCTCGAACGCCTGGAAGACGTCCGCCCAGGTCTCGTACCCGAAGAAGTGCAGAGCCTCCTTGGGCGGGCCGAAGTACGCCACAGAGCCGCCCGGGGCCATCACCAGCAGCCGGTCGCAGAGCGCGAGTTCGGCCACCGAGTGGGTGACGACCAGAACCGTGCGGCCTTCGTCGGCGAGGCCGCGCAGCATCTTCATGACATCGCGGTCCATGCCCGGGTCCAGGCCCGAGGTGGGCTCGTCCAGGAAGATCAGCGACGGCTTGGTGAGCAGTTCGAGGGCCACCGAGACGCGCTTGCGCTGGCCGCCGGAGAGAGCGGTGATCTTGTTGTCGGCGCGCTTCTCCAGGTGCAGCTCCACCAGCACCTCGTCGACCCGGCGCTCGCGCTCGGACGCCTCGGTGTCGCCGGGGAAGCGCAGCTCGGCGGCGTACTTGAGGGCCGTACGGACGGTCAGCTGCGAGTGCAGGATGTCGTCCTGCGGCACCAGGCCGATGCGCTGCCGCAGCTCGGCGAACTGCTTGTAGAGGTTGCGGCCGTCGTAGAGCACGTCGCCGTTGTCGGCGGGGCGGTAGCCGGTGAGCGCGCGCAGCAGGGTCGACTTGCCGGAACCCGAGGGGCCGATCACCGCGACCAGCGACTTCTCCGGCACACCGAAGCTGACGTTGTTCAGCAGGATCTTCTCGGCGCCCTTGTGGTCCACCTTCACCAGCAGGTGGCGGGCGGAGAAGGAGACCTCGCCGGTGTCGACGAACTCCTCGAGCTGGTCGCCGACCAGACGGAAGGTGGAGTGGCCGACGCCCACGATGTCCTGGGCGCCGAGCAGCACCCGGGAGACCGGCTGGCCGTTGACGTAGGTGCCGTTGTGGCTGTCGAGGTCGACGATCTCGTAGCGGCCGTCGGCGAGCTGGCGCAGCTCGGCGTGGTGGCGTGACACCGAGAGGTCGGAGACGACCAGCTCGTTGTCCAGGCCGCGGCCGATCCGGATGGTGCGCAGGCCGCCGCCGGCCAGGTTGCGGACCATGGTGGGGTTGCGCGAGCCGTACACGGGTTCGGGCGCGGGCTGGGACGCCTGGGACGGCTGCGGGGCGTAGCCGCTCTGCTGCGCCGGGACGCCGCTGCCACCGCCGTAGGGCGGCTGCTGCCACTGCGGCGTCTGCTGCGCCTGCTGGGGCGGCTGCTGGACGAAGCCACCCTGCGCCGGGTTGTAGCGGGCGGTGCCCTGGTCGTGCCAGCTCTCCCCCGCGCCCGCAGCGGCCTGGCCGGGCGTTGCTGGGCTTGCCGCTGCCGGGCTGGGGGTACCGGCGAAGGTGATCCTGGGACCGCTCTCGGCGTTGCCGAGGGTGACCACCGCGCCCTGGTCGAGCGGGATCTGATTGGCCCTCTGTCCGTTGGCGTAGGTGCCGTTGGTGCTCCCCAGGTCCTCCAGTACCCAGCCGTTGCCGTGGTACCCGATGGTGGCGTGACGCCAGGAGACCCGCGCGTCGTCCACCGCCACATCGGACTGCGGGTCGCGTCCCAGGGTGTAACTCCGCCCTGGTTCAAGGGTTCTGCGTTGTCCGTTGAGTTCAAGTACCAGCTGCGGCACTGTTGCCTGCCCCACGATGTAGTCCCCCGAGATAGTCCCCACTCTTGACAGGGGAAGTTTAGGGATGCCGAACGACAGGGGGAATCATTCCAGCTCCAACACCGTGCCGTGAACTGCACCCCGGGACCGTGACCGTGTGGCAACCTGGCTGCGCGACAAGTCCAGCGGGGAGCAGGTAGCGATGACGGTGTACGGGCACCAGCGTCCGGCGGTGGGAAGCAGCCGGGTCGGCCGGGGGCTGCGCGACAGCGTGGTCTACGGCGTTGTGTCGGCCGCGGTCGCGGCCAGTTGGGCGTTTGTCGCGATGGGCGCGGTGACCGCGCTGGGAGTGCACCTGCTCGGTATCGACAAGTACGCCTCGCTGGGTTCGCTCACCGCCGCCCTGGTCGCGATGGCGGTCGGTGGCAGGGTCAGTCCTTCGGGTGACGTGTCGGTGTTCGGTCTGGACGCGGCGGCGGCGCAGGGCGCGGTCGGGATCATCCCGCTGGGCGTGACCGTGGTCGGCGCGCTGGTGCTGGGCTGGCTGTTCGTCAGGCCGCTGTACCGGCTTCCGGTGCTGGCACCGGGCGCGCTCGCGGCGCGGGTGATCGGGGCCGTGGGCGCGTTCATGGTGCTGCTCGCGGTCGTCGCCTGGTCGGGCAACGGAACGGTGTCCATCAACCTGAACTCGCTGACCGGCGGCGGGGGCAGTGGCACGGGCGGCGGCGGGAACAGCGGCGACCCGCTGGGCGGGCTGGGCGGCCTGCTCGGTGGTAGCGGCTCGGGAGGCTCCGGCGGACTGGGCGGCGCTCTGGGCGGCCTGGTCGGCAACAACACCAAGCCGACCGTCGGTTTCAAGGTCGATCTGGCGGCGACGCTGGCCCTCGGACTGCTCTGGGTCCTGGTCGTGCTCGCGCTGGCGCTGGCCGCATCGCGCCGCGCCGCGCTGCCCGCCGCGTGGGGCGGACTGCGCCGGACCGTCCGTCCGGCGGCCTCGGCCGTGGTGACGATCCTTCTGGGCACGGTGCTGGTGGGTGCGTTGTCGGGGATCGCAGTCGGACTCACCGGCAACGGCGGCGCGAAGACTGTCGGCGCCGCCCTGCTGGGGGCGCCCAACGGGGTGTTCCTCGCCGTGGTACTCGGGATGGCCGTCCCGCTGAACGGGAAGGCGAGCGGCCCGCTGACGCACTTCCTCCCCGCACCGGTGAACCAGTTGCTCAAGGGCGGCAGCGGGCAGTCGATCACGCTCAGCAGGCTGGCCCAGCTGGACGGGCGGGTGTGGCTGCTGCCACTCGCGGTGGCGCTGATGCTGCTGGCCATGGGCGTGATGGCGGCCGTGCGGACGCCGCGTCCGGTGCTGCCGCAGAGCGCGTTGCGCGAGGCGGCCGGGGCGGGGCTGCGGCTGGGGGTGGCGCTCGCGGTGGTGGTGCCGGTGCTGCTGGTGCTCGCGGCGGTGTCGGTGAACGCGAACCTGTCGGTGTTTGGCTTCGACGCGGTCGGTGCGGGACTGAGCATCACCGGGAACCTGCTGCTGGGCGTGGTGCTGGGGCTGGTCGAGGGAGCGGTGTTCGGCTTCCTGGGGGCGCTGCTGGTCGCGCGGTTCGCTTCCGCCAAGCGGGTGACGCTCGCGCCGGAGGGTCTTCCCGGCGACGCGCCCGGCCGGCCGCAGCCGTACCCGACGCCGCAGCAGCCGCACACACCACCGCCTTATGCGCCGCCGCCGGCCGCTCCTCCTGCCTACGGCGGATCGTCCCAGGGGTACGGCGGGCTGCCGCAGACGCCGCAGCCCGGCCAGGCGCCCCCGGCTCCGGACAACCCGTACCGCTCGGGCGGCGCACCCGCTGCTCCGCCCACCCCACCGCAGTCCACTCCGCCGCAGTCCACTCCGCCGCCGCCGCCGACACCGCCGACCTCGCCGCCGCGGAACCCGGGCGGATACAACCCGTACTCGGGCGGCCCGGCCCAGACGCCGCCTCCGCCGGCGCCCCCGCCGGGGCACTGACTGTCCGGTAGGCGGGACGGTACGCGGAGGGAGCGGGCCGGGCGGGTAGCGTTGCCCTCACCATGCATGCATCGCCCCCGGCCCCTGCGGCCTCTCCCGCAACCGAGCCCCGGACCCTGCTGGTCAAGGTCTTCGGCAAGGACCGCCCCGGAATCACCACCGGGCTCTTCACCACCCTCGCCGAGTACGGCGTCGACGTCGTCGACTTCGAGCAGGTGGTGACCCGGGGCCGGATAGTGCTGTGCGCCCTGGTCACCGCTCCCGCTCACGAGGGCGAGCTCCGCGCCCATGTGCACCAGTGGGCCGACGGGCAGCGCCTGCAGGCCGAGGTGATCTCGGGCATCGGCGACAACCGCCCGCGTGGCGAGGGCCGCTCCCATGTCACCGTCCTGGGCCACCCGCTGACGGCCGCCGCGGTCGCGGCGCTGAGCGCGCGGATCACCGACTGCGGCGGCAACATCGACCGGGTGTTCCGGCTGGCGAAGTACCCCGTCACGGCGGTGGAACTGGCCGTGTCCGGCGTGCCGACGGAACTGCTGCGGGCCGAGCTGGCCGCCGAGGCCGCCGTGCAGCGGATCGACGTGGCCGTGGTCCGCTCGGGTCTGCAACGGCGGGCGAAGCGCCTGATCGTGATGGACGTGGACTCGACCCTGATCCAGGACGAGGTGATCGAGCTCTTCGCGGCGCACGCGGGCTGCGAGGCTGAGGTCGCCGAACTCACGGCAGCGGCGATGCGCGGCGAGCTGGACTTCGCGGAGTCGCTGCGGGCGCGGGTCGCCCTGCTGGCCGGCCTCGACGCGGACGTGGTCGCGAAGGTGCGCGCCGAGGTCCAGTTGACGCCCGGCGCGCGGACCCTGATCCGTACCCTGAAGCGGCTCGGCTACCAGGTCGGCATCGTCTCGGGCGGGTTCACCCAGGTCACCGACGACCTGGTGGAACGGCTCGGGCTGGACTTCGCCGCCGCGAACACCCTGGAGGTCGCAGACGGCAAGTTCACCGGACGGGTCGTCGGCGACATCGTGGACCGGGCCGGCAAGGCGCGGATGCTGGAGCGCTTCGCGGTGGAGGCCGGGGTGCCGCTGGAGCAGACCGTCGCGATCGGCGACGGCGCGAACGACCTGGACATGCTCAACGCGGCCGGGCTCGGGGTGGCGTTCAACGCCAAGCCGGTGGTCCGGGAGGCCGCGGACACGGCCGTCAACGTGCCCTTCCTGGACACCGTGCTGTATCTGCTCGGCATCTCGCGGGAAGAGGTCGAGGACGCGGACGGTGGCGCGATCCCGTCGGTCTGAGCCGGACGGGCTTGCTGAAGGCTTGTTCGAAGGCTTGCCGAAGCACGACGGGGGCGCGCGGGACTTCTCGCGCGCCCCCCTTGCGTGCCCGTTTCAGGGGTTGCCCCTGTTCAGCTGTTGGTGCCGGCCGAGTCCTTGGGCGAATAGAAGGTGGTGAGGTGGGCGACGCCCGGCTCGACCGCCTTCCAGGGCACGTCGACCGTGAGCACCGCGATGCCCGCCGTGGGGAAGCCGGTGCTGCGCAGTCGGGGCAGGGTGTCCGCCTCGTGGCCGCCGGCGAGGACGTCCGTGAGGCCCTGGACTCCCGGATTGTGGCCGACCAGCAGCACCGTCTCGACCTCCTCGGGTACTTCCTGGAGGACCTCGATGAGCTGGCCGGGGCTCGCCTCGTAGAGGCGCTCCTCGTAGACCGTCCGAGGCCGAACCGGAAGCTCGTGCGCGAACAGCTTCCAGGTCTCACGGGTGCGCTCGGCGGTGGAGCAGAGAACCAGGTCGGGGATGATGCCGGTGCCGGCGAGCCAGCGCCCGGCGACGGGTGCGTCCTTGCGGCCACGGTCGGCGAGGGGCCGCTCGTGGTCGGGCACGGAGGGCCAGTCGGCCTTGGCGTGACGGAGGACGATGATCCTGCGGGACGAATCGACGCTCATAGCTCCAAGCTTCCCAGAAATCCCGGAGGAAGGGAGGTGCGAAGCACTTCCGAAGGGGTGCCGGCCGGGCGACGGGTGGGCTGGTCAGCCGAGTTTTGTCGCGATGGTGGCGATGACGCCGATCACCACGAGTATGGCGATGATCAGGCCGAACATCTGCAGCAGCTTCTTGTTTCCGCCGGTGGGATTCGGTTCGAGAACAGGCATGACGTCGAGTCTGCCATCCGCTCCGATGAGAGCCGGAAGGGGGTCAGGTATCGGCCACGATCAGACCTCGTCCTCGATCTGGCGCGGACGCGCCGCCCTGCGGCCGACGAAGGCCTGGACGGTCATCAGGACCGCCAGGAAGGCGAGCGGCCCGTACCAGCCGTGCTCGCGCTGGTAGAGGACGCCGATCAAGATCGGCCCCGGCACCGAGATGAGGTAACCGACGCCCTGGGTGAAGGCGGAGAGGCGGGCGACGCCCTCGCTGCTGCGGGACCGCAGGCCGATCATGGTGAGGGTGAGCGGGAAGGCGCAGTTGGCGAAGCCGGCCAGGATCGCCCAGACCCACGGGGCGGCGGCCGGCGCGAAGGCCAGACCCGCGTAGGCTGCCAGGCCGCAGACGGCGAGCGCGATCACGATCCCGCCCTGGTCGGGGCGGCGGGCGGCGAAGGCGGGGATGAGGAAGGCCAGCGGCGCGCCGACGGCCATGGTGACGGCAAGGAGCACGCCGGACCGGGTGGCGGAGAGTCCGGCGTCCTGGAAGATCTGCGGCAGCCAGCCCATGGTGGCGTAGGCGGCGGTGGCTTGAAGGCCGAAGAACGCGGCGAGAGCCCAGGCGGTGCGGCTACGGGTGATCCGCAACTTCACCCGGACCGGGGCGACGGGCGTACCGGGGTCGGTGCGGCGGAGCAGGGCGAGCTGGGCCAGCCAGAGGGCCAGGGCGACCGCGGCGGTGAGCGACCATACTCCGAGGCCGACGCGCCAGCTGCCGCCCAGCGCGTTGGTCAGCGGCACGGCGACCGCGGCGGCGGCGGAGGTGCCGAGGGCCAGCGACATCGAGTAGAGGCCGGTGATCGGGCCGACCCGGTCCGGGAAGTAGCGCTTCACCAGGACCGGCATGAGCACGTTGGAGACCGCGATGCCTGCCAGGGCGAGCGCGCTGAGCAGCAGAAAGACGGCGCTGGTGGGCGCGAAGGCGCGGGCGGCCAGGCCGAGGGTGATCGCGCCCATTCCGGCGCACACGGTGGCGGCGGGACCGATCCGCCGGGCCAGGGTGGGGGCGAGCAGGCCCACGAGTGCGAAGCACAGGGAGGGGAGGGCGGTGAGGATGCCCGCGACGGCCGGGCTCATGTGGAGGGTGCCGCGGATCTGGCCGAGCATCGGGCCAAGGGCGGCGACGGCGGGGCGCAGGTTGAAGGCGGCGAGCGCGATGGCGAGCGCGAGCAGCCAGCGGGCGCGCGACGGGCTGAAGGCGGGGGGTGCCGTCCGCGGGGCAGCCAGGGGCGCGGTCGACTGCGTGGCCGAGTGGGTAGACGGGTGGGCGGTCGGTGGCGTCGGCGTGGGTGTCGGCGTGGTCGTCTCAGCGGCAGGCATCGCACCATCATAGAATGATGGGATGACTTGCTCGCGCCGTTTTCGGTAGCGCAAACGCGCGATGATGTGTCCACCAGTGTTCTGAACACTGTCGAAGACTGTGTGACAAGGAGATCCCATGGCGCTGACCTCGCCCCGGCGTGAACCACTGGCCGACCAGGTGATCGCTCAGCTGCGCGCCCAGATCACCTCCGGCGAGTGGCCGGTGGGATCGCGCATCCCCACCGAGGTGGAACTCGTGGAGCAACTCGGGGTCGCCCGCAACACCGTCCGCGAGGCGGTGCGCGCGCTCGCCCATAACGGCCTGCTGGACATTCGGCAGGGCTCGGGAACCTATGTGCTGGCCACCAGCGAGCTCGCCGGTGTGATGCACCGGCGCTTCGCGGACGCCGAGCAGGAGCAGGTCGCGGAGCTGCGGGCGGCGCTGGAGTCCTCCGGCGCCCGACTCGCGGCGGAGCGGCGTACCGACCGGGACCTGGAACTGCTCGAACTCGCCTCCGCACGGCGGGAGGACGCCTGGTACGGCGGCGACGCGGAGGCGTTCGTGCAGGCCGACGCCGCATTCCACCAGTCGGTGGTCGCCGCCGCGCACAACGAGGTGCTCGCCGCCCTCTACGCGGACCTCGGTGAGGTGCTCCGCGCCCATCTACGCAGGGACGTCGGCCCGGTGCTCAGTCCTGACCGCTATGTCCCGCACGCCGCCATCGTCACCGCGATCCGCGACCGGGACGGGGAGCGCGCGGCGGGAGAGTCGGCCTGGGTCATCGGCCGCTGCAACGCCGAGGACGCCGCGCTTCGCGCCTGAACGCCGCGTGCCCGAACTGCGCGTGCCTGAACTGCGAACGCCTGAACTGCGCGAGGCCTGTACTACCCGGGGGTAGTACAGGCCTCGCGACGTTGACCGGGCGCCCGGCAGACGCGAAGCGTCAGGCGCCGATGGCGTGCAGTCCGCCGTCGACGTGGACGATCTCGCCCGTGGTCTTGGGGAACCAGTCGGAGAGCAGCGCGACCACGCCGCGGCCGGCCGGCTCGGGGTCGGTGACGTCCCAGGACAGCGGCGAGCGAACGTTCCAGGTGTCGGCCAGTTGCTCGAACCCGGGGATGGACTTGGCGGCCATCGACTTGATCGGTCCGGCCGAGACCAGGTTGCAGCGCACGTTCTGCTTGCCGAGGTCACGGGCGAGATAGCGGGAGGTGGCCTCCAGCGCGGCCTTCGCCGGGCCCATCCAGTCGTACTGCGGCCAGGCGATGGTGGCGTCGAAGGTCAGACCGACCACCGAGCCGCCCTCCTCCATCAGCGGGAGGCAGGCCATGGTCAGCGACTTCAGCGAGAACGCCGAGACGTGTACGGCCGTTGCGACGGACTCCCACGGGGTGTTCAGGAAGTTGCCCCCCAGGGCGTCCTGCGGCGCGAAACCGATGGAGTGCACGACGCCGTCCAGACCGCCGAGGTGCTCGCGGACCTGGTCGGCCAGGCCGGCCAGGTGCTCGGCGTTGGTGACGTCCAACTCCAGGACCTTGGCGGGCTTGGGCAGCTTCCTGGCGATCCGCTCGGTCAGGCTCGGGCGGGGGAAGGCGGTGAGGATGATCTCGGCGCCCTGCTCCTGTGCCAGCTTCGCGACCTGGAACGCGATGGAGGACTCCATCAGCACTCCGGTGACGAGGATGCGCTTGCCCTCGAGGATTCCACTCATGGTGATCAGTGACCCATGCCCAATCCGCCGTCGACGGGAATGACGGCTCCGGTGATGTATGCGGCCTCGTCGGAGGAGAGGAAGCGCACGGTGGAGGCGATCTCGGCCGGCGCGGCGTAACGGCCCAGCGGCACGCCCGAGACGATCTCCGCGCGGCGCTCGTCGCTGAGCACCGCGGTCATGTCCGTGTCGACGAAGCCGGGGGCGACGACGTTGACGGTGATGTTGCGCGGGCCGAGCTCGCGGGCCAGCGAGCGGGCGAAGCCCACCAGCCCGGCCTTGGACGCGGCGTAGTTCGCCTGGCCGGGCGACCCGGACAGGCCCACCACGGAGGAGATCAGCACGACCCGGCCGGTGCGGGCCCGCATCATCGTCTTGGAGGCACGCTTCACCACGCGGAAGGCGCCGGTGAGGTTGGTGTCCAGGACGGAGGTGAAGTCCTCCTCGGTCATGCGCAGCAGCAGCGTGTCCTTGGTGACGCCCGCGTTGGCGACCAGGATCTGGACCGGCCCGTGCTCCGCCTCGACCTGCTTGAACGCCTGGTCGACCTGGTCGGAGTCGGTGATGTCGCACCTGACGCCCAGGCAGCCCAGCTGGGTGAGCTCCTCCGGGGGCTCGCCGGAGCGATAGGTGAAGGCGACCTTGTCACCAGCCTCGGCGAAGGCCCGCGCGATGGCGAGGCCGATGCCCCGGTTGCCTCCGGTGACGAGAACCGAGCGGCTCAAAGGTCCACCTCTCTCTACTGGATCTCTGCTGGTCTCTGCCGACTGCCTGTGTCGACAGGCTGCGCACATGGCTGAATGCATGCGGCCCGTGCATGGCGACGCTATCCGGATTCGCGCGGCGGCGGCGAATCGGCCACCCACAGCGAGACCGACGCTGAACTGTGGGTTTCCCACAGTGCGCGAAGGTCGGCCCAGGTACGAGGGCACCGATCCGGCGGAGGGCGGGCACGGCAGAGGGCTCCGGTACGGCAGAGGGCAGGTACGACGGAAGGCCCGGTGCTGATGCACCGGGCCTTCTGTCATTGAGTAGCGGGGACAGGATTTGAACCTGCGACCTCTGGGTTATGAGCCCAGCGAGCTACCGAGCTGCTCCACCCCGCGTCGTTGTGTCCTCACCGTACCCCGGGGGCGACCGGAAAAGCGAATGGGTTGCCGGCGGGCCCGGGCAGCGGCGCTCCGGCGCGGGAAACCTGCCGCGGGAAAACCTGCTGTGTCGCGGGCGCGTGACAGGGCAGGATGCGAAGCGGTGCCCGGGACCGGG
Source organism: Streptacidiphilus sp. MAP12-16 (assembly GCF_041262165.1). NCBI lineage: Bacteria > Bacillati > Actinomycetota > Actinomycetes > Kitasatosporales > Streptomycetaceae > Streptacidiphilus > Streptacidiphilus sp. MAP12-16. The sequence continues at coordinate 35,163 of NZ_JBGCBY010000040.1, forward strand.
TGCCCGAGTCCGACCGACTTTCGGAAGGTGATTGATGCCGGACACATCGTCGTCCCTCGATCCCACGTTCCTGGCACTACCGCTGCGTACGCTCGCCGACGCCGCGCTGTCGCGTGCCCGCGCGCTCGGTGCGAGCCACGCCGACTTCCGGTTGGAGCGGGTCCGCAGCGCCTCCTGGCGGCTGCGCGACGCCCGGCCCGCCGGGACCTCGGACACCCTGCAACTCGGCTTCGCCGTGCGGGTCGTGCACCAGGGGGCCTGGGGCTTCGCCGCCGGAGTCGACCTGACGCCCGAGGCGGCGGCGCGCGTCGCCGAACAGGCCGTGGCCGTCGCCAGGCTCTCCGCCGGGATCGGCGCGGCCTCCGGCACCGAGGACCTGGTCGAGCTGGCCGAGGAGCCGGTGTACGAGGACGCCACCTGGGTCTCCTCCTACGAGGTCAACCCGTTCGAGGTGTCGGACGCCGAGAAGACCGCGCTGCTCGCGGACTGGAGCAGCCGACTGCTGGGCGCGGACGGTGTGTCGCATGTGACGGCGTCGCTGCTCACGGTCCAGGAGAACAAGTTCTATGCCGACACGGCCGGAACGGTCACCACGCAGCAGCGGATCAGGCTGAACCCGGAACTGGAAGCCGTCTCCGTGGACGAGAGGTCAGGCGCGTTCGACTCGATGCGGACCGTGGCACCGCCGGCCGGGCGCGGCTGGGAATACCTCACGGGGGTTCGTGGGTCGTCCGCCGATGGACGCAGCCTGAAGGGCACGGGCTGGGACTGGGAAGCCGAACTCGCCGAGATCCCGACGCTGCTGGCCGAGAAGATGAAGGCTCCCAGCGTCGAGGCAGGCCGCTACGACCTGGTCATCGACCCGACCAACCTGTGGCTGACCATCCACGAGTCGATCGGCCACGCCACCGAGCTGGACCGCGCGCTGGGCTACGAGGCCGCCTACGCCGGGACCTCGTTCGCGACCTTCGACAAGCTGGGCAGTCTGCGCTACGGCTCGGACATCATGCACGTCGTCGGCGACCGCACCGCCGAGCACGGCCTGTCCACCATCGGCTACGACGACGAGGGCGTCCGGACCCAGTCCTGGGACCTGGTCAAGGACGGCACCCTGGTCGGCTACCAGCTGGACCGGCGGATGGCGAAGCTCAAGGGCCTGGGCCGCTCCAACGGCTGCGCCTTCGCCGACTCCCCCGCACACGTCCCCGTGCAGCGGATGGCGAACGTGTCGCTGCAACCCGCCACGGGAGGCCCCGACACCGCCGGGCTGATCGCGGGCGTCGAGGACGGCGTGTACGTCGTCGGCGACCGCTCCTGGTCCATCGACATGCAGCGCTACAACTTCCAGTTCACCGGGCAGCGCTTCTACCGGATCCGGAACGGCCGACTCGCGGGCCAGCTCAAGGACGTCGCCTACCAGGCCACCACCACCGACTTCTGGGGCTCCATGGAGGCCGTCGGCGGCCCGCAGACCTATCTCCTGGGCGGCGCCTTCAACTGCGGCAAGGCCCAGCCGGGCCAGGTCGCGGCGGTCTCGCACGGCTGCCCCTCGGCGCTGTTCCGCTCCGTCAACGTGCTCAACACCCAGCAGGAGGCCGGTCGCTGATGTCCGATCGAGAGCTTCGGGGCTTGGCCCCGCACGAGATCGTCGAGCGCGCTCTCGCGCTGTCCCGTTCGGACGGCTGCATCGTGATCGCCGACGAGGAGTCCAACGCCAACCTTCGCTGGGCGGGCAACGCGCTGACGACCAACGGCGTGACCCGCGGCCGGACGCTGACCGTGATCGCCACGGTCGACGGCCGGGAGGGCACTGCCTCCGGCGTGGTGTCGCGGGAGGCGGTGACGCTGGACGAGGTGGAGTCGCTGGTGCGGGCCGCCGAGGCGGCGGCCCGCGAGGCCGGTCCCGCCGAGGACGCGCAGCCGCTGGTCCAGCCGTACGGGCAGCAGTCCGCGGACTTCACTGCCGCTCCCGCCGAGACCGGCGTGGACGTCTTCGCCGACTTCGCCCCGGCGCTGGGCGAGTCCTTCGCGCGTGCCGGGAAGAGCGGCCGGCTGCTCTACGGCTTCGCCAACCACTCGATGACCTCCAGCTACCTCGGCAGCTCCACCGGTCTGCGGCTACGCCATGACCAGCCCACCGGCACGGTCGAGCTCAACGCCAAGACCGCCGACCTGGCCGCGTCGGCCTGGGCCGGCGCGGCCACCCGCGACTTCCGGGACGTGGACCCGGGCGCGCTGGAGGAGCAGCTCGCGCAGCGTCTCCGCTGGGCGGAACGGCGCGTCGACCTGCCCGCAGGTCGGTACGAGACGCTGCTGCCGCCGTCGGCGCTGGCCGATCTGATGATCTACATGAGCTGGTCGGCGGGAGGCCGGGACGCGGCGGAGGGCCGCACGGTCTTCTCCAAGCCGGGCGGGGGCACCCGGCTGGGCGACCAGTTGTCGCCGCTGCCGCTGACCCTGCGCAGCGACCCGGCGTACCCGCAGTTGGAGTCGTCCCCGTTCGTGATCGCGCACGCCTCCGGCGGCGACACCTCGGCCTTCGACAACGGGCTGGCACTGGAACCGACGGACTGGCTGCGCGACGGCCGGCTGGCGAACCTGACGACGACCCGCCACTCGGCGGGGCTGACCGGGCTGCCGGTGCGTCCGGCCCCGGGGAATCTCATCCTTGAAGGTCCCAGCCTTGAAGGTCCCAGCCCGGCGAGCAGCGCCACAGGCGACGGTCAGGCTTCCGCGCCCACGCTGGAGCAGATGGTCGCGAGCACCGAGCGGGGCCTGCTGCTGACCTGCCTCTGGTACATCCGCGAGGTGGACCCGGCGACGCTGCTGCTCACCGGGCTGACCCGGGACGGCGTCTATCTGGTGGAGAACGGCGAGGTCACCGGGGCGGTCAACAACTTCCGCTTCAACGAGTCGCCGGTGGACCTGCTGGGTCGGATCACCGAGGTGGGACCGACGGAGCGCTGCCTGCCGCGCGAGTGGAGCGACTGGTTCACCCGGGCGGCGATGCCGCCGGTGCGGATCCCGGACTTCAACATGAGTTCGGTGAGCCAGGCGTCCTGAGCCCTCGTTCCGACCCCTCGCGCGGGACTGGGGGGACGGCTGATCGCCACCGGGGCGCCTGCGGGGAGAAATCCTTCGAAAGCAGGCGCCCCGGCGGTTCCGGCCGGTGGCGGGCGGCGTACGGTGACGACATGCGGAAGTCGAAGGACAGGTCCGGGGTCATCCGGATCACGGGTGCGCGGTCGAGTCTGACCGAGGATGTGCGCCGCCGTCAGCGCCGCTACATGATCTCGATGGCGGTCCGGACAGTGTGCGTGATCCTGGCCGTGGTGCTCTGGAAGGAGTCCCGGATCGTCGCGATCATCGCGCTGATCGGTGGGACTTTCATCCCCTACGTGGCCGTGGTGATCGCCAACGCCGGGCGGGAGAACGCCCCGGGACTGCCGGACAGCTTCGTCGGGCACCAGCCGCCGCCGATGGTCGGACCCGGCTTGCAGACGACGAACTCCCCTGCCGCGCCTCCCGGCCAGGGCTGACGGACCGTACGCACACAGGCTGTTCACGGCCTTGGCGGAGTCCTAAACCAAGCTCAACAAGATTCCAATCGTTCTCCGGTTCACAGCCCCGGCTCGCGTGCAATACTGCCTACGCGCTCCGCATCCCCCGTCGGAGCGATGGACTGATGCCGGGTGGCTCCCCCCGTGGCTGCCCGGCATCGCCATGTCTGCGGCGAGGGGATCCAACGGTGATACTTCAGGGATGAGCACCGAGATCCCGCACTGTTCCGCGAAGGGCTGCCGCCAGGTCGCCGTCTGGGTTCTGGCGTGGAACAACCCCAAGCTGCACACGCCCGAGCGCCGCAAGACCTGGCTGGCGTGCGAGGAGCACAGGGAGTACCTGTCGCAGTTCCTCGACCTCCGGGGCTTCCTGAAGGACGTGGTCCCGTTCGCGGACTGGACGCCGGTCGAGAGCTGACCGCCCGTCGGTCCGGGCCGGCAGGCCGCGCTCGGGGTCAGCCCGGATCGGAGTCAGCCCGGATCGGGATCAGCCGGGATCGGGGTCAGCCACCGATGGCGGACATGGGGCGCTCGGGCTGGGCGAAGTCCGGGTTGTCGATGCCGGCGCCGGCCTTCTTGCCCCACATCGCCTTGCGCCACAGTTCGGCGATCTCCAGATCACTGCCGCCCTCGCGCAGGGCGCCGCGCAGGTCGGTCTCACTCGTGGCGAACAGGCAGTTGCGGATCTGGCCGTCGGCGGTCAGCCGGGTGCGGTCACAGGCCCGGCAGAACGGCCGGGTCACACTCGCGATCACCCCGACCCGCGCCGGGGCGCCGTCGGCGGCGGTGAAGCCCTCCACCAGCCAGCGCTCGGCCGGCGCCGCCCCACGGCGCTCGTCAGGCTCGGGAACCAGCGTGAAGCGCTCGCTCAACAGGGCCAGGATCTCCTCGGCGGTGACCATCGTGGACCGGTCCCAGCCGTGCTGCGCGTCCAACGGCATCTGCTCGATGAATCGCAACTCGTAACCGCGCTCCAGACACCAGCCCAGCAAATCCGCCGCCTGGCCGTCGTTGACCCCGCGCATCAGCACCGTGTTCACCTTGACCGGCCGCAGCCCCGCCGCATCGGCCGCGGCCAGCCCGGCTATCACATCCGGCAGGCGATCGCGGCGCGTCAGCGTGTGGAAGGTCTCGCGGTCCAAGGTGTCCAGGGAGACGTTGACCCGGTCCAGACCCGCCTCGCGCAGCGCGGTGGCGGTGCGGGCGAGACCGATGCCGTTGGTGGTCAATGACAGCTCCGGGCGGGGCGTCAACTGCGCGCACGCGGCCACGATCCCCACCACCCCCGGGCGCACCAGCGGCTCCCCGCCGGTGAAGCGGACCTCGCTCACGCCCAGGTCGGCCACCGCGATCCGCACCAGCCGCACGATCTCCGCATCGGTCAGCAACTGCGGCTTGGGCAGCCACGCCAGCCCCTGCTCGGGCATGCAGTACGTGCAACGCAGATTGCAGCGGTCGGTCAACGAGACCCGCAGATCCACCGCCCGGCGCCCGAACGTGTCGATCAGCACGGCATGCACCTCCCCAGGTATGGCACCAGCCTAGTCGCGATCGCCGACAGCCCCGGCGAGCGAAGGCTCCCACTCCGACGGGCGTGGAGTTTTGTCGACGAAGTTCTGTAGCGATTGGCGATCCAGACCGCTACCCGGCGCGGGTGCGGTCGTTGTACGGGTGGAACCCCTTCGAGTGCGCACCGTCCTTGTCGGACACCTGCGGAGGCTTGTCATGCCCACACGCAACCCATTTTCAGAGCTCGAGCCGCGGAGACGCCCGTTCGGCGCGGTACGGCTGGCGCAACCGGTACCGCCTGCACCGGCACCGGAGGTGGCCCACCCGCTGCCGTCCCGGCAGCTGGGCCCCTCCGTCCCGCTGCCCGTCCTCAGCATCAAGACCCTGCGCCGCCTGCCATAGCCGAGACGTCCGGTCCAGGTGGCGGAACTCACCGGCACGGCCTATTCCACGGGTCGTGGCGATCTTGGAATCATGGACACCCCCAAGGGAGGTGAACCGTGCCCGACTCCGCCGCGCCCCGCCGAGCCGCCGCGCCGCTGGACGGCATCCTGGTCGCCGACTTCAGCCGGGTGCTCGCCGGGCCGCTCGCCACCGCCACCCTGGCCGACCTCGGCGCGACCGTCGTCAAGGTCGAGCGTCCGGGCAGCGGCGACGACACCCGCGCCTGGGGCCCGCCCTTCGTGGACGGCACCGCCGCCTACTTCGACGCCGCCAACCGCAGCAAGCAGGGCCTCACCCTCGACCTGGCCGACCCCGCCGACGCGGGCGCGGCCCGCGAACTGGCCCGCCGCGCCGACATCCTGGTCGAGAACTTCCGCCCCGGCTCCCTCGCCCGCTACGGTCTGGACGCCGCCTCGACCCTCGCCGCGAACCCCGGCCTGGTCTACTGCTCGATCAGCGGCTTCGGCAGCGGCAGCGACCTTCCCGGCTACGACTTCGTGGTACAGGCCGTCGGCGGGCTGATGAGCATCACCGGGGAGCCGGACGGCGAGCCGCACAAGGTCGGCGTCGCGCTGGTGGACGTGCTCACCGCGAAGGACGCGGTCACCGCGATCCTGGCCGCGCTGCGGCACCGGGACCGTACCGGCGAGGGACAGCTGGTCGAGGTCAACCTGCTCTCCAGCCTGCTCGGTTCGCTCGCCAACCAGGCCGCCGGCTACCTCGCCACCGGCCTCGCCCCGAGGGCTATGGGCAACCAGCACCCCAGCATCGCCCCGTACGAGACGCTGCATTGCGGGCCGAGCGGGGCGGGCGGGCCGAGCGGGTCGAACGGGCCGCGCGAACTCCTGGCCGTGGCCTGCGGCAACGACGGACAGTTCCGCGCCCTGGCCAAAGCCGTCGCCGTCCCCCGGCTCGCCGAGGACCCGCGCTTCGCGACGAACGCCGAGCGGGTCCGCAACCGCCCCGCGCTCGTCGCCGCCCTGGAGTCCGCGCTCGCCGCCCACCCCGCCGCCCACTGGCAGCGGCGGCTCACCGAGGCCGGCGTCCCCTGCGGCCCGGTGAACGATCTCGCCGGGGCCTTCGCCCTCGCGGACGAGCTGGGCCTGCACCCCGTCGTCGAGGTCGGCCCGGGCCGTGTCCCGCAGGTCCGCAGCCCGCTGCGGCTGTCCGCGACGCCCGTCCGTCCGCCCGTCGCACCGCCCCGGCTGGGGCAGCACGACGAGGCCCTGCGCGCCTGGCTGATGTCCGACCCGGACGTTTCTCCTCTCGCCGACTCCGTTCCCGACCCGCCCTCTCCGCACCGACCCGAGGTTCCGCGATGACAAAGACCACGCTCGACCCCCGCGACCCGCTCGGCTTCGACGAGCTCTTCGACGCCGAGGACCTGGCCGTCCGCGACACCGTCCGGGCCTGGTGCAACGACCGGGTGATGCCGCACATCGCCGACTGGTACGAGCGCGGCGAGCTGCCCGAGGTCCGCGAGCTGGCCCGCGAGCTGGGTGCCATCGGCGCGCTCGGCATGCACCTCGAGGGCTACGGCTGCGCCGGCGCCAGTGCGGTCCAGTACGGCCTGGCCTGCCTGGAGTTGGAAGCCGCGGACTCCGGGCTGCGGTCCCTGGTCTCGGTCCAGGGCTCGCTGGCGATGTACGCGATCCACCGCTGGGGCTCCGAGGAGCACCGCCTGCGGTGGCTGCCCGGAATGGCGGCTGGGGAGATCATCGGCTGCTTCGGTCTGACCGAGCCCGACCACGGCTCCGACCCGGCGTCCATGCGTACCCACGCCAAGCGCGAGGGCTCGGACTGGGTGCTGAACGGGCGCAAGATGTGGATCACCAACGGCTCCGTCGCCGGGGTCGCCGTGGTCTGGGCGCAGACCGACGAGGGCATCCGCGGCTTCGTCGTCCCGACCGACGCCCCGGGTTTCTCCGCCCCGGAGATCAAGCACAAGGCCTCGCTGCGCGCCTCGGTGACCAGCGAGCTCGTGCTCGACAACGTGCGGCTTCCGGCTGAGGCCGCGCTCCCCGAGGTCCGCGGCCTCAAGGGCCCGCTGAGCTGCCTCAACCAGGCCCGCTACGGCATTGTCTGGGGCGCGCTGGGCGCGGCCCGCAGCTGCCTGGAGGCCGCCCGCGAGTACAGCATCACCCGCGAGCAGTTCGGCCGGCCCATCGGCGGCTTCCAGCTCACCCAGGCCAAGCTCGCCGACATGTCCCTGGAGCTCAACAAGGGCCTGCTGCTGGCCCTGCACCTGGGCCGCCGGATGGACGCGGGGACGCTGCGCCCCGAGCAGGTCAGCTACGGCAAGCTCAACAACGTGCGCGAGGCCATCGAGATCGCCCGCACCGCCCGGACCATCCTCGGCGCCAACGGCATCAGCTTCGAGTACCCGGTGATGCGCCACGCCGCCAACCTGGAGAGCGTGCTGACCTACGAGGGCACGGTGGAGATGCACCAACTGGTCATCGGCCAGGCCCTGACCGGCCAGTCCGCCTTCCGTTGACGGACCGACCGGCCAGGGACGCGGGGGCACCCTCCTAGAAGGTGATCTTCACCTTGAGGGCGGTGCGCTCGTCCATCGAGCGGTAGCCTCCCGGCACGCCGTCCAGGTCCACCGTCGCGTCGAAGACCGGCGACGGGTCGATCCGTCCGGAGAGGACGTCGGCGAGCAGTTCCGGGATGTAGGCGCGGGCCGGTGCGACGCCGCCGCGCAGCGCGACATTGCGGTCAAACATCTGGCCGATGTCCACGCCCGCGCTGCCGCCGTGCGGCACTCCGACATAGCCCACCGCGCCGCCGTCGCGGGTGATCGAGATGGCGGTGCGCATCGACTCCTCGGTGCCCACCGCCTCCAGGACCGCATGGGCGCCGACGCCGCCGGTCAGCGCCTTCACCGCGGCCACGGCCTCCTCGCCGCGGGCCGCGACGACGTCCGTCGCGCCGAACTTCTGCGCGATGGCGGTACGGGCCTCGTGCCGGCCCAGCGCGATGATGCGCTCCGCGCCCAGGCGCTGCGCCGCCAGCACGCCGCACAGACCCACCGCGCCGTCGCCGACCACGGCGACGGTCGAACCGGGACGCACTCCCGCGGCGAGCGCCGCGTGGTGGCCGGTCGCCATCACGTCGGAGAGCGCCAGCAGGGCCGTGAGCAGGCGCTCGTCCGAGGCGGCGTCCTTGGGGAGCTGCACCAGGGTGCCGTCGGCGAAGGGGATCCGAACGGCCTCGCCCTGACCGCCGTCGGAGCCGGGGCTGCCCCAGAAGCCGCCGTGCGGGCAGGAGGTCTGCAGGCCCTCGACGCAGAACTCGCACACGCCGTCGGACCAGACGAAGGGGGCCACGACGAGGTCTCCCGGCTTGAAGCCGCGGACCTCGGAGCCCACGGACTCCACCACGCCGAGGAACTCGTGGCCGATCCGCTGCCCGACCTCACGCGCGGCCACACCGCGGTAGGCCCACAGGTCGCTGCCGCAGATGCAGGCCAGAACATTGCGGACCACTGCGTCGGTGGGCTTGCGTATCGACGGGTCCGGGACCTCCTCGATACGGATGTCGTTGGGGCCGTGGATGACGGTGGCGCGCATGGACTCTCATCTCTTGGAACGGTCTTGGAACGCTCTTGGAACGAAGCTGCAGGGGTGACGACGGTTCCCCGACCCACGATATTCCGGCGGGGTGGTTCCGGCGTCCCGGCCCGACGCGGCCCACACCGGGCGCGGTAGCGCTGGAACCGGCGACGGAGGTGTCGCGTCCCAGGGTCGTGACCAAGCCGAGGAAGGGCCGCGTGCGCGGCAGGATCGCCGTCGGACTGGCAGCGGCCGGTGTGCTGGTGGGCGCCGCCGTCTACGCGTCGCCGCTCGGAGCCGAGCCGGCGGCCGACACCACACTCATCCGGTTGACCGCGCCGGCCGCGCCACCGCCGGTCACCGCCGTCGAGCGCATGGACGCCGCCCGCTCCAGCACGGTGCTCGGCCTGGACCTGCTGCACTCGCTGGCGGCCCCCGGGGCGGGCGGGGCCCCGGGGAACCTGACGCTGTCGCCGTCCAGCCTGGCGACGGCGCTGGCGATGCTGCTGCCGGGGACGCGCGGGGCGACCCGGACCGAGATCACCCGGATGCTCCACACCACCCTCACGCCGGAGCAGTACGCCCAGGCGGTGGGCGCGCTCGACCGGGCCGAGCAGGCAGCGTCGAAGGCCGACCACACGACCCTGGAGCAGGCGGACACCCTCTGGGTGCAGCAGGGCTACCGGATCCAGCAGCCCTACCTGGGGACGCTGGCGTCCGCGTTCGACACGGGGGTGCGAACGACGGACTTCGGCAGGGACCCGGACGGAGCGCGCCGGGCCGTCAACCAGCTGGTGGACCAGCAGACCCACGGTGCGGTCAAGGAGTTGCTGGGGCAGGGATCGGTTGACGGCCTCACCCGCCTCGTCCTCACCGACGCGCTGTATCTGCACGCGGCCTGGGCGGAACCGTTCGCGAAGCCCGAGACCGCCCCGGCGCCGTTCCACCTGCAGAGCGGGCGCACCGTCACGGCCCAGCTGATGCACCGTACGCAGCCGGTGCCGTACGCGGCCGTGCCGGGCTGGCAGGCGGTCGAGCTCCCGTACCAGGGCGGGCATCTGGCGATGGATCTGCTGCTCCCCGATTCGGGTGACTTCTCGGGACGCAGCGCGGCGCTGACCGCCCCGGTGCTGGACGGGCTGCTCGGCGGCCTGCAGCGCACCCGTCTCGACCTCTCGGTGCCGCGCTTCGGCTTCGACTACGGCGGGCGGCTGGACTCGGTTCTGCAGGGCATGGGGATGCGCACGGCGTTCACGAACGCGGCGGACCTCGGCGGCATCCCGGCGAACGGCGAGGCACTGCACCTGGCCGAGGTGGCGCAGCGGACCCGGGTCGCGGTGACCGAGGACGGGACGACGGCGGCAGCGGCCACGGGCATCGTGGGCGAGGCCACGAGCGCGCAGGCGGCTCCCGGCCGGAGCCTGAGCTTCGACCGCCCCTTCCTCTTTCTGATCAGGGACGTCACCGACGGCCGGACGCTGTTCCTGGGTCAGGTGACCGACCCGGGCGCCTGAACGCGGGTCAGTCCTGGTGCCTGCGGGCGAGGTCCGCCATCCGAGGTCCGGCGGCTGAGGTCCGGTAAAAGGTGTCAGAGGCGGCCCGTATTCTGAGCGACCATGGAAACGACCAGGCTGGAGACGACGGATGAGCACCGCACCGGTTACCCCTACCCCGAGGGTGGCTGGGCCGTGGTGGACGTCGAGACGACCGGCCTGGGCCGCACCGACCGGATCGTGTCGGTGGGCGTCTACCGGCTCGATCCGCGGGGCGAGGTGCTCGACCACTGGTACACGCCGGTCAATCCCGGCCGCGATCCCGGCCCGGTCTGGATCCACGGGCTGACCAGCGAGCACCTGGAGGGTGCCCCTACCTTCCCGGAGATCGCCGAGACGCTCGCGGAGCAGCTCGACGGCCGGGTGCTGGTCGCGCACAACGCGCTCTTCGACTGGTCGATGATCTCGCGCGAGTACGCCCGGATGGGTGGCCGCGCGCCGGTCGAGCAGCGGCTGTGCACCATCGTGCTCGCGCGGGACCTGCGGCTGCCGCTGGCCAACCACCGGCTGGGGACGTTGGCGGGACACTTCGGGGTGATCCCCCGTCAGGCGCACCACGCGCTGGACGACGCCCGGGTGCTGGCGGAGGTGTTCCGGCCCAGCCTGCGGCTGGCGGCCGAGGCCGGGCTGCGGCTGCCGCTGCACACCTGCGTGCCGCTGGCGGACCTGGGCGACGACGCCGCCTCGGGCACCGCCTCCGCCTCCGCCCGGGGCGGGGCCACGCGCGGCGCCGGCTGGAGCTCGTACCGTTCGGCGCGGCGGCGGCCCGCCTGCCCCTTTCCGAACCCCGGGCGGTACGACCCGGAGCGGCCGCTGGTGCAGGGGATGCGGGTGGCGATCAGCGGCGACACCGCGACGGACCGTGAGGTGCTGGAGGACCGGCTGACCGAGGCGGGCCTGCATGTCGCGAGCTCGGTGAGCAGCCGCACCAGCCTGCTGGTCACCAACGAGCCGGGCGGCTGGACGACGAAGGCCCGGCGAGCGCGGGAGGTCGGCACCCCGGTCGTGGACGAGGCCGCCTTCCTGCAGCTGCTGCAGCGGGTCGTGCCGCAGCAGTAGACGGCGGCGCCGCGCGGTCCGACCGTGCCCGGGGTACCCGGCGACGGGCCCCGCAACGGGCGGAGGTACCGTCATGAGGTGTTCCGCATCCTGCTGACCCGGCGCTGGGTGATCCTGACTCTGGTGTTCCTGCTGCTGATCCCGGCCATGTACTGGCTGGGCGTGTGGCAGTTCCACCGCTACCAGCAGACCAACCGCAGCAACCAGGTGATCTCCCAGAACCTGGCCGCCAGGCCGACGCCGATGGAGTCGCTGACCCGGCCCGGCGTGAGCGTGCCGGCGGGCGAGACGTACCGCACGGTCACCGCGACCGGACACTACGACCAGGCGCACGAGTTCGTGGTGCGGCACCGTACCGACGCCGCGGGCGACAGCATCGGCTTCTACGTCATCACCCCGCTGGTCACCGCCGACGGCAAGGCGGTCCTGGTGAACCGGGGCTGGGTGCAGCCGGGCAACAACAGCGGCGCCGAGTACCCGACGGTGCCGGGCGCGCCCGGTGGCACGGTGACGGTGAGCGGGCGGCTGCGCCCGGACGAGACCTCGGCCGCGACCGGCATCCGCGACGTCCAGGGGCTGCCCGCCCGGCAGTACATGCTGATCGACAGCGCGGAGCAGGCGAAGCGGCTGCCCGAACCGGTCCTGGCCGGCTACCTGGAACTGACCGGGACCAGCCCCGCGCCGCCGGCGGCGGACTCTGCGGAGCTGGTGCCGGGGCCGAACGCGTCCAGCAACAGCCAGGCGGTCGTCGGCAAGGGCGTGCACCTGCCGTACGCGATCCAGTGGTGGCTGTTCGCCGTGATGATCCCGATCGGGTGGTGGGTGCTGCTGCGCCGCGACCTGCGGGACCGCCGCCGCGCGGAGGCTGCGGCGAAGTCCACTGAGTACGCACCGACACCGCCTGTTGCCGCGACTACGGGGGTCGGCGGGGAGTAGCGTCGCGGCGAGGTTCCGTCCGGGGAGATCCACAGGGCGGGTGCTCGGACTGGCCATCTGGAAAACGAAGGGGACCGCACGTGCCGGGACGCATCGAGGACTACGCGCTCATCGGAGACCTGCAGACCGCGGCCCTGGTGGGCCGGGACGGCTCCGTCGACTGGCTCTGCCTCCCCCGCTTCGACTCCCCCTCCTGCTTCGCCGCGTTGCTCGGCGGCGACGAGCAGGGGCACTGGCGGATCGCGCCGGTCGGCGCCGTGGAGTGCACCAGCCGCGCGTACCGAGGCGACAGCCTGGTCCTGGAGACGCTCTGGGAGACCCCGACCGGGACGGTCAAGGTGATCGACTTCATGCCGCAGCGGGACCGCACTCCGGATCTGATGCGCATCGTCGAGGGCGTGTCGGGGACCGTGGAGATGCGCGGCGAGCTGCGGCTGCGCTTCGACTACGGGCGGGTGGTGCCGTGGGTGCGGCGCACCGACCACCACCGGGTCGCGGTGGCCGGCCCCGACTCGGTGTGGCTGCGCGGCCACCCGTCGATCCGCGCCTACGGCAAGGACTTCGCGACCGTGTCGGAGTTCACGGTCAGCGCCGGGGACCGGGTGCCGATAGTGATGAGCTGGCTGCCCTCGCACCATTCCACGCCGCCGCGCCAGGACGCGGAGAGGTCGCTCCTGGAGACCCTGCTGGCCTGGCAGGAGTGGGCCTCGGTGTGCCAGTACCAAGGCCGGTACCGGGACGCGGTGGTCCGCTCGCTGGTCATCCTCAAGGCGCTGACCTTCGATCCGACCGGAGGCATCGTCGCCGCTGTCACCGCCGCCCTGCCCGAGCAGATCGGCGGGGAGCGCAACTGGGACTACCGCTTCTGCTGGCTGCGCGACTCCACCATGACCCTGTCCGCGCTGCTGCGCAGCGGCTATGTCGAGGAGGCCTCTGCCTGGCGCGAGTGGCTGCTGCGCGCCATCGCCGGCGACCCGGCCGACCTGCAGACGATGTACGGGGTCGCCGGCGAGCGCCGGCTCACCGAGATCGTCGCCGACTGGCTCCCCGGCTACGAGGGCTCGGTACCGGTGCGCTTCGGCAACGCCGCCGTGGACCAGTTGCAACTGGACGTGTACGGCGAGGTGATCGACACGCTGCACCTGGCACTCACCGCGGGCATTCCGATGGAGCGTCACGTCTGGGGGTTGATCAGGGCACTGATGACGTTCCTTGACGCCCACTGGGGCGACCCGGACGAGGGGCTGTGGGAGGTGCGCGGCGGGCGCCGCCACTTCGTCCACTCCAAGGTGATGTGCTGGGTGGCCTTCGACCGGGCCGTGAAGATGGCGGAGGCCACCGGGCTGCCCGCGCCGGTGGAGCACTGGCGCACAGTACGCGACACCATCCACGCGGACGTCTGCGCGAAGGGCTACGATCCGGCGCTCGGCTCGTTCACGCAGTACTACGGCGGCAAGGAACTCGACGCGGCGACGCTGTTCGTGGTCAAGACGGGCTTCCTGCCACCTGACGACCCGCGCGTCATCGGCACCGTCGAAGCAGTCAGGGACCAGTTGGACCACGGCGGGTTCGTCCGGCGCTACTCGACCGGCGCGGTCGAGGACTCCGCGATCGACGGACTGGCCGGGGAGGAGGGGGCCTTCCTGGCCTGCTCGTTCTGGCTCGCCGACGCCCTGGTCGCCATCGGCCGCCGCGAGGAGGGCCGGGAGCTGTTCGAGCGGGTCGCCGCAATCTCCAACGACCTCGGCCTGATCTCCGAGGAGTGGGACCCGGTGGCCGCGCGCCAGCTGGGCAACACCCCGCAGGCCTTCACCCACGTCGCCCTGGTCAACACCGCCTTCACCCTCGACGAGGAGCACTGACACCGTGGATCTGGGACTGGACGGGCGGGTCTACGCCGTCACCGCCGCGACCCGCGGCCTGGGCTTCGCCAGTGCCGCCGAGCTTGTCGCCGACGGCGCGAAGGTCGTGCTGACCGGCCGGTCGCAGGCTTCGGTCGACGACGCGGTCAAGCGCCTCGGCGGTCCCGATCGGGCGCTCGGCGTCGTCGCCGACAACGCAGCCGTGGACACCGGCGACCGGCTGGTCGCGGCGGCGAGGGAGCACTTCGGACGGGTCGACGGCGTGCTGATCAGCGTCGGCGGACCGCCCGCGGGGACGAGCCTGGAGGCGACCGACGAGCAGTGGCAGGACGCCTTCGGCTCGGTGTTCCTGGGCGCGATCCGCATCGCCCGGACCTTCGCCGCAGCGCTCGGCGAGGGCGGCGCCATCGGCTTCGTGCTGTCGGGCTCGGTGCGCGAACCGATCGGTGGCCTCGCCATCTCCAACGGCCTGCGGCCGGGACTGGCGATGGCTGCCAAGACTCTCGCCAACGAGCTCGGGCCGCGCGGGATCCGAGTCTTCGGGCTGCTCCCCGCCCGGATCGACACGGAGCGGGTGCAGCACCTGGACGGGCTCTCGGACGATCCGGAGGCGGCCCGCGCGCGGGCGAGCGCGACGATCCCGCTGCGGCGCTACGGGCGCCCCGAGGAGTTCGGCAGGGTCGCCGCCTTCCTGCTGTCGCCCGGGGCCTCGTACCTCACCGGGGTGATGGTGCCGGTGGACGGCGGGGCGCTGCACGGGATCTGACGCACGGTCGGCCCGGCGCGGGCCCCGCCTGCGGTGACGGCCGTCGGCACCCGGCCAGGCCACCCGGCTAGCGCACCCGGCTGACCGGGCCCGGTTCGACGCGGACCCGGGCGTCGGCGAGCAGCCTGGCGAGCCCGGTCGCGGCGCGGGCATCGGCGAGCGGTCCGTCGGAGAGGTCGCGGAGCACCGGACCGGGAGCCGCGCCGGGTGCGAGGGTCAGCGCCACCCGGGCGTGCGGGCGGCGGGGACCGCCGAGCAGGCGCACCCGGGCCCGGGCAACGCCCGGAAGGCGCCCGGCCTCGTCCGCGACAGCCTTGGCCAGCGTGCCGCCGCGGAGCAGCACCGGTACGTCCGCCGTGTCCGGGAGGGTGACCTCACCGGTCCTGCCCCGGCTGAGTTGCGCGAGCAGCCACCACAGGGACAGCAACGTGGTCGCGGTGAGCGCGGCGAAGACGGTCGGCCACCACCACGGGCTGCCGCGCCAGCGGGTGCGCTCGGCGGCGGTCAGCACGGCGTGGTGCGGATGGGTCACGGTCCAGTCGGCGGGCAGGCCGAGGTGCCAGCGGTGGTTCAGGTCGAGACCGCCGGCCAGCAGCAGCGCACCGCCGGCGAGCAGCACCAGCCCGACGAGCGCGAGCAGCGTGCGGTTGATCGCGGTCCGCGCCGTCACCTGGACCTGCCTCGGATCTTCACGTTGATCATGGGAGGTCGGACCAGTCCCAGCGCCTTGCGTTCCCTCGCCAGCAGCTCGGTCAGCAGCGCACGGACCTCCTCGCGGTCGCCGAATCCGACGACGGCCTGGACCTTCGCCTTACGGCGGCCGACCGTGGCCCTGGCGTCGTGGACGCCCGGCACCTCTATGGCGGCGCGCTGCAGCATCGCGGCCGCGGCGCGGCGTTCCAATGCCGCGCGGACGCCGGTGGTCCCGACGGCGGCCAGCGGCAGCAGGCGGCGCAGACCGGGCGTCGCGGCGAGGACCAGCAGCCAGAGTCCCAGAGCGCAGGCGACGGCAGACGCGGCGATCACCCAGTGGTCGTCGAGATGACGGTGCGCCAGGTCGTCGGCGACGCGCAGGCGCCAGGCGTGGGCTCGGTGGCCCGACTGGATGTAGATCTCCTCGTAGAGGAGCGCCCCCGCCGCGCCGCCGAGCACCAGGGCCGCCAGGGCCGCCACGTTGCGCCGGGCGGACCAGAAGCGGCGCGCGCGCAGCGTGCCGACGCCGTCGTGCTGCGCCGCTGGGTCCGTGGCGGTGCCAGTTCCGGCGAGGGCGTCGGCGGGGGTTTCGGCGGGGGTGCCTGCGGTCATTGCACTCGTCCGCTCGCGGCCCGGGTGACCAGGCGTTCGACCACCAGGGTGATCCTCGCGTCGTCCGCCCCGGCGAGCCGGGTCACCCGCTCGGCGACCTGCTGGTGGACTGCGCGGGCCACCGTCGCGATGTCGACCGGGTAGGGCAGATCGAGCCCCACCCTGATGCTGACGCCGCGTCGGCCCTGGTCGGCCGAGGCGCGGGGCGCGGCCAACCGACCCGGGTCGGGCGCGTGCTCGGCAAGGGCCTCGGTGGCGGCGCGGGCGGCGATGCGGGCCAGCACCCGGTCGGCGAGGCGGGTGCTGCCCCGCTCCGCCGGAGCGGGGAGGGTGCCGTAGACCATCAGCCCCGCCGGTCCCTGGGCTTGGCGGACCGGATGAAGTCGCCGAACTCCAGGTCTCCCTCCAGCACCCGACCGATCACGAAGCCGACCGCGCCCAGGGCAGCGACCAGCAGGAACGCGGCGAAACCGCCGAAGTAACCGGCAAAGCCGAGGGCCATGCCGATCACCAGGCCCAGTACGGCTGTGCTCACTGGACCCTGCTCTCGGTCGGGGTCTCCTCATCCGGTTCGTCGGGCAGGTGCACGTCGTTGACGGCGATGTTGACCTCGACCACCTGAAGGCCCGTCATCCGCTCCACCGAGCTGATGACGTTGGCGCGCACCGCTGAGGCGAGAGCCGCGATCGGCATGCCGTACTCGACCACCAGGTCGATGTCGAGGGCGGCCTGCTTCTCCCCGACCTCGGCCTTGACGCCTCTGCTGACGCTGGGCTTGTTGCCAGGGACACGCTCGCGGACGGCGCCGAAGCCGCGGGCCCCACTCCCGAGGGAGTGCACGCCCTCGACGTCACGAGCTGCCATCCCGGCGATCTTCTCGACCACCCCCACCGCGATGGAGGTACGGCCGCGCTCGCCGCTGGGCGGCAGGGAGACGGACTCCCCGGGACCGGGTTTGGGGCCGGGGGTGGCGGACTTGGAGATCTCGGTCATCTGGGCTCCCTGGTCGGGCGCTCCGGATTGTCACGGGCTCCGGAGCCAGCAGTGGTATTTCTGCATATACCGGGCATATCACCGCAATCCTAGGGGAGCCCGCCGACACGCACACACCAGGCGCGTCGAACGGGTGAGCCCATCACCCCCGCCGCGGCTTACGACCTGGGGGTCGTTACTCCCCCAGGCCTGCGAGGTCGCGCAGCCGGCGCAGCTGCGCGGCGCGCTCGGCAGCGCACTGCTCCTCGTAGCTGCGCCCGGACGCGCCCTGCAGCAGCGCCTTGGTCTCGACCAGGGCGTCGCGCGGCGCGGCGAGCAGCGCGGCGGCGAGGTCGGCCGCGGCGGCGTCCAACTCGGCGGCCGGGACCGAGACATTGGCCAGCCCGATCCGGACCGCCTCCTCGGCGCCGACCCAGCGCCCGGTGCCGCAGATCTCCAGCGCGCGGGCCGGACCCACGAGGTCCACCAGAGGCTTCGTCCCGGCGAGGTCGGGGACCAGGCCGAGCGAGGTCTCACGCATCGCGAACCGCACGTCGTCGGCGCAGACCCGCAGGTCGCAGCCGAGCGCCAGCTGGAATCCGGCGCCCACCGCGTGGCCCTGGACCGCGGCGATGCTGAGCAGGTCGGGACGGCGCCACCAGGTGAACGCCTCCTGGTAGCCGGCGATGACGGAGTCGCCCTGGTCACCCTTGACGATCTCCACGAGCGGTAGCTCGCCGGGGATGCCTTCAGGCGTGAACGCGGCACGGTCGAGGCCGGCGGAGAAGGAGACCCCCTCCGCGCGCAGCAGCACCACACGGACACTGCCGGGGAGCGAGCGGCCGATCGCGGCGAGGGCGCGCCACATCGCGGGCGACTGGGCGTTGCGCCGCTCGGGTCGGCACAGCGTCACGGTGGCGGTGGCGCCGTCGGCGGCCAGCTCGAGGCGGACGCCCGCCATCTCCCACTCGGCGGGGTCGGCGCCGGGGCCGGAGCGCGTGGTGTGTGCGGACACGGGACTGGACACGGGTACCTCCGGCAGCGAATGGAGACGAAGCTACTGCAGAGTAACCGTCATGACGCGACGATCGGCGACCGGGTGGGAGGCCGTAGGACCGGCGCTCCCCCAGCCGCCGAAGCGTCAGGGTGGTTCAGGGTCGTGCGTTGAGGGTGTGCGACAGGCTGCTGTACCTGTCACGGCTGTGCGGGGTCAGGCTGTGCGGGTCGGGGCTTTGCGATTCAGGAGCTGGCCCCGGCGGTCGCCTTGGCCTTGCCGCGCGTGGCGCCACCACGACCGCGGAGGGAAACTCCGGACTCGCTGAGCATGCGGTGGACGAAACCGTAGGAACGGCCTGTCTCCTCCGCCAACGCGCGGATGCTCGCACCGGAGTCGTACTTCTTCTTCAGCTCGGTTGCGAGCTTCTCCCGTGCGGCACCAGTTACCCGGCTGCCCTTTTTCAGAGTCTCGGCCACCCGTGCCTCCTTGTAGCAGTGCTCTGTCGGAATCCCATGATCACCCATGGGTGGCCTCCTGGCCACCCATTCCGCAAGGTCCATATCCAAAATCCAGGCGTGAAGAGGCGCCTCCGCGCGTGGCACTCGCGCTCTCGGACCTGTTGCACGCCCCCGGCACCTGCCGGGAGCGGACGCGAAAATGCTGATCAGCAGCGGTGATTGGGCAATGCACGGGATTGCGAATGAGGAGAAAGAGAGGCCGTTCGCCCGATCCGGCGATGCTTCACACGATATGAACTCTTCTGGTCCAGATGCATGATCCGCCGCCTACTCCCCGGGCACGGAGAGCGACCGGATCAGGCCAGGGAGACCAGGTCCGCGTAGCCCTCGTTCCAGAGGTCCTCGATGCCGTCGGGCAGCAGGATGATCCGCTCCGGCTCCAGCGCGTACACCGCGCCCTCGTCGTGAGTGACCAGGACGACGGCTCCGTTGAAGGAACGCAGGGCGCCCAGGATCTCTTCCCGGCTGGCCGGGTCGAGGTTGTTGGTGGGCTCGTCGAGCAGCAGCACGTTCGCACTTGACACGACCAGCGTGGCCAGGGCCAGACGGGTCTTCTCGCCGCCGGAGAGCACGCCGGCGGGCTTGTCCACGTCGTCGCCGGAGAAGAGGAAGGAGCCGAGGATCTTACGGATCTCGACCAGGTCCATGTCCGGGGACGCCGAGCGCATGTTCTCCAGGATCGTGCGGTCGTTGTCCAGGGTGTCGTGTTCCTGGGCGTAGTACCCGATCTTGAGTCCGTGGCCGGGGACCACCTCGCCGGTGTCCGGCTGCTCCACGCCCGCGAGCATGCGCAGCAGCGTGGTCTTACCCGCGCCGTTCAGGCCCAGGACAACGACCTTGGAGCCCTTGTCGACGGCCAGATCGACATCCGTGAAGATCTCGAGTGAGCCGTAGGACTTGGACAGTCCGGAAGCGGTGAGCGGCGTCTTTCCGCAGGGGGCCGGGTCGGGGAAACGGAGCTTGGCGACACGGTCGTTCTGGCGTACCGCCTCAAGGCCGGAGAGAAGTTTCTCGGCGCGGCGGGCCATGTTCTGCGCGGCCACGGTCTTGGTCGCCTTGGCGCGCATCTTGTCGGCCTGCGAGTTCAGCTGCGAGGCCTTCTTCTCGGCGTTGGAACGCTCGCGCTTACGGCGCTTCTCATCGGCCTCGCGCTGCTGCTGGTACAGCCGCCAGCCCATGTTGTAGACGTCGATGCAGGTGCGGTTTGCGTCCAGGTAGAACACCTTGTTGACGACCGTCTCGACCAGGTTGATGTCGTGGGAGATCACGATGAATCCACCGCGGTAGGACTTGAGGTAGTCCCGCAGCCAGACGATGGAATCGGCGTCGAGGTGGTTGGTGGGCTCGTCGAGGAGCAGGGTGTCGGAGTCGGAGAAGAGGATCCGGGCTAGCTCGACGCGACGTCGCTGGCCACCCGAGAGGGTGTGCAGCGGCTGGGCGAGGATGCGGTCCGGCAGGCCCAGGCTGGCGGCGATGGTCGCGGCCTCTGCCTCGGCGGCGTAGCCGCCCTTGGTGAGGAACTCCGTCTCCAGCCGGGAGTACTTCTTCATGGCGTCCTCGCGGGTCGCACCCTTGCCGTTGGCCATCCGGTCCTCGGCGAGGCGCATCTTGCGCAGGACCGAGTCCAGATCGCGGGCGGAGAGGATGCGGTCGCTGGCGAGGACGTCCAGGTCGCCGGTGCGGGGGTCCTGCGGGAGGTAGCCGACCTGGCCGCTGGTGGTCACGGTGCCGCCGGCGGGGGTGCCCTCACCTGCGAGGACCTTGGTGAGGGTGGTTTTACCTGCGCCGTTGCGCCCGACCAGTCCGATGCGGTCGCCGGGGGCGACCCGGAAGCTCGCCGACTCGATGAGGATGCGGGCGCCGGCGCGCAGTTCGATGGCGTTGGCGGCAATCATGGTGAAGCTACTCCCGGGACGGCGTGGCGCTGGCGCGGGCCGTCGAGCGGGGCCCTGCTTGGGGTTGAGAGGCCCAGTCTACCGGGGGTCCGGGGGTTGCCTCCCGGGGTTTGGAGCCCGGGGGTCCGGGGGTTGCCTCCCGGAGGTTTGGAGCCCGGAGGTTTGGAGCCCGGGGGTCCGGGGGTTGCCCCCCGGAGGTTTGGAGCCCGGAGGATTGGAGCCCGGGGGGATTGGAGCTCGGGGTCAGAGGCCGGGGGTGGGGAGGGGGTGCCCGGTGGCGCGGTCGAGGGTCTCCGGGAGGAGCCGGGGGACGTCCCGGACGCCGACGCTGGTGGCGTCCGCCGAGACGGGCCGGGCGAGCGGGCTGGTGAGGGCCTGCCAGCGGCGGCCGTCGGGGCCGAAGGCGTCCACCGTGCTGCGCCGGTCGCAGGGACGGGCGAGGACCACCAGGTCGTCAACGGCCAGCGCCCGCGCGGGGTCGTAGGCGCAGCCGGGCGGCGGCAGGGTGTCGGCGCGGATCGCGCCGTCCTCGGTGCTGTACTCCACCACCAGTTGGGGTGTGAGCAGCAGGAACACCGCTCCGCCGTTCATGGGCGCGAGCAGAATCCCGCGCGACGCGGCCCCCGGCGCCTCGGACTCCTCGATCCAGTCGGCCAGCCCGGGGACGAAGCGGTGCCAGCGGACGGAAGGCGGCTCGGGTCGGATCCCGGTGAGCATGCCGTCGTCCCAGACCGCGACGGTGGTCCCGGCCAGCGGGAAGAGGTGCACCGGGACCCGGCCGGGGCGGCGGTAGGACCAGGCGGTCTGGCCGCTCCGGCGATCGTAGAGCTGGACGGTGTCGTCCGCGCCGCGCCGCAACGCGTCTGCGGAGGCCGCCCCCGCCGACCGGGTCACGACGGCGTCGCCGAACGGCGCAGGACGGTGGTCCCGGGCCGCGGCGCCCACGCCGACTGCGGCGAGGACGGCGAGGAGGGCGACGAGCGCGGTGCGCATGAGCACCACCGTAGGGCCTGGGCGGCAGCGAACCGCGGAACGCCGGATCCCGGCAGGTCGCGGAAACCCGTCGCCGGCGGAGAGGCCCTACGACCTGGGAAGCGACAGGGCCGGAACGGCCCTAGTTGCGGGGCTGATAGATGATCAGGGCGGCGCCGAGCAGGCAGACGGAGGCCCCGGCCAGATCCCAGCCGGTGGGGCGGAAACCGTCCACCAGGACGCCCCAGGCCAGCGAACCCGCGACGAACACCCCGCCGTAGGCCGCGAGCACCCGGCCGAACGAGGCGTCCGTCTGGAGGGCCGCGACGAAGCCGTAGGCCCCGAGGGCGAGCACCCCGGCGGCGGCGAACTGCCAGCCCCGGTGCTCCCTGACGGCCTGCCACACCAGCCAGCAGCCGCCGATCTCGGCGAAGGCCGCGAGTACGAACAAGAAGATCGAACGCGTCACTGTCACCTCGGCACGATATGACGGTTCCTCGGTGAATCCCGCACGCGGTCGGCTGTGTCCCACGAGGCTGGGCGGCGGGGAAGTGTCGGGAAGGAGAGGAGCACGGAATGGCGCGCCGCCGCAGGCTGACGGTGCTGGTACCTGCGCTGCTGTCGGCGCTGATCCTGACCACGGCGGTCGTCGGAGCGCTGCTGCTGCGGTCCCCCGCCGGGCCGGCCGACGCCGACGCCACTGCCGTGCCCGCCCACGCCGTTCCGTTCGGGGCCTTCCTCGGGTCGGACGAGTCCGACAGCGCGCAGCAGCAGCTTTCCGACTGGCTGCACGGCGCGCGGGTCCAGGTCGGGCACACCTACCTGCCCGGAAACCACTGGGCGGACATCGAGGGGAGCCCCGCCCTGCTCGGGCCGTGGGCGCGCTGGCGGGACGCCGCCCCGGACCGGCTGCTGGTGGTCGGCGTCCCGATGCTGGAGGACAACGAGGGTCACATCGGGGACGACCGGGTCCGCCTGCTGCTGCGACAGGGCGCGGAGGGGCACTACGACGCGCACTTCACCACCCTGGCCCGGCGCCTGGTCGCCCTCGGCGCCCCCGACGCCGTGCTCACGCTCGGCTGGGAGATGAACGGCACCACCTACACCGGGCGCTGCGGTCCGGACCCCGCCGCCTGGAAGGCGTACTGGCGCCGCATCGTCGGGGCGATGCGCGCGGTTCCCGGGCAGCGGTTCCGCTTCGAGTTCGCCCCGACCCGGGGTGCCGACGCCCATCCCTGGCCGGACTGCTATCCGGGCGATGACGTCACCGACGTCATCGGTATGGACAGCTACGACCTGGCCGGGTCCGACCCCTCGCGCGCGGCCCCCTTCGGCAGCTACGTGCACGAGCCGTACGGGCTGCTGGCGCAGGTCCGGTTCGCCGCCGACCACCACAAGCCGGTGTCCTACCCGGAGTGGGGCATGTTCGCCAGCGGCGACGATCCGGCGTTCGTCCAGGGGATGCTGCTCTGGGTCAGCACCCATGACACGCTCTACCAGACCGTCACGGACTACTGCCCGCACGGCGTGTGGCGCTGCACCGGCAACCCTCGGGCCAGCCTGGTGTTCCGCGAAGCACTCGCCGTTCGCTAGGCGGTCAGCGGGCGCCGGTCAGGCGCGGGTGGTCCGCTGGTCGGAGGACGCGCGGAGGTCACGCAGCCGGCGGCGTACCTCGGCGAGCCACGGCAGCCGGGAACGCAGCATGCGCAGGGCGCCGGCGCGCAGACGGATCGCCGCCCAGTGCAGGGCGACGGCCGGTCCGCCACCGAGCACCAGTCGCTCGTTGTACACCTGCTCGGGACGCCAACGTTGCTTGTAGGGCTCGTCCCCGCGCAGCAGACTGAGCTCGCGCCGGCCGGTGTCGGAGGCGTGCGCCGCGCTCTCGCGGAACAGCATCCCGGCGACGTCCACCCGCTCCCGCACGTCCGGCCGCAGGCCGTACATGTAGAGCGCGACCAGGTCGGCACTCTGCAGGAACAGGTCACAGGCGACAAGCTCGCCCTGGAGCCGGTACTCGCGTACGGCGGCACGGTCCGCGACGACCATCCGGGTGGCCGAGCGGCGCAGGTGGTCGGCGAAGCGCCGGCGCAGGTGCTCGGGGGTGACGCCGCGTCCGCGCCACTGGAGCTCGTGCAGGGCCAACAGGTCGGCGACGGCCTGCGCCACGTCCTCGGCGGGGACGAGCCGGGTCTCGACTCCGACCGCCTCCAGCCTGCGCAGCTTGACCCGGGTGCGCTGGGCGGTGCGTCCCGGCAGCCGGGCCAGCAGTTGGTCCATCGGAACGCCGGGAAGGTGCTGGCACAGGGAGTCCGGCACCCGGCGGAGCGCACCCGGCCAGTGGGGGGCGAGGCGGTGCGCGGCCGCCGTCGGGCGCAATTCGCGCAGGTCCAGTGCGGCCCACGGCCGGTTCAGCCGCAGATCGCCGGCGAGGGCGTGGGCGAGCACCGGGGCGACCTGCTCGGCGTACGCGTCGTCCAGCAGGACGTCGAGGAAGTCGGTGAGGCCGACCCCGATCGGCGTCAGCAGCGGCAGCACGCGTCGGCGCAGCATCAGGGGTGCCACCGCGACCAGCCGCCCGTCCTGACGGACCGTCACCACCCGGAGCCGACCCCGCTGTCCGTAGGAGCGCCACCAGGAGGCGAGCCAGGCGTGGGTCTGGAAGGGTGTGGCCGCGGAGCAGCGGTCCACGAGGGCGTCCCACTCCTCGGCCAGAGCTTCGAGAGCGGTGAGGTCGCGGACGACCTCCACGACGGCGGCGGCCCGGGCGGTCGGCAGCGCGGCGGACGGAGCCGGGTGCGACGGAGCCGGGGTCATCGACGACCCTGCGCCGCGCCGTGCCGGGCTCTGCGGGCCGTCCCGGCCGTCTCCTCCGCCGTGACGGCCGCCTCAGCCGCGGGCACCGGCTCGACCTGGACGTCCTCGCCGATGCCGCCCTCGGAGCCGCGGTCGTCGGAACGCGGCGGCGGCACGGCCGCCGGAGCGCCGCCGCCGGCTCGGGCCTGACTGGCCATCACGCCGAGTCCGCCGACCAGCAGGCCCGCCGCCGCACCCACGGCGAGGTCGAGGGAGCGGGACGGGGAGCTCGGCGCGTCCGGCTGCGCCGCGGAGGCGAAGGTCATCAGCTTCACCCTGGTCTGTGCCGAGCCCGCGTCCCCGAAGGACACCAGCGAACGGGCGACGGCGTTGGCCTCCTGGGCCGCCGTCGCCGCGGTGCCGGCCGTGCCGGTGATCTGGATCATCGGGGCGTCGGGCGAGGTCACCGCCTGCACCAGCGGCGTGAGCCGGGCGATCGGCACCCCGGTACCGGCGGCCGCGTTCAGCAGGATCTCCGGCTGGGCGATGACCCTGCCGTACGCCTGGGCGAAGTTGACGGCGGTGGCACTGTCGGCACCGGCCTCCGGCACCACCATCACGTAGGCGTTGGCCTGGTACTGCACCGGGGCGACCAGCGCGTAGGCGCCGCCGCAGACGGCACCCAGCGGGACGGCGGCCACGATGGGCCAGCAGCGGCGAAGCAGGCTGCCTGCGGCGGTACGGCTACTGTCGGACATGGTGGGAATCCTCTGGAACGGGCCCTGCTGCGGGCTTCGGTACGGACTTTGATGCGGACCTCGGTGTGGACCTTGGTGTGGACTTCGAAGTGGACTTCGATGCGGCTTTCAGCACAGGCTCCGGCTCGGGAGTCGGCCCGGGAGTCGGCCCGGAGGCGGGCCCGGGGTCCGGCGCACGGAGGTGGCGCGCGGCACCGCCGACCTGCTCGTAGAAGTCGGAGACCTGCAGGGCGAGCCGCGAGATGTCGTAGTGCCTGACCGCCTCGGGCTGCGGCAACGGAACCGGACGAGCGGCGCTGAGCGCGCTCAGCGCGGCGGCGTAGGCCCCCGGATCTGAGCGGGTCCGGCGGGCGCCCGGGGCGGCGTCGGGCGGCAGCTCGGCGAGTGCGGGGCCCGAGGACCAGCAGACGGGCAGCCCGGCTGCGAGCGCCTCCAGCAACGCCAGGCCGAAGGTCTCCACGGTCGACGGCGCACCGAGCGCGTCCATGGCGGTGAGCAGCTCCGGCACGTCGTCGCGCTCGCCGGCGAGGATCACCCGCTCGGCGACCCCGGCATCCCGCGCCCGTCGCGCGAGCACGGCGCGCTCGCTGCCGTCGCCGACCAGCAGCAGCCATGGCGGGCGCCCCACCGGGGGCCTGGCGAGCATCAGCGCCAGGGCATCCACCAGCACATCGAAGCGCTTGCCCGACACCAGCCGCCCCAACCCGCCGATGACGAAGGCGTCCTGGGGCAGGCCCAGCTCCGCGCGGACGGTCTGGCGGGTGGCGGCGCGGGTCGGCGCGGGCTGCGTGAACCGGGCGGCGTCCACGCCGTTGGGGATCACCAGGGTCCGATCCGCCGGGACACCCCAGTCGGCCAGGCGGTCGGCCACCGCGCCGGAGACTGCGACAGTACTGCGGCCCAGTCGTTCCGTGGCCAGGTACAGGGCGCGAATGCCCGGGGTGATCCTGCGTCCCTCCAGGGTCTCGGCGAGCAGCGAGTGCTCCGTCGCGACGACCGCCCGGACCCCGGCGAGGCGCGCGGCGATGCGCCCGTAGACGCACGCGCGGTAGAGGTGGCAGTGCACCACGTCGTAGCGGCCGTGCCGGATCAGCCCCACCAGCCGGGGCAGCGCCGCCAGGTCGCGGTTGCCGCGCATGCCCAGGTCGATGACCCGGACCCCGTCCGCACGCATGCCCTGCGCTACGGAGCCCGGATTCTCCAGCGTGACCACTTCGCACTGGTGCTGCGGCGGCAGATGCCGCAGCAGCAGCCGCAGTTGCTGCTCCGCGCCGCCCGCGGCCAGACCCGTGATGATGTGCAGGACCTTCACGCCGGACTCCTTCGATTGTGATCCGTACGGGTGCGCAGGCCGCGCAGCTGGTGCCGGGCGCGCTTCGCGTGCAGCCGCCAGCCGGTGTCCCGCTCGCCCACGAAGGAGCGCGGGAGGGCCCAACGGCCGGTCAGAGCCCCGTGCCCGATGGCGACGGCGTAGTCGTAGCCGCTGTTGCGCACCGAGGCCAGGGCCGGCGCGTCCAGCGCTCCGTAGGGGTAGCAGAATCCGCTGACGGGCCGCCCGGCGATCTCCTCCAGGAGCTCGCGGCTGCGCCGGGTCTCCTGCTCCAGCTCGTCCGGGCCGAGGCCGACCAGGGACCGGTGCAGCAGACCGTGCGAGCCGATCTCCACCCCGGACCCGGCCAGTTGCCTGAGCTGGTCCGGCGTCAGCAACGGCTTCCTGGGGCCGTCCGCGTCCCAGCAGTTGTGCCCGCCGAGACGGCCGGCGACGACGAAGGCCGTGGCGGTGAATCCGCAGCGGTCGAGCACCGGCAGGACCTCACGGGAGAGGTCGGCATAGCCGTCGTCGAAGGTGAGACCGACGAGTCCGGCGGCAGTGCCCGCGCCGTGCGCCCGCAGCAACTCGCTTATCGCGACCCCTCGCAGACCCCTTCGGCGCAGCCACGCCATCTGGCCGGCGAACCGCTCCGGGGTGATGGTGACCTGGTGGGGGTCCTCCTGGTAGGCGTCCACGGAGTGGTACATCAACGTCCAGGGCGCCGCGCGCGGACGGACCTCGCGCACGTCGTCGCGCGGCTCCTGCCGGTCCTCCCGGTCCATCTGGTCCATCTGGTCCATCTGGTGCAGTGGTTCAGCGACCACGGTCACACTCCCCTTCGTGTGTGCCGGCCACGGCTCCGTGACCGAGCAGTGAGCACCGCCAGCGGCGCGGTCACCGCCGGCGCCCGGACGGCGGCGGCTGTGAGGACGAACGCGGTCAGTCCGGCCGCTCCGCCAAGCAGAACGGCCGGCAGGGGCCGCGACCCGGCCAGCGCGGCGGCGGAGGCAGAGGCGAGGGTCGCCACGCCTGCGGCGACCAGCAGCTGGGCCTGCCCGAGCAGGACTGCGGGCAGCGGGAGCGCCACGCCCCGCATCCGCAGTCCCACCAGCAGAAGCACCGCGCTGAGGCTGATCCCGGTGGCGTTGGCCGCGGCGAGCCCCAGCGCTCCGTAGCGCGGTGCGCTGGTCGCCCCCAGGACACCGGTGACGACCAGCCCCAGGCTCATGGCGGCGAGCGGGAACCAGTCGCTTCGGTCCTGCCGCCGGGTCTCGGCCGGTCCGAAGGCCACGGCCGGGCGGGTCGAGAAGAAGGGCCGGACCAGAGCTCCGACCATGGCCTGTCCAAGCAGCCCGAGGCTGTAGACGCGCATCACCGAGGCGGTGGCTGCGGTGTCCTGCGCGGTGAACGCTCCGCGCTGGAACAGCAGCGCGACGATCTGCGGCGCGCAGGCCAGCAGCACGGACGTACCGGCCAGCACCAGCGCCCCGATCAGGCCGAGGTCCTTCTCGACCCGCTGCCGGGCCGTCTCCAGGTCCCCCTCGGCGAGCGCGCGGGCGACCACCGGGAAGGTCACCGTGCACACCATCGCGCCCAGCGTCATCGCCATCTGGGCGACCTTCTCGGCGTAGTTGAGGTGGGAGATGGTGCCGGGGGTGAGCGACGAGGCCAGAAACCGCTCGACGAAGACCTGCGCCTGCCGGGTGAGGGTGAACAGCGCGATCGGCAGCAACGCCAGCGGGCTCACGACCAGGGCCGGACCCACCCGTCCGCGCCCGCTGCGCCGACGGGCCGTCAGCCCGGCGCAGCCGCGAACGAAGGGCGGCAGCAGGACCGCCGTCATCAGCACGCTGCCCAGGGCGACGCCGCCGGCTGCGGCCCGCACGCCGAGGCTGCCGTGCAGCAGCACCATGACCGTGAGGATGCCGGTGTTGTAGGCGATGTAGACGGCGCCGGGGGCGGTGAAGCGCTGGTGGGCGCGGAGTCCGGCGCTGAAGTAGCCGGTGAGGCCGAAGGGGAGCACGGTGAGCGCGGTCAGCCGGGTGCAGACCACGGCGAGGCCGGGATCGGCCAGACCCGGCGCGAGGAGGTGGACCAGCAGCGGAGCGCCGAGGACCGCTCCGGCGGCGAGGGCTGAGAGGAGCAGGGCCAGCGGGGGCAGGGTCGCCGCGACCAGATCGCGGACCGGGTCCCCGGGCGCGGCGGCACGCCGGCCGGCGCGCGGCGCGCGACGCCGATCGGTGCGCGGGGCTGTGTCCGGAGAGGCGGCGGCGTCCGTCCGGGCGGCCAGGGCGAGGCTGAACGCGGGGACCATGAGAAACGCCATGGCGTCCTCGATCAGCAACGGCGCGGCGGTCTCCGGAACGGTCCAGGACACCAGAAAGGCGTCGGTGCCCTGTGAGGCGCCGTAGAACCGGGCCAGCAGCAGGTCCCTGAGCAGGCCGAGCAGCGAGCCGCCCGCGCCGAGCAGCGCGGTGATCCCGAACGCGCGGGCCAGGAAGGCGCGGGTCGGACGGCGGGACGCGGTGGGCCGAGGGGCGATGAGCGTCACGGCGCGACGCCCTCCGGCGGCTTCGACCGGACAGGCCCCGGCCGTGGCCCCGGCGTGATCGGGCTCGGGCCCGGCGCCCCGTGGGCGGCGAGGCCGAGGACCACGGAGACCAGGACGGTCGTGGTACCGCCGATGTCCGCGTAGAGGAAGTCGACGAGCTGCCACACCAGCAGACCGAGCAGAGCCGCGCCGAGCCCGGCCCCGAATGCAGCGTGCGGACGTCCGGACGAGCGGTGGTGCGACCTGCCGCGGGTCTGCCGGACGGTGCCGAGCAGCAGCGCCAGGAAGAGGGCGGCGAAGGCGGTGAGCCCGACCAGGCCCTCCTCGCTCAGGATCAGCAGGTACATGTTGTGCGGGGACAGCAGCGGCTCGCGGGCGAAGCCGGCGCCGGCGCCCGCGGTGTCGCTCCCCGAGGAGAGGCGCAGCGGCGCGTGGGCGTCGCGGAACTGCGGGAACTCCTTGGGACCGACGCCGGTGGCCGGATGGTCGCGCCAGATGCTCGCCGCCGTGGCCCAGAGGTCGTAGCGATCGCTGACCGAGTGGTCGGGCGCGCCGGCCACCGAGGCGATGCTGTCCAGGCGAGCGGTGACTCCCGCGCCGCCGACCCCGAGACCGCCGACCAGGACCACGGCGGCGGCAGCCGTGAACAGCGCTCCGCGCAGCGCCAGCCGCACGTCCGTGAGCACCAGCGCGACGGTGACGGCGCAGCCGGTCGCGATCCAGCTGCCCCGGCTGAAGGACAGCGCCAGCGGCAGCACCAGCGCCGCCGACACCAGGCCGAGGCACCGGGCCGCCCTGCGCCGGCCTGCGGCCCTCGCCTCCAGCGCGAGGCCGAGGGCGGCCAGCAGCCCATAGCTGACCACGGTGGACATCGCCATCACGTCCTGCGCGCCGAAGGTACCGACAGCGCGCACCGTGCCGCCCTCGTAGGAGGCGCCGGTACGGGTCAGGTACTGCTCGACGCCGATCGCGCCCTCGATCAGGGCGGCGCCGACCAGCGCGCCGAGGAGCAGGCCCAGGTCGCGCCGGTCACGCAGGCTGAGCAACACCGCGACGGGCACCAGCACGAACACCTGGGTGAGGCGGACGAAGCCGGAGAGGCTCTGTGCCGGGTCCTGGGAGGCGATGGAGGCGACGGCCACGGCCACGAGTACCAGCGAGAACAGCACCGCGGTCGGTACCGGCAGCAGGCTGCCCGCGCCGCTGCGCAACGCGACGGCGCTGCGCCAGACGCAGAGGGCGACCAGGCCGAGGGACGCCACGTCGGCGGGCGTGACATGGACGGCGGCGGTGACGTCCTGCTTGCCGAGGGGGACGCAGACGAGCAGTACCGTCAGGGCAGCGAGAGCGCTGGGCCTCCGCAGCAGTTCGCGGAGTCCGAGCCGGAAGACGGACCACGCTCGTGGCCGCGCTCCGGACTGCGGTCCGGACTGCGGTCCGGCCTGCGCGTCTGCGGGCGCGTCTGTCGGCGCATGTGTCGGCGCACTGAGCAGGGTCACCGGTCATCAGCTCCCGTCGGAGTGGAGCACCGAGGCGACCGTCCGCAGCAGGATCTTGACGTCCTGCCAGAGACTCCAGCTCTCGATGTAGTAGTTGTCGAAGCGGGTCCTGTCCTCGATGGAGGTGTCCCCGCGCAGGCCGTTGACCTGGGCGAATCCGGTGATCCCGACGGGCACCCGGTGGCGGTCCCGGTAGCGTGGGTACGCCTGGGCGAAGCGGGTGACGAAGTACGGCCGTTCCGGGCGCGGTCCGACCAGGCTCATGTCGCCGCGCAGCACGTTCCACAGCTGCGGTAGCTCGTCCAGCGAGGTGCGGCGCAGGAACCGGCCGATCCGGCCCATCCGGTGGTCCTGCGAGATGTTCCAGCGGGTGGCGGACTCCCGCTCGTCGGCGGGGCGCAGGGTCCGGAACTTCAGCACGGTGAAGGGTCTGCCGTCGAGGCCGACCCGTTCCTGACGGAAGATCACTCCCGGGCCGCCGTCGATCCGTACGGCCAGCGCGCAGGCGGCCAGGGCCGGCGCCGCCAACAGCAGGCCGACGCCAGCGAGGGTCGCGTCGACGGCGCGCTTCACCGCCCAGGACGGCCGGCGCATCGCGCTGCGGCCGAGGCGCAGGCAGGGGAATCCCCACAGGTGGTCACCGGTGGCGCTGCGGCGGTTTCCGTACTCGAAGGCGCCGAACTCGGGGAAGCCGGGGACGAACCACACGTCGCAGCCATGGCCGGCACTGGTGCGCAAGGTCTGCGCGATCTCGGCGTCGTCGGCGCCGCCCGAGGTGAGGATGACGTCGCGGATGCCCTGGGTGGGAATGGCCAGGTCGAGGACGGCTGGGCCGCCGAGGACCGGGACGGCGGAGTCCGCCGGGAGGAAGATCGGGTCCGGGTCGACATAGCCGACCGGTCGCAGTCCGTACTCCGGATGGTCGAGCAGGGCGGCGGCGACGCGTTGGCCGACATGTCCGGCGCCGGCGACCAGAGTGGGGCGCGGGTGCCGCCGCCGGCGGCGGCGGACCACGGCGTAGACGACGGTGCGGCCGAGGGCGTCCAGGGTGAGCTGGCCCATCATCAGGCTGAGCAGCAGACGGGGGTCGGCGGGGACCGCGGAGAGCCAGGGCCCCTGCAGGCTGCGGTCGAACGCCAGGGCGACGGCCACGGCGACGGCTGCGCGGGCGGCCAGGGACGGCAGTTCGTCCAGGACGGAGGGGGCGAGTCGGAGCCGGTAGAGGCCGCCGGAGGAGTTGAGCAGCACCAGCACGGGGAGGATGCCGCAGGCCGCCCACAGCGCGCGCGGCAGGTCGCCGGCGCCGAGCGCGGCGAGCGCCGCCAGCGCCGCGAGTACGTCCACTGCCAGCAGCACGGCCGGGGTTCCGGCTCCTACGCTGCGGACCCGAGCGGGCCGGGTGACCAGGGAGCTCTCCATCGGCGGCGCCGGCGAGGGGAATTGGGCCACCCCTCTGGTTCTGGGGCCGGGCGAACCGCCGGGGCGCGGCAGTTCGTCGTTGTCGATGGTGGTCATCCGCGCACGTACTCCTCTGCTGTGTGCCCGTGATCCGGGACCCTCCCGAAGCCTGGGCTCGGTCGAGGTAGCACCTGCCGCCACATTCGGCACTTCGACCCGAGTGCGACAAAAGGAATGAAGCAGGCAAATACGACAGTACAGAATTCTCTCAGGCTATTTCTCAGCCGACGTGCTCATTCACACTGATGACCATTAGTCAGATTTTCTTGAGGTCATTCTCTCGGGTGATCCCGAGAACACGGGTGCGGGAATATGCCGCTCTCTCAGGACGTCCTGGTAAACCGCCGCCACTTTCGCAAGCGTGTCCTGAACGTCGTAGTGCTCCGCCATCCGCGCCCGGGCGCGGGCCCCCGCAGCGAGGCAGGCCACAGGGTCGGCCAGGCGGGCGACCAGTGCCTCGCGCAGGGCGCCCGGATCGTCGACCGGGACCAGTTCCTCGCCCGGCTCCAGGCACTCGCGGGCGCCCGCGACCTCGGTCAGCAGCACCGGGCAGCCGCAGGCCATGGCCTCAAGCGGTACCAATGCCATGCCCTCCCAGCGGGAGGGCAGCACCAGCAGGTCGGCTGCGGCATACCAGTCGCGGGGGTCCTCGGCCGGGCCGGCGAAGTGCACGCTGCCCGGTTCCGGCAGGGTCGCCGCGAGCGCCTCCAGCCCGGCGCGGTCGGGACCGTCCCCGACCAGCACAAGTCTCGCTCCGGGGACCCGGGGCGGAATTCCGGACCAGGCGCGGAGCAGCACGTCCTGGCCCTTCTGGCGGCAGAGCCGGCCGACGCAGACCGCAAGCGGGCCTTCGCCCCGAGCGCCGTCAGAGCCCTTGTCCGCTTCCCAACCCAGGATGTCTCGCGCCTGCTCCTGCAGCGGCAGCCGGACCGGATCGAAGCGGTCCAGGTCGACGCCGTTGCGGGCCAGCGCCCAACTCCCGCGCAGTCCTGCGGACTTGCCCTCGGCGCGTTCCTCCTCACTCACGCAGAGCAGCCGGTCGGCCCATCTGGTCGCCCAACGCTCCCAACCCCGGGCGGCCATCGCCGGCACCCCGTTCACTGCGGCGAAGGACCAGGCGTGCGGCTGGAACACGGTGGGGAGGACCGCCCGTACGGCCAGGCGGCCGGCCAACCCCGCCTTGGCGCTGTGCAGATGGAGCAACTGCGGGCGGCACTCGGCCACCAGCCGGCGCAGCGCCGAGACCTCGCCCGGCAGGCCGAACCCCGGTGCGCGCACCGCCGCCCACGGCAGCACCGAAGCGCCCACCGCTTCGGCGGCGGCAGCCAACGGCCCCCCGTCGGGGCAGGCCAGAAGGACCCGGTGGCCGTCCGCCACCTGCCCCCGAAGCAGGTCGACGACGACGCGGGCGACACCGCCGTCGACCGGTTGGGACACATGAAGAATCGTCAGGGGCACGACGCGCAACCTATGGTCCCGGACCCTGTCGCCGCCCACCCCGTCACCCGACCGAAGGAGGAACTCCACTCGGGTGAGTGAGCTTTGCTCCCCGGCCGTAACCCCTGCCCGGGAGGAACTTTGACGCTCAGTCGTCCAGACGGTGGGACAGGTGCAGGTCCCGCTCGGTGTGGCCGTCCTCGAGCCGGAGGGCGGTCGCGACGGGCGGATAGCCGCTGGCGATCACGGTGTACTCCCCCGGTTCCAGATCGGTGAAGCGGAACTGGCCGTCGGCGCCGGTGGTCGCGGCGGCCACCACCGTTCCCGAGGAGTCCAGCAGGGTCACCCGGGCGTCGGTGACCGGCTGGCCACCGGCGGTGCGCACGGTGCCGCGGAGCGTGCCGCTGCCCGTCATCGCGACGTCCTGGCGGGTCTCCCCGCTGGCCGCGACCTCGACGGCGAGGGCCGTCGGGCGGTAGGCGCGGGCGCTCACCGCGAGGGTGTAGCGACCGCAGACCAGGTCCCGGAAGTGGTACTCGCCGTCAGCGTCGGCGTGCGTGCTCGCGGTGACCTCGCCGCGCGCGTCCGTGAGCGTCACCGTGGCGTCGGGCACCGGCGCGCCCTCCGCGCTGCGGACCGCGCCGGAGAGCCGCCCGGTGCCGCCGAGGACCACATCGAGATCAACCGGGCGGCTCCCCACGGTCACGGTCACCGCCTGCGGCTGATGGCCGGGGGCCGCGGCGATCAGCACGTAGTTGCCGCCCCTGGGAGCGGCCAGCGCCCAACGCCCGTCCTGGCCACTGCCGGTGCGGGCGACCTGGCGTCCTTCCATGTCGATCAGGGTGAGCACGGCGCGCGGCACGCCGACCCGGTCGGGCTCCAGGACCGCGCCGCTGACGCGCGTTCCGGCCGGACCGGCGGAGGTCGCCTGCTGCGGCAGGTCGACGGCGGGCGCGCCGACCGCTTCGTCGGCGCGTTCTTCACTTCCGGCCTGCGAGGCAGCGTGGGTGACCAAGGGTTTCTCCTTGAGCAGGAAGGCGAGCAGGAAGCCCAGCACCAGGACCGGTACCAGGTAGAGGAACACCCGCGGCATCGCCGCCGCGAAGGAGTCGACATAGGCCAGCCGCAGCGGCGCGGGCAGGGCGCGGACCAGCTGCGGGGTGATCGAGTCGGTCGGCGGCGCGGCGCCGGTGTGCGGGAGCCGTTCCGAGAGCTGGTGCGTCAGGCGGGAGTTGAACAGGGTACCGAAGACCGCCGCGCCGATCGACCCACCGATCTGCCGCAGGTAGTTGTTCGCCGAGGTGGCCGCGCCCAGGTCGCCCGGCGCCACCGAGTTCTGCACCGCGAGCACCAGGACCGGGAGCACCAGGCCGACCCCGAGCCCGAGTACCGCCATGGCGACGCTCTGCACCAGGTAGGAGCTGTGCGCGTCCAGCCGTCCGAGCAGGGCCATGCCCACGGTGGACAGTGCTCCGCCGACGATCGGGTAGACCTTGTAGCGACCGGTCCGGCTGATCAACTGCCCCGACCCGATGGACGCGACGACGATCCCGCCCATCATCGGCAGCATCTTCAGCCCCGAGGCGGTGGCCGTCGCTCCGTCCACCATCTGCAGGAAGCTCGGGAGATAGCTGGCCGCGCCGAACAGGGCGACCCCGACCACGACGCCGATGGCGCCGGAAACGTTGAACACACTGTCCCGGAACAGCCGCAACGGGATGACCGGCTCCACTGCGTGGCGCTCGACCAGCGAGAACAGCAGCAGGGCGAGGACCGCGCCGCCGATCAGACCGAGGATGACGGGCGAGAGCCAGGGGTACTGGCTGCCGCCCCAACTCGTGGCCAGCACCAGGCAGGTGCCGACGGTGGCGAGCAGCACCGCACCGGCGACGTCCAGCCGGGGCCGGCGGGTGCCTCGGTTCCCGGTACGGCGCGGGGGCTTCAGCACCAGGGCGGTGACGACGAGGGCGGCGAGCCCGAGCGGGATGTTGACGTAGAAGCACCAGCGCCAGCCCGGACCGTCGGTGAACCAGCCGCCGAGCAGCGGACCTGCCACCGAGGAGAGCCCGAAGACGGCACCGATCAGGCCCATGTAGCGACCCCGGTCGCGGGGCGACACGACGTCCGCGATGATCGCCTGGACGCCGATCATCAGCCCGCCGCCGCCGATGCCCTGGACCGCGCGGAAGGCGATCAGCTCGCCCATGCTGTGCGACCAGCCGGCGAGGGCGGAGCCCACCAGGAAGACGACGATGGCGAACTGGAACACCGGCTTGCGGCCGAGCAGGTCACCGAGCTTCCCGTAGACCGGCAGGCCTACGGTGGAGGCCAGCAGGTAGGCGGTGACGACCCACGACATGTGCTGCAGGCCGTGCAGCTCGCCGACGATCCGGGGCAGCGCGGTGGCGACGATGGTCTGGTCGAGAGCGGCGAGCAGCAGGGCCAGCATCAACCCGGCGAAGACCAGCCGGAGCTGGCGCGGCGTCAGGCCGGTCTCTGACTGCGGTGCTGAGGATCGCGGCGCTGAGGACTGCGGCGCTGAGGACTGCGGCGCTGGGGGTGCGGGGGCGGCGGGTGAGGGCGCTGCCAGGGCCGTCCGGCCCGCGTCGGTCACGGACATGACTCGGATCATTGCAGTGCACACGCACCACCCTCGAACCGGTCATACCATCGACCGGCGGTTTGACGACAGTGGCAAATGGGTCGACAAATGGCCGCAGCCAGCAGAAATGTGGCGCCAAGTCGATAAATCCCGAAACACGACGCAATGATCTCGCCGAAGAATTCACCCCTCCGGAAAGTCACCCGCACGTACGTTCATTTGGATGCGCCCAGCGTGGGCGCCAACTCCTCCAGCGCGCCCGTCACGATCGCCCGCATCGCCTGCTCGGCCCGCTCCGGATCCTGGGCGCAGATCGCCTCGGCGACCTCCCGGTGCAGGGCCACCGCATACGGCGCGGGGTGGTGCGGCATCAGCTTGTGTTCGGTGCGCCCGGTGAGCACCGCGCCGACCGCGTCCGACAGGTGCGCGAACATCTCGTTCCCCGACGCCCGCAGCACCAGCGCGTGGAAGGCGATGTCGTGCCCGAGGAACACCTCCAGGTCGCCGCTGCGAGCCGTCACGGTCAGCTCCACCGCCAGGGCGCTGAGCTCGCGGCACTGGTCCGCCGTCGCCAGACCGGCAGCCATGGCTGCGGCCACCGGCTCGACCGCGACCCGCAGCCCGCCCAGCGAGCTCAGCTGGGCCGGCCGGTCCGCCCCCTCCAGTCGCCAGCGGATCACCAGCGGGTCGAACACGTCCCATGCCTCGCGCGGCTGCACCGTGGTGCCCACCCGGCGGCGCGAGGCGACCAGCCGCATCGCCTCCAGCACCCGGATCGCCTCGCGCACGACCGTCCGGGAGACGCCGTAGCGGGACTCCAACTCCTCGCTGCGCAGCACCGCGCCCTCCGGGATCTCACCCGAGGCGATGGCCGGACCGAGGTCCGCGAGAAGCCGCCCGTGCAGGCCCTGGATCTCCATGGGCCCAGGGTACGGGGACTCTCCAGATCACACTGATATGACGATTGGGTATCGACGCCTTGAATAAGTCATACCTTTGGAGTCATAGTGGCTCCACCCGGGCCTGGACCACCGTCAGGAGCACCAGTCATGGCTCTCAACGCCGAGAACCACGTCAAGTCCGCCGCACACCCCTGCGTCGTCGTGATGGGCGTCTCCGGCGTCGGCAAGACCACCGTCGCGCGGCTGCTCGCCACCAGGCTCGACCTCCCCTACGCCGAGGCCGACGACTTCCACTCGCCGGCCAACATCGCCAAGATGACGGCCGGGAAGCCGCTGGACGACGCCGACCGCCTCCCCTGGCTGGAGGCCCTCGGCGGCTGGCTCACCCGGCTCCGGGAGGGCGGCACCGGCGGCGTGGTCACCTGCTCCGCCCTCAAGCGCAGCTACCGCGACATCCTGCGGGCCGCCTGCCCGGACGTCTGGTTCCTGCACCTGGTCGGCAGCCACGACCTGGTCGCGGACCGGATCGGCCACCGCAGCGGGCACTTCATGCCCGTCTCGCTGCTCGACTCGCAGTTCGCGGTGCTGGAGCCGCTGGCGCAGGACGAGCGCGGCATCGTCCTGGACGTCGGCCCCGCCCCCGAGCAGCTCGTCGACGCGGCGGTCCGGGCCCTAGGAGGGTGCTGAAGATCTAGGCCGGATCAGGGAGCGGCGTCATGCGGCTTCGATTGCAAGGCGGAGGAGGGAGCCAACCGTGGTTGGTTGGC
>NZ_JBGCBY010000041.1:0-68080 GCF_041262165.1 Streptacidiphilus sp. MAP12-16
ACGTCGCCCAAGCCCGCCGCCTCGGCCACCGCATGGAACACAAGATCAACGACATCTACTCCCACGTCGCCGACAGCATCGAGCAGACCCTCCTCGCCCACCTCGAAGCCCGCTGGACCCGGGCGCTCACCAACGCCAACAGCGCCAACTGCACAGGCACCCGCCGCGACGGACCCGCTGACGACGAGGGCACCAACTCGGCACTCGAAACCGCCTGATCTACTCCCACCACCGCTCGGGGCCGCATTCCTGGCAAGGCCCCGAGCGGTGGCCATCGGCTCGGCCGCCTCCACCGGCCCACCCACGAACCCGCGATAACCTGCACGCACCGTGCTTGCCCGCCATAAACTCAGGCCCCGCGCAATGACGCACGGTCAGCTACGGGGGTCCGGAATGAGCCAAAGCATGTTGCGCGTCGGCGGCCGACTCACGCCCCTGGGGCGCGCGGTCCACTGGGTCACGCAGTACTTCGACGCCACAGCCAACCAAACCGGCAAGAACCCGTACGCCTATCCAGCCTACGACGACCTGCACACCGGCAGCTCCCCAGATCAGCTCACCGACGGCGACCTCCTCGCTCCCACGCTACTGAACGCCGCCCCGTCCATCACCGCGTTCTACACACTGCAGGCACTGCGCCCGACCCTGGAGGCCGCGCTGGCTGCCATCCCACCCGACCTCACCCTCCAGGACGCTGTCCGGACCGGACGCCACCACGAGCTGGTGGGCGAACTCTTCCGCTGCCTGGACGAGCAGAAGACCCCCGGCGTCCAGCTCACCACCCTGACCAAGGTCCTCCACCGCAAGCGCCCGCTCCTGATCCCTCTGCACGACCGGCACGTACGCGCTTGCTACGTGAACGACGGCCCCACCTACCCGATGCGACGGACTGCCGGACGCACCTGGGCCCACTACACCGCAACCCTCGCCGCCAGCATCGCCGACGACCTCGACCGCCAGGCGGAACAGTGGGCCGTCCTGAGATCCTGCGTCCCCGATATCGGCCTCCTGCGCATCCTGGACGTCGTTGCCTGGAATACCGCCCGGCAAGAGCTTGCATGAACACGCGGAGGCTCAGAGCCCACCCGTGGCGCTGGGGCAGCGTCCTGCTCGTCACCGCGTTGTTCCTCGCGGTCGGGGCCTTCATCGCGGTGCGCATCGTGAACACTGTCCTGGGTCCGAGTCGTGAACTCGACCCGTTCCACGTCGCCGGGTATCAGAGAATCGCGGTCCGGGACGGCTCCTATCCAGGGACCAAGACCGCTATAGGTACCTACCTGGGTCCAGGTGTCCAAGGAAACCCAAGCTCGCTCGTCTCGGGCCCAGGGCTCGAGTTCACCCACTTTGGAACGCCGGTCGGCGTCAACCCCCTGCCCACGGACGCGTTTCTGACTGTCGCCATGGGCAAGGTGAGTGGGACCAACTGCGGGCTCCTCGTCGACGAGTTCCGCAGGACTTCCGGCGCCGACCCCGGCTGGGGGCTCTCGGCCGAGCAGGCCAGGAAATTGCGTTCAGGCAGTCTTGAGATCATCCAGCTCGACGTGGTCTGCGGCAGCGGGTGATCAACGGTCTCCCGGCTCGTGACCGGGACGGCCGCGGCGAAGCCGCTCGCGACGCCGGTCTGGTCGCGATGGGTGGACGCGTGCGGCTGATGACGGATCGGTCGCGGGTGCGCGGGAGAGCGAGCGCGGTGGGTCGGACTTGCACCTGGCTCGGTCGGTTCGTGGCCTACGACCCCCGCGAGAAGCTCTGGGACCCGCCGATGCGGCTGCTGTTCCAGCACCGCGTCGGCGGGTTGCGGCCTTGACCGCCTATGTCAGCCGCATCCTGGACCCCTGCGGCGTTTCACCCGGGACACTGCGGTGCACCCGCCTGGCCGACCTGTTGAATACACTCGACCCCAAACTCGTGGCCGCAGCCCTCGGCATGGGCCCCGAAGGCGCCATGATCTACCTTGCCGACCATGTCGAGGCTGGACGCCTCCCCGACCAGCGTGAACGGAGACACTGAGGTGCGACACCTGGCACCCGGGTTCGCCCTTGGAGCACTGCACCGCGGCAAGCAGATCGAGCAGTTCCTCGGCGAAGTCGACCGCGACGGCCGCCGGGGTCTTCGCTGGATCGCTATCAGTCCAGACCGCACGGGTGTCACGATCTATCTGAGCGAAGTCGAAGACGCAGGCACCGACACCTTCTACGACGTCTCCGAGTTTCCGCCCCTGGATCCCGATGACGGGACCTGGGGCAAGGAGATCGCCACCGTATTGACTCCGGAGGAGGCTCTCATCCGGGCCTGCAGCGAGCCCGGCGTGAATCCCGACCGCTGGGTCAACGAGGGCGTCATTTGCGACGAGTACCGCGATTTCCGGATCGCCAGTAGGAACGAGCACCCGGCGACCCCATGAGGTCCAGATTTCACCCCAGCAGCGGCGTGCCCACCAGCCTTCGTCTAGTTCGAGACTGAAGGTCCGGACCGCACCGGGATCCGGGTTATCAACTCTTGGTGGGCGGCGCGCGTCAGCTACAGCATGGCGGTCACGTTCATTGCCGCACTCACTGGGAGCATCGTCCGCGTCAACCCACTGATCACGATGGTGCTGGAGGTCGTGTTTGTCGCCTCCGCCGTGCTCCTGATTGCCGTGATCAACCGTGTCACCGCAGCGCAGGCTAGGCAATTGGCAGTCTGAGCCGCACCCAGGGCCAGTAGACCCCGCAGGCACACAATCGCCTCGGTCTGAGCCCCAGCTCTCGGAGGCGCCTCGTACCGGCCTGGTGCGGGGCGCCTCCCGGGCAGCGGCTACTTGTACCAGTACAGGACGCCCCCGTGGTGGGAGCAGGTCCCGGAGAAGGTCTTGGAGTACGAGTAGGTGCCGTCCTTGCACTTCGCCATGGCGCCCTTGGGGTGGGGCGAAGAGGCCTTGCAGATCCCCACGGTGTGGTGGGCGCAGTGCGCGGTCGCGGCGGTGGCCGGCGTGGCGGTGGCCACGGCGGGGGCGACGAACGCCGCGGTGAGAGTGAGGGCCGCGGCTGCGGCCCTGAGGCTGATGGTGTTCAGCATGTGTGTCCCTGAGGGTGTGGCGGGGTGGGTTGATCTTGGGTCGCCAGCGTGGCAGAGGCAGGTGACTGTGTGTCGGAACGTTGCCATGCCGTTACGCAGAGTCCGGGAGTGCGCTCCTTTCCGACACGCGCCCCCGGACCGCCGTGCATCTTCTGGGCGTTGCGGTCGGCGAGGGCCAACATGCCGCCCCGGACTCACTCACCCGTGGCACTTGAGCTTGACCAGAATGGCGTCTGCCGCGAGCGCGTCGAGGTAGCCGGCCGCGTCGCTGGCATAGCGTTGGCCGTCTGCCAGGTGAGAGCACGCCTGCGGGCTGTCGCAGGCACCGTGAACGGGATAGCCGTCTTCGATCCACCAACCGTCGAGCGTGAGCAGATCACGCCCCGCCGCCGAGCGGACGGTGGAAGAGTCGAGCAGCCCTCGAGGCCCACCGGCACACATCCCCGGCACGCTCGGAAGGAGCTCACCGTCATCGCGGGGCCAGTCATGGACCAGCCGCGGATCGTTCTCGTGCCCGCAGAGGACCGAGAAGCCACCACCGTCGCTGCCGCCACGGATCGTCCACGAGTCCCAGATCTCGCGCCACTCGAACCCGGACCACATCTCGAACGGTGCCATCGCTTCCGCAAGCGCTACCCCGAGATCTGCCCGGACTGCTGCCAGCAGACATACCGTGACTCTGATCCCCGCCATCCCCTTCCTGTCCTCGCGTCGAACTGCCAAGCGCACAACGTAGCGGGCTGCTTCCCCGACACCGCA
Source organism: Streptacidiphilus sp. MAP12-16 (assembly GCF_041262165.1). Classification (NCBI taxonomy): domain Bacteria; kingdom Bacillati; phylum Actinomycetota; class Actinomycetes; order Kitasatosporales; family Streptomycetaceae; genus Streptacidiphilus; species Streptacidiphilus sp. MAP12-16. The sequence goes on from NZ_JBGCBY010000041.1 coordinate 3,817, forward strand.
GGAGCCTGCGGATCCTCGGGCCGCAGTGTGTACCAGAATCCATCGCTCCGTCAGCCACGTGCCACCATCGAGCCCGGAGACCGTCACAGTAGTCCGGCGGATCTTCCGTGAGCTGTCCGGCGCGGTCGCCGAAGCCGTGACCGCGTGCGACTTCGAGGACGCGCTCTTCGACCTCGGAGGCCACATGCGCCAACGTGCCTGAGTGCAGTTGCTGCACGGCTGCCCCGTCCCTCTGGTTCGCGGCGCGCATACCGGCGCAGGATCGGTACCGATTGGCCGAAGCGACGTCCCCCGTGACTCGTCCGAGTGACCCCATGCCACAGCGGTACCAACACCCGATCCACGCCACTACGGTGGCGTCGACACGCTGATCGACGTGAGGAACCCCAGGTGGCCTACCTTCCCCGCTGCACCGGCCTGACGACCACCGTGCTGCTCCTGGCCGCGCTGACCAGCTGCACCACGCACACGACGGCGTCGAGTGACGCGGCCAAGGCAAGTCCCAGGACCAGCTCAAGCACGTCGGTCGACCAAGCACCGCTCGCACCACTGGCCTACGGTCCGGGACCGCAGTCCACGTACACCGTCCAGGCACAGCCCGCCGCCGGGTCGTGCCACTACGGCAACGACCACGGCCAGCCGCTACCGGACACCAAATGCACCCCCGGAGCCCTGTCGCCCGCGGTGACGCAGGCGACGGTGGGCACCACGATCTGCCGCTCCGGCGGCTACACCGGCACCATCCGGCCGCCGGTGGGGATCACCAACAAGGAGAAGGCCGCTAACGCCCAGTCCTACGGGTACACCGGTGCCCTGCACGACGCCGAGTACGACCACCTGATCAGCCTGCAGCTGGGCGGCGACCCGAACGACCCACGGAACCTGTGGGTAGAACCCCCCTCGCCCGGCCACCAGGCAGGGGCTGGACCGAACAACCCCAAAGACGCAGTCGAGACCCGGCTGCACACCGCGATCTGCAAGAACCAGGTCACCCTGACCGCCGCCCAGCAAGCCATCGCCACCGACTGGGAAACAGCCGAGCAACGCCTCGGGCTGAAACCCGACCCCTCGGACACCTCCGGACCAGCCGATTGACCGCGCTGGTGTTGGCGAGTCTGATCCACCGAGTACGGCAATGTCGCAGCACCCAGACGCGGTAGGTGAATAACGTCATCTGGCGGCGGCTTTCCGTGCGGTTCCCAAGTCGCGCCGATAGCTGGTCGTCCAGCCTGTTGGCTGCAGAACCTGGGGTTCTACTTCAACCCTCGGTAGTCGACGCCGCGCCGGCGTAGGCGTACACCCATCCAGCTGAGGTGTCCGTGGCGGGAGCCGCCGCGTAGACCGACCAGGCCGAGTCGCAGGGACCTGCGAGCAGGCCGGGGAGACGACCCGCGTGCACGGACGCGTGCGGATGGTGTTCCGTCTGGCCCGAGGTGGACGATGCGGGTTCGGCCCTCGAAGGGGCCTCCGACCACCTTGATGCCGACGGTGTTGTTGGCGACTTCACCAGCGAGCCAGCGTTTGATGGTCTTCATGTGCTCGGAATCCTCAACCCCCATGTCAGAACGCGCTGAGTGCGCGGCGGGCGACAGCTAGGCGGATGCCATGCTCGGTCCTCTGATTGCCGATCGTCCCGATGAGGCCCCGCCGGGTCTGACCTCGCTGCGCATGATTCGGGAGGCGCAGTGAGAGGCCAAAGCGGCGAAGCCGGAAGGAAATTGGCGTCGCTGACCTGGCCTCAGACGGTGGCGTCTCGCCGAGTGGGACCTGGCGCACGACACAGCGTCTGCTGGCTGAGTATCATCTCGACGGCACGCTACGGCCTGTAGTCGAAGGTGCTCCAGTTCACTCCGAGCAGTGTCTCCCCGTGCTGGCAGCCGAGGGCGCCGAAGCCGTAGGAGGCTGAGTACTCTTCGGGGATGGTTCCCTTGGGGAAGGAGAGCGAGACCTCGAGCGTCTTGGTCCCGTAGGCGGGGATGGTCCCGATGTTCGTGTCACCGGACTTCCACATCCAGGCACCGAATTGGCCGTTGCGCTGCCAGCTCAGGTGCATCAGATGCCATGCGCCCTTGTCCATGCGCCACCACACGGTGGGAGCTGAGCCGTGTCGAGTTCCGACCCACGGTTGGAGCCCGAAGTTGACGACCGTGTTGTTCAGAGTCGCGCCTGCCGGTTGCGGATGCGCATGTAGGCGTCCAGCTTCTGGCCGGGATGCCGTGCCATCAGGGGAACGCTGGGCCCCAGGTAGGTCGTGGCGAGGGTGTTGCCGTTGCAGTTGAAGATCGGGGTGCTGGCGGGCATCCGTGTCGCCGCCACGGCATCAGCGGCGCTTGGCAGCAGTCCGAGGAGCCCGGTTGCGACTACGAGTCCTGCGGAGCGGCGGATGGACGTTCTCAAAGGTCCCCCTGGGGTTGTTGATCGCTGGGCGTGCATCCTAGCCCCACTCGGACCCAGGCCGATCAGACCGATCAGAACGCCCTCGGCGGCGAGGGCCACAGCCCCGCACGGCGTCCACGAGCGCATGGCGCTGTGGGTCTGCTGGTAGCAAATGTTCGCGCAATGACTGCTCGATGGCCGGTGGCGATGGACGGCAATGACCGTCTCGCCCTTCGCCGCGCGCAGCCGTGCGAGCTGCGCAGCCAGTTCCTCAGGCCAGTGCTGGTGTTCGAGGGACTGCTCCGGTCCAGGAGAGCGAGCCCGCCGATCGGGGTTGGCGCGGCGGCTGGTCCGGCCGGTTTGACCGGTTGCTCGGTCATGGCAACCGCGCGCCAGCCGACGAGCGCCCCTTGCGGACCTGGGTACCGTTCTGGATGTGACCTCAACCTCCTCCGCAATCAGCCCTGCTCACATAGGCATGTGGCGACCCTCTCCTGCGGCGCGCATCCTGGGAGCAGCCTTCAGCCTCTTCTTTGCCGCGGTAGCCGTAGTGGCGATCGCCGGGGCGATAGCCCATGCGGATATCTCCATGATCTGGGACGCTCTCCTCTTCAGTGCCATCGCTGCCGCCGTCGGCTGCTATGTGGGGCGGGCGGCGATCAGGGTCACGCCTGATGCCGTGATCATCTCTAACCCGTTCCGCACGCGGACCATCGCCTTTTCCTCCATCGCCGCTGTCTCGCCCGGCTACTACGGCGTGACGATCACCACCCGAGACGGGGCGGCGTACACAGCGATGGCCATCCAAAAGACCAACCTGTCACGCTGGCAGGGACGGCGCACCCGGGCCGACGAGGTGACAGACGCTGTTTGCAGCGCGGCCGGACTCCGAGCACCCAGCGGGCACCGGAGCCAGGCCGACCACTGACCGCATTGCGACGGCAACGTCAGCGACTCTCATGGTCAATCGCGGGTCTCACCGTCAACCACCACCAGTCGCCGAACTGAGGCGGGCTGTCTGTCTGCTGTGGAGGCACCGCCAAGGCGGCCGACGGTCGCGTACCGGGTCCACTTGGATGGCTCGCAGGTGCTGGCACGACGGCATCTGTGGCGGCGTCTCCAGATCCGCCGCTGCAGAGGTTTCGCCTTCCAGCGCCTACCATCTGCGTGTGGACGTCATTCGGATCAGGTGCACGCGCCGCGCTGCTGGACCTCAGAGCGCACGGGGCAGGGCTGTGGACCGCTCCTGTAATGATGACGATCCTCGGTGCCGACTCTGGTTGGAAGGTGCTGTCCCGCCGCGTGTGTAGTGGGCGGGACAGCACCTGGTGGGGGCCGTCTGCTGCCGGGTGTGGCAGAAGACGGCGTATGGGTTTGTGTTGCTAGTTGAAGTTGGCCGGGTTGATGGTTGTGGTGTCGCCGGCGGCTTCTGCGTCGGTTAGGGGTAGTGCGGTGTTGTAGATGTGGACGTCGCTGATCTGGCCGGGGAATTGGCCGGTGCTGCCTGGGTCGCCGGTGGTGGTGTTGTCCTTGTCGGTTCCTCCGATGAGGAGGGGGCCGCCGGTGGCGGTCCAGGGGGTGGGGTCGGTGCCGGTGCCGGCGAGTTGTCCGTTGACGTACAGGCTCATGGTGTTGGTGGTGGCGTCGAAGGTTGCGACCAGGTGGGTCCAGGTGCCTCCGGGGGCGGGCACGTTGTATCCGGCGTTGTAGTAGGTGGTTGGGGTGGCGGCGTCGTTGCTGGGGGCGACGAGGGTCCAGCCGTGGAGGGCGACGGAGTATTGGAGGTAGAAGGCGCACCGGGTGCTGGTGGCGTCGCGTTGGCACAGGGCGGTGTGGTACTTGGTGGTGTCGTAGCCGGAGTTCAGTTTGACCCAGGCGGAGACGGTGTAGCTGCCGGTGGTGACGGCGGGCGTGGGGGTGGCGGCGTAGCCGGTGGTGCCGTCCAGGTTGAGGACGGTGCCGCGGGTGGCGTCGGTGGACCAGGAGGCGCCGGTGCTGGTGAGTGTGGCGGGCAGGGTGCCGGTGGAGTCTTTTGCGGTGGTGCCGGCCGCGTCGGTGAGGGTCCACCAGTTGGTTGCGGTGTTGCTGATGGCGCCCAGGTTGACGGGGTTGGTGCCGATGGCGGGGGTGGTGCCGATGGCGCTGTCGTAGACGTGGACATCGGAGATGGAGCCGTTGAAGCCGCTGGTGGGGTTGTCAGTGGTGCTGCCGTCGGCGGACAGTGCGGTCATCGCCCCGATGTTCAGGACGTGGTTGGCGTCGTACTGGGGGGTGAGGTTGTTGTTGGTGCCTGCTTTGCGGCCGTTGACGTACAGCGTCATCGTGCCGGTGGGTGCGTCATAGACACCGACCAGGTGGGTCCAGGTGCTGAGGGCGGCTGTGTTGGTGTCGGGTGCGTGGATGGTGTTGGCGCTGGTGTCCGAGCTGGTGTCGCTGTCGGTGGTGGTGAAGTCCCAGGCGTTGAGGGAGCCGTTGTAGCCGAGTTGGAAGGCTTGGTGGTTGTTGGTGCCTTGGCCGACGGCCCACTGGTCGTGGCCGCCGTTGGTGGTGGTGAGGTTGACCCAGGCGGAGACGGTGTAGCTCTTGGTGGTGTCTAGGGCGGGTCCGCTGGTGGCGGCGTAGCCGGTGGTGGTGGCGTCGGTGCCGGTGTTGGTGAACGTCAGGATGTTGTTGCTGGTGTTCTTCGAGGCCTGCGCGGTGTCGGCTTGGGCGAGGGCCGGGTCGGGTTTGCCCCAGACGGCGGTGTTGCTGAGGGTGAGGTTGAGCTGGTTGGTGTCGCTGCCGCTGGTGCCCAGGCTGCCGGAGTCGGCAGGTGCGCCGCCTCCTTCGGTCAGGGCCCACCAGTGGGTGGGCAGGGTGGTGGGGTCCTGCAGGCTCAGGGAGCCGGGGGCGGTGCGCCCGCCGGGGTATTCGACCAGTCGGCCGTGGGTGTCGACGGCGTACAGGTCGGGGATGCCGTCGGGGCCGCCGGAGGGGCTGTTGATGTCTCCGGGGGAGGCGATGCTCGGGTAGGCAGAGGTGGGCACTGCTGCGATCGGTGTCTGGGTGGCCGCGGGCAGTGGGGCGGTGTTGCCGGCGTTCCAGTTCTGGGCGTTGCCTGCGTTGCAGTCGTAGAGCTGCAGTTGGGTGCCGTTGGTGATGGAGGAGGCGGGGTCGTCCAGGCAGCGTCCGGAGACGGGGTTGATCAGGGAGCCGTTGGGGCCGGGCGTCCACTGCTGGTTGGCGCCGCCGTTGCAGGTGTACAGGTCGATGGGGGTGTAGTTGGCCTTGCCGGCGTAGTAGGCGTCCAGGCACATGCCCATGGCGCGCACGGTGCCGTCGGTGCCCAGGACCCAGTTCTGCGCGTTGGTTCCGTTGCAGGTGTGGATCTGGACCTTGTTGCCGGGTGTGGTCAGGCTCAGGTTGTCGTCCACGCACAGGTGGGTGCTGCCGTTGCTGAGTGCGGAGGTCAGCGGGTTTGTGCCGGTGGGCGCGTGGAGCAGGGTGGGGAGTTGGGTGCTGGCGTCCAGGGTGATCGGGTAGGTGTAGACGGTGCCGTAGGTGTCGCGGACCCACAGGGTGGGGGTGCCGCTGACGGTGCCGGGAGTGATGAGGGTGTCGGGGGACCAGTCGCCGTCACCGAGCAGCACCGGGTTGCTCAGGACGCCGCCGGAGGCGCCGGTGTAGAGCCACAGTTGGCCGTTCTCCACGGTGATCAGGTCGGCGATTCCCGGGGTGTGCACGGCGCCGGGTGCGGCGATCTGGGTGACGTTGTTCCAGTCCGTGCTGTCGTAGTTCGGGCTTCCCGCGCCGGTACCGCAGCGGGCGGTCGGGGGTGCGTAAGCTCCGGTCAGGCATCCGGGCTTGGTGACGTGGACGTTGCGTTGGGTGGTGAAGCCGGGGGTGGCCCCGGTGGGGCTGGGGTCGCCGGGGGAGGTGCCGTCGAGGTTGTTCTTGACCAGGTACATCTGGTGCGGCAGGGCTTTGATGTTGAGGGCGAACAGGTCGTCGATCTGCTGGCCGAACTGGTTGCCCTTGTGGGCGATCAGGTAGTCGTTCCAGCTGCCGGTGCCGCCTGCGGGGGTGTCGGTGTGTGCGGCCAGGAGTACGGGCCCGGTGTAGTCCTTGGTGGCGTAGCTGCCCAGGGGTTTGGTGCTCTGGGCGGGGTCGGTGTTGCCGGGGATCAGGGTGAGGTCGCCGGTGGAGGTGGTGGCGACCAGGTCGGGGATGTGGTCGCCGGTCACGTCGCCGGGGGTGACCTGGGTGGTGGGGTTCCAGGGGGCGGTGTAGGTGTAGCTGGCGGGGGCCTGGGAGGCGTTGCCGGCCTTGTCGACGGCTACGACGTACAGGGTGTGCACGCCCCAGCCAGTGACGGGGACCTTGGTCAGGGTGGCGCTCGCGGTGGGATCGCCGTTGGCGTCGGTGCCGGTAGTGCTGACCGCGACGGTGGTGCCGTTGTTGGCATCGGGCGGGCTGTCCAGGCGCCAGCGGAAGTGGTCGATGCCGCTGGCCTGGCAGGGGTCCAGGGTGCAGGTGTTGTTGGGGAGCGGGTCGGTGGCGTTCACGCTGAACGTGGTGTTCACGCCGGTGCCCGCGTACACGATGGGGTTGGCGACGCCGGTGCCCACCGGGGGGAAGGAGGGGTTGGTGGTGACCACCGGAGAGGTGGGCGGGGTGGCGTCGACGGTGAAGTGGCAGTTGGAGTAGGAGTTGCCGTAGAGGACGCCGTCGTAGCCCTGGACGCTGAAGCCGTAGCGGTGCCCGTCCTGGATCTGGAACCCGATGGGTTCGGCGACGGGTGTCCCGGACGCCTGGGGGTTCGCGTAGTCCCATTTGACCGTGGCCGGGTTGCCGGAGGTGTCCTTGGTCATGTCGTCCCAGATGTGGAACTCGGCCGTGACGTTGGTGCCCGACACCTGGGAGGAGACGGTGGTGTTCAGCTTGATGTTGCTGCTGGACCCGTTCATTGAGGTGGCCCCGAGCCAGCCGCTGGCCGCGTCGTTGCACGCCGCGCCGTTACTGGTGGCCAGCGGGCCGGGAGTGACGGTGGGGTAGGTGACCGACGGCGGGATGTCGAAGTAGGTGGTCAGCGTGATCGAGCTCGAGAAGCGCAGGTAGTTGACGCTGTTGGACTCGTCACCGAACAGGCCCACGGTCCAGGACCCGATGCCGGCTGCGGCGATCTTCTGGGCCTGGGTGGTGACAGTGAATACGGCGTCGTGGTTGCTGCAGAGACTGTTCGGGGGGTTGGCGGCGCTGGGGATGGTGGTGCTCGCCGCGGCGTATCCGGCGCTGTCGCCGGGCTGGTTGTTCCAGTCGGTGGTGGGGCCGATCGACCCGGTTGTGTGCAGGGTGATCGGCTGGTTCTGGTTGCAGTTCCAGCTGTCCGCGTAGGTGGCCGGGGCGGTGACGGTGGCCTTGGAGATGACCATGCTGGAGTTGAGGTTGCTGGTGTTCAGTGCATAGAAGGAGCGTTCCTTGCCGCTGCCGCAGGCGCCGCCGTTTCCCTGGTAGCCCACGCCTTCGCCGTGGAGCTGGGGCTTGTTGTATTGGGGGGAGCTGGAGCAGTTGTTGTAGGTGCTGGAGTAGACCTCGTCGTAGGCGTTGGACGGACTGGACGCGGGGTTGACGTACGGGTCGAGATACAAGGGGTAGGTGGTGCTGGGGGAGGTGAGCACCGCGGCGTCCGGTGTCAGGGTGATGCCGCTGGCGGTGGTGGTCATTGCGATCGGGTCCACCTGGGCGCCGGTTCCTGGCCCGTCGGGCGAGGACGCCGTGGCCCCTGTGCCGGCATCAGGAGTGCTGCTGGCCGAGGGAGTCGCGCTCGCAGTGGCGAGGGCTGCCGCGCGCATCTGCGCGGACTGCGCGGACGGGCTCGCCGACGCACCGGCCGACACGGATGCGGATGCGGATGTCGATGCCGAGGGGCTGGGGGCGGGGGAGCTGGTGGCGGTGCTGCTGGAGTCCCACATCACCGGGGTCGGGCTGGTGTAGGCGAGGGTTCCGTCGGCGCGCGTGGCGGCCATGCCGCCCGAAGCGGTGGCCGCCAGGGTCAGGCCGCTGGTGGACGCGGCCAGGGTGAGCTGCTTCAATTGCGGGTTGGCTGCCGCGGTGGCGTCGTGGATGATCAGGACATCGCTGAAGCCGCCCTGGTCTGTGACGGATACGGACAAGTCCACGCCGGGCAGGACAGACTGGTACACGGCGGTGTCGCCGCTGACCGTCGGTGTGGGCAGGGTGAACGGCATGGTCAGCGCCATGCTGTGTCCGGCCGGGTCGGTCAAGGTGGCCAGCGGGCCGCCCCCGCCCCCGGACAGCTTGATTGCGCTCGCGCTGGCCTTGGGCGCCAGCGTCCCGTTGCTGTTCGCCGTGAGTGTCGCGTCCAGTGCGCTCCATACGCCGTTCTGCTGCACCCGCACCGGAAGCGGATTGAGCTGGGAGGTGAGAGTGCCGTCCGGCTGCGCGGTGATGAGCTGTGTCGCGGTGGTGAGGGAGTCCACGGTGACGGGCTTGCCGGTGGAGACGGCCTGCAGCAGCGCGGTCTGCTCCGCGTTGGTGCTGGTGATTGCGGGCGGTGTGGGTGCGGTGACCGGGGCGGGCGCGGGAGGCGCTGTGTCGGCGAGCGCTGGGGTGGCGGTGCCGCCCAGCAGCAGGGCGCCGAGCGCGGGTATCAACGTCCAGCGCGACAGCGGCTGTTGCCGCCGGGCACGAGGACTGGACAAATGAGGCACAGGATTCCCTTTGCTTGACGCGAAGACTGAGCGATGTGACGTCCGACACATCCGGCGATGATTCGGGTGTGACGCACGGTTACGCGGTGTCCGGTTTGCCATCCCGTGATGCCGTTCGCCCCCGCACAAAAAGGACACAACTGACGCACAATCAGGAAAAGTCCAGGTCACAGCGCCGGGACAGGGTATGGCGCTGACACGACCTCATCAATAGCCTCCCGTTGGATCACACGCCTGTGCGATCGCGATTGTCGCGTTCCGTTAGGGGCGTGTGTTCCACAAAGGGGCCTGAAGTGACTGGTCGGCGGCGCTGGTTCGCGAGCGTGCAGCATCGGGTGTGGGGTCGTGCGCTCACTTGCGCGACGGCGGCCACGGCTGTTGTGGCGCTGGGCGTGCCGATGGCGGTAGCCCAAGGGGTGGGCCCGTACCACTTCACGGGCACGGTCTGGAACCCGAAGGCCCTGCCGGCAACCCCGGCCGTTGGCGGCCACGCGCTGGCCACGCCTAAGCCGCCATCGCACCCGAAGGGCTACAAGGCCCTGGGCCACTACCAGATAGCCGCGCCCGCATGGCCCGCGGCCGGGACCACCACCGTCGCCCTCACCCGCACCGTCACCACAGGCACAGCAGCGGGGCCCCCCACGGCCTCAGCCTCCGCCTCCGCGCGTGCTGGCCTGCAGCCACGTGCGGCCGCAGGGACCCGCGGCAGCGGTTCCCCTTCTACGTCCGGGGCGGCGGGCGCCTCATCCGCCGCGTCTCCTTCGGCCGCGGCCGCGGCCACGGGGTCGCAGGTTGTGCCTGCGGCAGGTCCGGTCAAGGCCGGGGGACTGCCGGTCTGGGTGGCCCCGGCCGCGTCCCCTGGGCGCGGTGCCCGCGTCACGGGTTCTGCCGGCGTGGCCGCCGCGTCGGGTCCGGCTCAAGTGAAGGTCCAGGTCGCTTCGCATGCGCAGACCGTGGCGGCGGGCGGTGACGGGCTGCTGGTCGGCCTGACCCGCGCTGACGGACAGGGCACGACAGGATCAGTACAGGTCGTGTTGGACTACGCAGCGCTCGCCAAGGCCTTCGGCGGCGGCTTCGGATCCCGACTGGTGCTGTTCCAGGTCCCGGCTTGCGCGTTGACGACCCCTCAACTTGCCGCGTGCCGCACACGCACCCCGATCCAGTTCTCCAACCGTGCGGGCGCGGACCAGCTCACCGCGACCGTGACCCTCGCACCAGCGGCGACTTCCTCCGGGGGAGCGCGGTCGCGGACCGCGGGTGCGGCGATGCCGTCGATGGCGATGGCGCCCGCGACGGCGGTGATGGCGACCTCGGGCACTTCGGGCTCGCAGGGCAACTACGCGGCGACCTCGCTCAATCCGTCCGGGACCTGGCAGACCTCCGGCACCGGCGCCTACACCTATGCCTATCCGATTGACCTGCCCGCCGCGGTGGGCGGCAACGCCCCATCGGTGGCGCTGTCCTACGACTCGCAGTCGGTGGACGGGGAGACCTCGGCCCGCAACTCCCAGTCCTCGTGGCTGGGCGACGGCTGGTCATACGCACCGGGCTTCGTCGAGCAGTCCTACCGCTCCTGCGGCTCGCTGCTGGATTCCAGCGGCAACCGGATCCTGAAGGGGTCGGGGGACCAGTGCTGGGCGGGCGACAATGCCACGGTCTCCTTCGGCTCGCACTCCGGGGTCCTGGTGCCCACCGCCACCGATACGACGGTGCCAGGTGAGGTCAAGGCGTGGAAGTTGCAGGGCGATGACGGCACCGTGGTCCAGGAGCTGTCGGGTGCGGCCAACGGCCTGCAGGACGGCATCTACTACCGGATCTTGACCACCGACGGCTCGGCGGCCTACTTCGGCTCGGACCACGCGCCCGCCGGTGTCGGCAACTTGGCGCTGGCCCAGTCCGGGACACCGTCGGACGCCTCGACGAACTCGGCGTGGGGTGTGCCGGTGCTGCACCCCGTGGCCGGTGACCCGTGCTACGACTCCTCCAAGGGCACGGCCTCGCAGTGCGCCAAGCCGCAGGGCTGGCGCTGGAACCTGGATTTCACCGTCTCCCCGACCGGCTTCGTCCAGCGTTACGACTACGCCACCGAGACCAACTACTACGACCTCGGCGGCGGCCAGGTCGCGGCGAGCAACGGCTCGGGCACGCTGACCGCGTACACCCGCGGCGGCACCCTGACCCAGATCTCCTACGGCTACCAGCTGGCCGACGAGCTGGCCGGGCGCACCCCGGCGGCGCAGGTGGTCTTCGCCTCCAAGCAGCGCTGCCAGACGAGTTCCACCTTCACGGACTGCTCGGTCGGGAACCTGAACCAGAACACCGCCCCCAACTGGCCCGACGTCCCCTACGACCTGAACTGCCCCTCCACCGACAGCACCACCCTGCCGCCGGGCTCCACCACGGTCCCCCCGAACGTGTGCATCACCGCCTCGCCCTCCTTCTGGACCACCACCCGCCTGGACTCGATCACCACCAACGTGCACGTCATCGACCCGGTCACCAAGGCCGACAAGGGCCTGCTGCCGGTGGACTCCTACCAGCTCGGGCAGGTGTTCTCCGACGCGGGCGGCACCACCGACCCGGTGACAGGCACCACGGTGGACCCCAAGGACGCCGGCTCGCTGCAGGCGGTGATGTGGCTGCAGTCGATCCAGCACACCGGCTCCGACACCTACGGCAACGGCAACAGCCCGCTCACCCTGAACCAGGTCTCCTTCACCGGCACCGAGATCGACAACCGGGTCAACGACGTCTCCCCGTCCGCACCACCCCTCTACCACCCCAGGATCTCCTCGATCCAGACGGAGACCGGCGAGTCGATCTCCGTGAACTACAACCTCAACCCCTGCCATGGATTGAGCCTGTCCTTCGCCGCCGCGGACTCCAACACCCACTCCTGCTTCCCGGTGTACTGGGCACCCCCCGGCGCCTCGCTACCGATCCAGGACTGGTTCAACAAGACCACCGTGCACTCCGTCGTGGTGGCCGACCTGACCAACGCCCACCAGTACACCCCCAACGGCAAGATCGCCGCCGGCTCGGAGACCCAAGTCTCCACCTACGCCTACGGCACCCCGGCCTGGCACCGCGACGACTCAGCCCTGACCGACGACCAGTACCGCACCTGGGACCAGTTCCGCGGCTACAGCACCGTCACCGTGCAGACCGGCGCCGCCCCCGAGCCGGTCACCCAGCAGACCACCACCTACCTGCAGGGCATGGACGGCGACTACAAGGCCGACGGCACCAAGCGCGCCATCACGATCAGCGACAGCGTCGGCGACCAGGTCACCGACTCTAACTGGCTGGCCGGCACCGCCCTGGAGACCGACTCCTACACTGCCGCCGGCAGCGGCACGATCAACGCCAAGTCCGTCTCCGGCCCCTTCCAGGTCACCACCACCGCCGATACCGCGCAAAGCCCCTGGACCGACTGGACCCAAGCCGACAACCCCGGCCAAACCCAGCCCACCCTGTCGACCCTGCCGGACCTGGTCGCCCACCGCACCCAGAACCTCACCACCCGCAGCTACGCGCTCCTGGCCGGCGGCACGACCTGGCGCCAGACCAAGACCGTCACCAGCTACGACACCCAAGGCCGGGTGACCACCGTCGACGCACTCGGCGACGTCAGCGACCCGACCCAGGAGAAGTGCACCACCACCAGCTACGCCGCACCCTCGGGCTTGAACCCGATGATGCTGTCCTACCCGGACCAGGTCACCACCGTGCACGGCGGCTGCGCCGCGCCGACCTCGTCCACGCTGCTTTCGGACAAGCAGGTCTACTACGACGGCGACGGCACGCTGACCAACCTGGGCACCTTCGGGCAGCTCGACCAAGGCAGCGCCTTCACTCCGGCAGCAGGTCAGGTCTCGGCGACCCGGATCGCCACCTCCTACAGCGGCAGCACCGAGAACTGGCAGACCACCGCTGCCATGACTTACGACGGCGGTGGCAGGGTCACCAAGACCCTGGACACCAACGGCCTGGCCACGACCACCGCCTTCAGCCCCGCGTGGAACACCGGGGGCGGGAACACCAACCCGACCGGCATGGCCTCCACCAACCCCCAGGGCTGGACCACCTCCTCGACCCTGGACGCCCTGCGGAGCGTTGCCACCGAGAACGTGGACGCCAACGGCCGCGTCACCGACATCACCTACGACGCACTCGGTCGGCGCACCGCGGTGTGGCTGCCCGGGCGTTCCAACTCCGGTGGCCAGAGCGCGGACGAGACGTTCGCCTACTCCATCAACCCCGGTGCGGTACCCGCCCCCGGCGGCACCATCACCTCCCCTGGCGCCCCCAGCGCGGTGACCACCAACACCCTGCGCGACGACGGCACCTACGCCACCTCCATCAGCATCTACGACGGGATGCTGCAGCCGCGCCAGACCCAGTCCACCGCGGTCGGCGACCAGAACTCCGGGCGCCTGATCGCAGACACCTTCTACGACTCCCACGGCTGGCCGCTTTCCACCTACGCCACCTACTCGGAGCCCAACAATCCGCCGTCCACCACCCTGTGGGCGGCCAACGAGACCGACATCCCCTCTGAGCAGGTCACCCAGTACGACGGCCAAGGCCGCAGCACGGCCTCGCAGCTGTACCACCAGGCCATCGAGCAGTGGCAGTCCACCACCACCTACCCCGGCGCGGACGAAACCGACGCCACCTCCCCGGCCGGCGGCACCACCACCGCCAGCTTCACCAACGCCCTGGGCCAGACCACCGCCACCACGGTCAAGAACACAGCCAGCCTGGTCAAGCTCACCGGTGGTCAGATCATCCCCTCGGGCACGTCGCTGACCTCCGGCAGCGTGCGCCTGGCGATGCAGGCCGACGGCAACCTCGTGCTGTCCAGTCTGGCTACGAGCAAGCCCGTGTGGTCAACCAGTACCTCGGGCAACGCGGGCGCCTGGGCCCAGTACGGCACGGACGGCAACCTCGCCGTCTACACCACCGCCGGCACCCGGCTGTGGACCAGCGGCCTCGCAGCCGCCACCGGCTCGGTGCTGCAACTGCAGAACGACGCCAACCTGGTCATCTACAACAGCAGCGGCGCAGTGGCCTGGGCCAGCAACACCTGGCACACCGCCAGTGAGGCCGATGCCACCACCCGCTACACCTACACCCCGGCCGGCCAGGTCTCCACCATCAAGGACACCGCCGGGAACCAGTGGTCCTACCAGTACAACCTGCTCGGACAGAAGACCTCCCAGAGCGATCCCAACACCGGCACCACCACCTTTGACCAGTACGACAACCTGGGCAACCTGCAGCAGACCACCGATCCGCGCGGCCAGAAACTGTCCTACTCCTACGACTGGGACAACCGGGTCACCGCCACCTACGCCGCCGCCTGGTCCGCCACGCCGGACCCGACAACTGAGCTGTCCTCGGCGGTGTTCGACACCCTCGCCAAGGGCTACCCCACCTCGTCCACCAGCTACGTCGGCGGCGCCACCGGGAAGGCCTACACGCAGGCGGTCACCGGCTACAACACCGCCTACCAGCCCACCGGCACCACGCTGGCCGTCCCCACCACCGACGGGTTCACCCAGCCGGCGCTGCCCACCGGGCTGACCGCGCCCACCGGGCAGACCCTCTTCGCCACTACCCCCACCTACACGCCCACCATCGGGCTGCTGTACACCACCACCTACCAGAACGACGGCGGCCTGCCCGGCGAGCAGATCACCTACGGATACAACCAGCAGGGCGGCCTCAACGGCTTCGGCGGCCTGATCACCCCGACCAACCTGCCCTCCTACGTCGACAACACCGTCCACGACCCGTTCGGCCGCGTCCTGCAGACCAACTACGGGCCCAGCGGCAAGGAACTGGCCACCTACGACCAGTACGACGCCACCACCGGGCGCGTCTCCCAGACCTCCAGCATGCTGCAGCCCTCCACCACCGCACTGGACGTCACCAACTACCGCTACAACCAGGTCGGCGAGATCACCGCGATCGACGACCTGCAGAACAACACCACCCACGACACCCAGTGCTTCACCTACGACTCCTTCCAACGCCTGACCCAGGCCTGGAGTGACACCGCCGGCATCACCACCCCCACCGTCACCCCGGTCGGCGGCGTCGGCGGCTGCAACACCAGCACCCCGACCACCACCGCCACCGCCCCGATCACCACCACCACCGTCGGCGGACCCGCCGCCTACTGGCAGACCTACAACTACGACCTGCTCGGCGACCGCACCAGCATGGTCAAGCACGACACCAGCGGCAACGCCCTCAACAACACCACCCAGTCCACCGCCTACACCGGCACCGACGGCACCACCGCATCCACCCTGCCCAACCAGGCCGGGGCGAGCACCGTCAGCAACCCGACCACCGGCACCGCGACCCTGACTCCCAGCTACACCGAGAGCAACGGGAAGAACGCCGGGAACACCACCAGCCGCGCCGCCACCAGCACCGGCCCCCTGAGTACCAACTTCACCCTCGCGGGCGGCGGCAAGCTCTGCGTCGACGACGCAACCAGCTCCACCACCCCCGGCAACAAGGTCCAGGTCTACACCTGCAACGGATCCGGCGCGCAGAACTGGAACATCGCCAGCGACGGCACCATCCGCACCCTGGGCGTGTGCCTGGACACCGCGGGCGGCGCCACCACCGCAGGAACCGCCGTGGTCATCAACACCTGCAACACGGCCACCGCGACCCAGAAGTGGAAGGCCACCTCCAGCGGAACCCTGGTCAACACCGGCAACACCACCCTGTGTCTCACCGACCCCGCCGCCAACGCCACCAAGGGCACCCAGCTCACCATTGCCACCTGCGGCACCACCGGAGGCACCTGGACCACCCCGGCCACCGGCAACGGCGCCACCACCCCAGGCCAGGCCCAGACCCTGACCTACGACGCCAGAGGCCGCACCGCCACAGTCACCAGCCCCACCAGCAGCAACAGTCAGACCAGCCGCTACACCTACGACGCCAGCGGCAACCTGCTCGAGCAAGCCAGCAGCACCAACGGCACCGACACCACCCGCATCCTGTACCTCTTCGGCGGCGCAGAGCAGATCACCCTCAACGTCGCCAGCAGATCCAGCACCGCCCTACGCAACTACACCGGCCCCGACGGCACCACCATCACCCGCACCAGCAGCGGCACGGTCACCTACCAAATCGCCAACGCCCAAGGCACCGCCGAAACCGCCGTCAACGCCAGCACCCTGGCCGTCACCCACCGCTACTACGACCCCTACGGCAACCCCCGCGGCGCATCCCCCTCCACCTGGATCAGCGCAGACGAAAACCACGGCTTCCTCGGCCAACCCCAAGACACCACCAGCGGCCTGAACCTCCTCGGCGCCCGCAACTACGACCCCGTCCAAGGACGCTTCCTCACCCCCGACCCCCTCTTCCAAGCCGGCGACCCCAACCAGATGGGCGGCTACACCTACGCCGCAGACAACCCGGCCTCAGGCAGCGACCCCAACGGTCTGCAGTACAACGGCGGCGACGGCGGCGGCACCGTAACCACACCCGTCCAAGACCCCACCCCCACACCCGTCTACCACCCCGACAACACGGTGTTGATCGGAGTCGGCGACGTAGCCTCGCAGACGCTCGACAGCCTGACAGGGAACGGCAAGGACCACACCTGGTACATCGCGTGGAACAGCTGGTCGTCAAATCACTTGGGCTCTACCGATCCCGGCATTCAGGCAGGTACAGACCTCGGGATTGGGATTCTCGCCATCGTATTCAGTGACGGAGAGTCAGCCGGGGTGGCTGCCGATAAGGGCTTGTCAATCGCCGGCAGGGCAATCCGTGCAGCCAAGCGACTCCTGACCGGTGATGGGGAAGTAGTCGCCGCCGACAGCAGCGCGGCAACCAAGGCGGCAGACTCTGCAGCGAACGCGGCAAAGACACCCCCGGCGTCCGACGCAGCATCGCCCACTGACGCCAATACCGCCGTATCCAAGCCTTCAAGCCCGGGCAGCGGAGCAAACATTCCCAGTAATGACATTGACGGGACTCCGATAAAGACGAAGTCGCCGGGGCAGGTATTCCGAGGGGACACTCGGGCCCCGGGCGATATCGCAAAGGCCGGCGGCTTCGAGCCCAAGGCTGGACGTCACAGCTTGCGTGACTATGTTGGGACGAAGGGTAAGAGTGCGGGCGTTGTGAGTACTTCGTCGAAGATCTCGTCGGCTGCGGCGTACACGATGCCGAGGGGATGGATTTACGATATACGGAATCCTGGCGTGGGCATCGATATAAATCCCACATTGAGTTCGGGAAGTTGGTTTAAGGATCGTATCCTTGGCCTTGGCGCCCCATATCCCGAAGAAGCTGAGGTGGCTTACCCGGAAACGATCAGTTGGTCCAAGGTCTACAGGTACAAGTACTATGAGGGCATGGTGTCAGCAGGCGATTGGACTCTCAATCCGGATTTCGGAGGGTAGGCAACGTGGATCAAGTCGTAGTCACCGTGCTTGAGGCTGCGGATAGGCGGCAAGATTGGATCCTTACCTTTCTTGAAGATAAGGATCTCATCACGATCTCAGCTGAGCGCCCGAGTGGTCTCACTTACTCCGGTACTGGGGACGACTACTTCACCGCGCTTCAGGATTTGCGTCTCTCTCTTGATGCAGAAGGTCTCAGATTGCTCTGCGCCGGTGCACGGGTCGACGCATATCCGTCGCCTATGATGTTCGACATGTTTCGAGGATTGACTGTATATATTCACCGCATGAATCGTCAGGCGAGTCGCAAGGCGCAACTATTTTCCCCGGCGAAGGCGTCGAAAATAGCGACCGTGGGGGCCCAGAATGCGTTTCATGATAGATGGCTAGCGGGGAGGAAGATAATTTCAATTTCGGGCTTGATTCGAGGCTGCGTGCGCGAGGGCTGGTATCGCTGGAAGTTGCGTTGAGCGGATCTGTGCCTGTATCCGCGGCGCTCGCCGCCGCGCAAAAGGCAGCTAGCCCTTCAGTTGTAGATCCACTGCGCCGCAGTAGTTCGACGATCCGTCAGTTCGGGTAGGTGGCTGGTATGCGGGCACCGTATCTGGATGTGCCGCCCGGGGTGACGGATGAGGAGCGGGCGGCGGAGCTGTCGGATCGGCTGGAGGAGTTCCTGCTGGACGTCGGCACGTTCTTCCCACGGGCGGATTTACGACATCGCGCGCAGGGGTGCCTGCGCGGGCTGCTGGCACCCCTGTCGAGGAAGAACGGCTGGCAGTTGGCCGAGTACGCAGGCGACGCAGGACCGTGGAACCAGCAGCACCTGCTGGCGCGGGCGGTGTGGGACCAGGACGCGCTGCGTGACTTCACCCGCCGCTACGCGGTGGCGGGTCTGGACGACGGCGGGCGCGGCCCCGGCCCGGGCGGCAGCGGGGTGCTGGTGGTGGACGAGACCGGCGTGGGCAAGAAGGGCCGGGCCTCTGCCGGGGCGGCGCGGCAGTTCTGCGGCGCGCTGGGCGGAGTCTTCCCGTGCCAGGTCGCCGTGGTGGCCGCCTGGGCCACCAGCGCCGGACAGGCACTGGTGGACCGCGCCCTGTACCTGCCCCGGGAGTGGATCCAGGACCGGGAACGCTGCCGCGCCGCGGGCGTGCCCGACGAGATCGGTTTCGCGACCAAGCCGCGACTGGCCGAGCAGATGATCGACCGGATCCTGCCCGACCTGCCCATGGGCCGGGTGTGGGCGGCAGCCGACGAGGTCTACGGACGCGACGGTGCATTCCGCGCCTTCCTGGAGGAGCGCCGCATCCCCTACGCGGTCGTCGTCCCGGCCCGCCAGAGCGTGCTCCCGCGCCCCGGCTGGCGGCACGTCGGCCGCCTGGTCGAGCGCTACGCGGCCGAGGAGGACTGGCTCGAACTGCCCGACGACGAGCCGGACGTGGGCCCGGCGGCGCTGTGGCAGTGGTGGGTGCGCCGCATCCCCGACCCGGACGACGAGGCCGGCGCCGGGTCCTGGGCCCGCTGGGTCATCGCACGCCGTCGCCCCGCAGACCCGGCCGAGCGTGACTACTTCCTCGCCTGGGGTCCGGAGCAGACCGAGGTCGAGGACCTGGTGCGTGTCCCCTCGGCCCGCTGGAGCGTGGAAGAGGCGATCAAGCTCGCCAAGTCCGCCTGCGGCATGGCCGACTACGAAGTGCGCTCCTGGCGCGGCTGGCACCGGCACGTCACCCTGGCCCAGCTCGCCGCCGCGTTCCTTGCAGTCCAGGCGGCCGAGGCTGCCCGCGACGGCCAGGCCCCGGGACCGGGAACGCCGTCGGCGCCGTCGGCCCAGAGAGGGGGCCCTCGCCCACCCCACCAGCACCGCGGGCACCGACCCGATCCCAGTGACCGCCTATGAGGCCGCTCGGATCCTCTTCATCCTCGCGCCCCAGCCCGGTCCGGCCGAGCGCATCCGCCGCGGTCTCTGCGGGTGCCGATTAATCATCCGGCCTGGTCACGCGGCATGTTGGTACTCGTGAAGTGTTCCGCCGAGTCGGTCTCGTCGGTGGACTTCCAGGTGTCTGGTCTGGGGTGGCACGGCGATCGGATCGGGCAGAGTGCGGAGCGGGGCGGCCTGGCCCAGGCTCCGATGGGGCCGGTGCCGGTTGTAGAAGGTCTCGAACTCGCGGAGTGCGTGCAGGAGATGGGCCTGGTTCCAGATCAGGGTTCGGTCCAGGAGTTCGTGCCGACAGGTCTGGATCCAGCGTTCCATGATCGAGTTCATGCGCGGGATCCGGATGCCGGTGGTCACGACGGTCAATCCGGTGTCGGTCATCAGGGCGTCGAAGGCCGCTGTGAACTTCGAGTCGCGGTCGCGGATCAGGTATCGGGCCTTGGTGCCCGCGTCGTCGAGGTCCATGAGGAGGTTGCGTCCGAGCTGGACGATCCACTGGGCGGTCGGGTGCTCGGTGGCGCCCAGGATCCGGACGCGGCGCGACGAGTGCTCGATGGCGGCGAAGACGTACAGGCGTGCCCCGGTCAGGGTGCGGACCTCGAAGAGGTCGCAGGCGAGGAGGGCATCGGCTTGGCCGCGCAGGAACTCGGCCCAGGTCGTGCTGGCGCGCTCGGGGGCGGGTGGGATGCCGTGTTCCTTGAGGATTTCCCAGACGGTGGAGGCGGCGACCTTGATCCCGAGCGCGGCGAGTTCGCCGTGGATGCGGCGGTATCCCCAGGTGGGGTTCTCCCTGGCCAGGCGCAGGAGCAGGTTCCGGATCGAGTGGACAGTTGGTGGACGGCCGCGCCGCTTCGGCACGCAGGCTGCAGCATGGTGGCGCCGGAGCAGGTTGCGGTGCCAGCGCAGGATCGTATCCGGGCGCACCAGCAGCAGGAGCCGGCGGAGCTGGTCCATCGGGAGATGGTGAAGCAGTGGGTCTCGGCCGGGAGCCGGTTCGGGCTGGTGCGCGGCCGCCGGGACTTCTCCTTCAGCCCGTCCAGGCCGTCGGCCTCGTGCTTGGCCTTCCACGTGTAGACCGTCTGGCGGGACACCCCGTAGCGCACGGCCACCTCGCTGACCGGCGAGCCGTCGAGCACCTCAAGAGCCGCCCGGTACCGCTGCTCGACCAGCCAAGCCGGGCGCTGCCCAGCAGCGTCGTCCCCCTCAGTCACAGCGACCAATGATCAAGGGCCCACGCGGCATCGTCAAGGATGTACCGAGACAACTGTCAATGAACTGCCGAGACTCTCATGTCGCCTATGTCTTGAGGCCACACATGACACGCTCGGCAGTCAGGCCGCCCCCATGTGCGTACCGCATACCACCGGCATACCGCAGGGATCACCCAACGTCACGAACCGTCACTGAAACGAAAAGGTCAGTAACTGGATCGCTGTCGCACTGCTGGCCGCAGGCTCGCCTGAACAGGCCGTAAGACCGTGCCAGGGAGGTAGGTACGGAAGCTGGAAACCCACCTCCGCAGCTGCCAGTGCGGCACCAGCGGCTGCAGCTGGCATCCCGAGCATCGGGAGTGCCGTGGGGCGATCGTTCTGGTGTAGCAGTCTGCGGGGTCGAGGCTGTCGGGATTGTCGGACGCGTCGCCGTAGCAGTTGTCCCGCTTGATCCCGTGGGCTGTCAGGACTGCCACGACCTCGTCCAGGTGCTGCCCGGTGAAGTTGGGCATGCGGTAGCTGACGGGCCGAGGGTCCGGACTCGGGGAAGGCGAGTGCACAGGCAGCGCGACAGCGCGCCCGCGGGTTCCTACGGGTCAGGCCGCCTGGCTGTAGTAGTCGAATACCCGCTCGCGCTCCTGCTCCCACGTCCAGCCCTCACCCCGATTGAACGGGTACTCGCCCGCGAGGTCGAAGAACCTCTGTGACGGCTTGCCGTAGCGGACGGGGGCGTTGACAACAATCGCGGACAGCATCGGAGCTCCCTTCGCCGCTTCCTGCCGGCACAGGTCCCCGAGCAGCAGACTGAGTGTGCTGCCACGCCAGTGCACCGGGTGACCGAGATCCTGCAGGAGCAGCGCGACCTGCTTGTAGGTGTAGAGCTCGTTCCCGGTCTGCGCCCGCACGGTCAGCACGGTGGTCAGCGCTGCGAGCGCCTCGCGGTACTCGGGGGTGCCAGGTTGCAGGGCCATGTGGAAGCTCCAGATGTCGGGAGGTGAGGGCGCGCCCAAACATAGCCATCCATGTCGCTGTGACGCCACGGCGTTTGACGACCGGTCCGCCCATGTCCCCGGGGACGCCTCCGCCACCGTGGGGGGCACTCCCGGGTCACCGCGCTCCGGAGGGGGCAGTCGCTCCCGCCACTCCGGTCAGTGTGCGAGTAGAGAGTCCACGCCCCCTGCACTCCGAGCCGGTTGAGGGCCCAGTCAAGCCAGGTCGGCTCCTCGTGGCAGATCCGCCCGATGAGCCGCGTCTGCTCGGGGACCAGGAAGCGACCCGGAATGACGACGGTTTGACGCACGCGGTCAACCGGGAGCCTCCGCTGGAACGCGGCCGCAGAGTCTGCCTCGCACTCGGCATCGTTCAGCTGAGGCGGCAAGTTGACTGAGCTCTGTGACCAGACGATCCCAGCAATGTGCGGGTAGTCCGCGGTCAGGTCCACGAGACCACTCAGCTTCGTCTCGAGGGGCAGGCGGGACTAGGCCGTGTCCGGTGAATCGTCGTCCAGGTCGCCGGGCAGCGTCTCAGTACCAGAACGCCTTGAGGACGGCCTGACCTACGTCAGCAGCTGCTTGGTAGAAGGCGACGAGATCTTCGTGGTGACTCAGGAAGATCTCTCGAACGAACGTCGGGTCTCCTCCCCAGTTCGCAGAGATCGCGGCGCCGGACGCTTGCCAGAGCGAGCCGAAGGAAGCAACGTTCAAGAACCCGGCCGCTTCTCCGACCTGCTCGGTCGGCAGGATCAGGAACGGGGGACCGTCCTCGCGCGGGACCAGTTCACCGCCGAAGATCGGCAGTCCGCTCGGGTTCCCGGCGTCCGCGGGGCCGTCCGGAGTGCCGGTGTAGAGCTGGTTGACCTCCGCGAAGTCCTTCTCGATCGAGTCCGCGATCCCCGCAGCGCACTCCTCCTGGTGGTTGCCCCAGGCCTCCAGCATGAAGGCCTCGATCCACGCACTGTCCGGGTGGATTTCCGCCGATGGGGCAGCCCGAAGGTGCATATGGAAGCTCACTGGGTCCGCCTTCGAGAGTCATTGGTCTGTTCCGACGCCCGGCAACCTATCGAAGAGCCTGACACACGGGCTGCGGTTCCTGTCCCGTCTCTGCTCGTCACAGCCAGAGTCGGACGGCCGCGGCTGTCACAGTGCCGTGAAATACGTAGGTGCGCTTGTTGTAACGCGTCGCCACGGGACGGAAGCCCTTCAGCCTGTTGATCATCCGCTCGACCTCGTTGTGGCGCTTGTACGTGGAGCGGTCGAAGACGGGTGGGCGGCCGCCTGCTGAACCCCGGGCCAACCGGTGGCGGATCTGGTCGTTCTTCTGCGGGATGCTGTGCGGGATCTGACGTCTGCGCAGGTAGAAGCGTATGCGCTTGCAGCTGTAGGCCTTATCTGCGCTCAGTGCGTCCGGGCGTGTGCGTGGGTGCCCGCCGCCCTGGCGCGGGACACGGACCTCGGCCATGACCTGCTCGAACATGCTGCCGTCGTGGGCCTGACCGGAGGTGATGAGCAGGCCGAGCGGTCGGCGGCCGCCTTCGCCGGCCAGATGAATCTTGCTCGTCAGGCCGCCCCGGGACCGTCCGAGCCCTTCGTCGGCGCGGTGGCGGGCAGGGACTGCCCCTTTTTTGAGCCGTTGGTCGGGGCGGTCTTCCGTGCTCCTGCGGCGTGCTGGTGGGCCCGGCACGTGGTGGAGTCGACGCTGACCTGGCTCCAGTCCAGACGGCCCTCTGCATCGGCCTGCGCCTGGACGGCTTTCAGGATGCGGTCCCAGGTCCCGTCCGCGGACCAGCGCCGATGGCGCTCATAGACGGTCTTCCACTTCCCGTAGCGAACGGGTAGATCCCGCCACGGGACGCCAGTGCGCTCGCGGAAGTAGATGCCGTTGAGCACACGCCGGTGGTCGCTCCACTGCCCGCCCAGCCCGCCGTGCGCGGGCAGATGCGGCCGTAGTCGAGCCCACTCCTCGTTCGTCAGATCGCCACGTCCCACGCCCGCCAAACGATCAACGAAGCCGGTCCGGTTCCAAGATCGAATGACGATTCACCGGACACGGCCTAGAAGACTGATGAAGATCTTGTTGAGGGGCTGTCCGGCTGTTGGCCGGGTGGCCCCTTCGCCTATGCGGTGGCTGGGGTGAGTTGCCAGGTGGTGCCAGTGTGGGTGAGTCCGAGGTTGATCAGTCGGCGCAGGTTGAGGGCGGCGGCTCGGGTGTGGAGCCAGGTGTCGTTCTTGAGGGTGCCGCGGTAGTGCAGGCGGCGGTTGCCGTGTTGGACGATCCAGGCGACGGCGCGCTCCACCGGTGGGCGCCAGCGGCGGTACTCGGCCTGCCAGGCGGGGTCGGTGGCGGCTTGGTGGCGGGCGGCGGCCTGCTGGTCGTGGAGCGGGCGGATGGTCAGGATGCGTCCGGCCTTGGCCTTGGTGCAGCGTTCGCGCAAGGGGCATCCGCTGCACAGGTTCCCGAAGGTCGCCTTGCGTTGCTGGTGCTGTCCGCGCAGTGGGGCGAGTTCGACGGTGTGGCCCTGGGGACAGGTCACCGTGTCGTCGGTGGTGTCGATGGCGAAGTCGTCCAGGGTGAAGCCGCCGGGGACCGCGGCCCGCAGGGGTGCCGGCTTCACGAAGAGCCGGTGACCTGCCTCTTCCAGGGCCTGGCGGGCCCGGCTGCTGGAGTAGGCGGTGTCGCCCAACACGTCCACGGGGCCCTCTTCCTGGCTCAGTAAGTCCAGGGCGACGGTGGCTTCGTGGTGCTCGGGCCCGGCGCCGGGCCGCAGGGCCACGGCGGTGAACAGTCCGGTCTCGGGTTCGAAGGCGAGGTGGGCCTTGAAGCCGTCCTGCTGGTGGCTGCGGGTCTTGTGGACGTGCCGGGCTTCGGGGTCGACGGTGGAGACCGTGCGGTCGGGTGCGGTGCCCTGGGTGATGCGCCAGCGTCCGTCGCGCCCGTCGGAGTCCTCGGCGGGCTCGACGTCCTGGCCCGCGACCAGGGCCAGCAGGCCCACCGCGTTCGCGCCCTTCTCCGCGAGTTCCTGCTCGGGCAGGTGGCCCAGCAGCCGCAGCGCGTCGCCCACCAGGGCGTCCACCAGCTCAGCGCGGGCCTGGGCATCGTTCCAGGCGATGCGGGGCTTGCCCGGGTCGGTGTAGTCGTGCGCGGTGCACTGCCCGGCAGCGACCTGTCCGGCCCCGGGAACCTCGCGCAGGACGGTGCGGATGGCGGCGATGATCTGGGTGACGGTGTCCTGGGTGGCCACCGCGTCGTCCAGGACGGTGGAGTCCAACGCCCTGCGGTGCTTGCCCTTGAGGACGCCGGTGGCGTGCACCACCTCGCGCACGGCCTCGAAGACGCGGTTCGGGCGGGTGGAACGGGCCAGGCGTCGGCGGAAGTAGGCCAGCAGCGAGGAGTCGAACGCGGTGTCGTGCAGGCCCAGCCCGCACGCGGCCTTCCACCGCAGGTCGCACCGCAGTTCCTGGACCGTCTCGAAGTCCGAGAGGCCGTGCAGGGCCTGCAGGGTGACCGCTGCCGCCAGGATCTGCGGCGGCATGCTGGGGCGTCCGTTCGCCGAGGGGTACATGTCCGTGAACATCGCCGCCGGGAACAACACGCCACGGTACTCGGCCAGGAACGCGAACACACTCCCCGCCGGAATCAGATCCCGGCAGGTCTCCCACACGTCCGGCCCGACGGTCTCCCCGCCCCACTCACCCATCGCCACGAAAACGAGTCTGACCCCACCACTCACGCGGCAAGGCCAGAACCCAACATCTTCATCAGTCTTCTAGAGCGAGCCGCCCGTAGTGTCACCAAGGTCGGCTTTGCGACGCAGCACGTAGCCCTGGAAGTCCTGCTTGATCGTCATGACATCCCCGACCTCGATCCGAACGGGATGGCAGTACCGGGCATCGCAGTTCCGGGGGGACGAGCCGTCGATGAGCGAGACCCCGCCAAGCACGAGGCCGGCCACGTCGTCGATGTCCGTGCACAGCACCGGATGGAAGAAGCAATCCTCGTATATGTCACCAACCCGGATTCCGGCAGGGTTGCGGGGGTCGACCTCTGAATCCATGCGCCCAATGTGCCAGAACCTCTCAACGCCGCACCCCATCCCCGCACCAGATGCGCACCAGATCCAGCGGTAAGTCACGGAAAATCACGGCCGTCGGGGCGGCTTGCCTCGCACCCACTGAGTAGCATCCTCGCAGGTAGCAGGGGCGCGGCGCTGCCACGTGCTGTGATTCCCAAGCTCATATCCCACGGCGCACACCGAGCCTTAGCATCCGGGCATGCAATCCGACAGTCGCCCTGCTCCCTATGCCCTCCTGATCACCGGCACCGTTGGTACGGGCAAGACCTCGGCGGCCTACGCCGCGGGAACCCTGCTCGCACACGCGGGAATCCCCAACGCCGTCATCGATCTGGATTGGCTGCGCAGGAGTTGGCCCGCGCCTCCGAACGACCGCTTCAACTTCGGCTTGCTGCTGCGGAACCTGCGCTGTGTTGCCAGCAACTACCTCGATCCGGGCGTAACCCGCCTCATTCTCGCGGGAGTTGTCGAGAGTCAGGACGATCGGAAGCACTGTCACGAGGCAGTCGGCACCGACATGTCGGTGTGTCGCCTCCGCGTGGATCTGCCAGTCGTTCGCCAGCGTCTCGCCCTCCGCCCTGAGGGCGAGCCCGAAGCACTCCGTTGGCACATGGACAGGTCGGGCGAACTGGACCGCATCCTCGACCAGGGCCAGGTTGAGGACTTCGCCATCGATGCGACCGACCTCTCTGTGGCCGAGGTCGCCGAAGCCACGATTGAGGCTGTCGGGTGGCGGTGACGGCCGGGATCCTCCACGGACGCCGATCCAGTGCCCAGAGCCAGGGGCCAGCGTGATCCTGCCTGGCAGCGCCGGGCCATCGTCGGGCCGCGCGAGGAGAATCAAGGGCGCGCAACGATGACAACACCTGACCGCTCCTCCGCAGCTCAGGGGAGTGATCGAGGATTAGGTCGCAGGCCAGAGAGCCAGGGCGCTATTTCCTGCGCAACAAGCCCTCTGGGCAGGACACCCGACCTAAAGCGCTCCACCGGCCCGTACGCAGCCGCGCATGAACCAGGGGGCATTATCCTGACTCGCGTCCCGACAACAGGCGCCAGGGGGTGCCTGAGGCGATGCCAAACCGGCGGGGGAAGAGACAGCTCACGGGGCGGCTGCACGCATGGCACATGATCGGTGCCCTGATGATTCCCGCCGGCCCCAGTGCCCGCTGCGTGCCCGGTCGGAGGGGAAGTCGCGGGGACTGGCGGGGACCGGCAGCGTGGCGAGCGCTCCACCGCAGGTCAGCGGATCGCCAGGTCAGCCGTGATCCGGTAGCGGACTCTTCCAAACTTGGGCTCCGGTGCGGCCGCCACTGGCGCGGTACGCTCGCCCGCAGCTGACCAAGGGGGACGTGGTGATGGATCAACAGGAGCTGCCGCAAAGGCTCAGAAACCGGACGCTCCCGGTAGGCCGCACGATTGGCATCACTGCTGCGTTCGGATCGATCGCTCTCGTGTGCGCCCTCGGCGTGTACTGCGCTGTCAATGGCATCAACCCCGATCCCACAGATCCTGAGCACTACAGCAGCGTGACCTTCATGAATGACACCCAGATCCCCGTCAGACTCTTTGAATGCACGGACAATCGTGGTCACGACTGCCACGACATGACCGGCGGGGTGCTGGCATCCGGGGAGCGGTCCGCCCAACAGGTCTGGTGGGGGCCAGGACTGAGCTCATGGCAGGTTCGCAGCGCCGAGGGCCGACCGATCGGCTGGGTGATGGTGGCTACCACGCAACGCGAGTCGGGAGCCGTCTACAACCTCGGCGACGCCACGACTGGCGTGGGGAGAGCCACAACGCCCCGAGTGAGCCCCAGCCCCGCGCCAGTGCCGTAGTCGGCTTTCCCGACTCCGATGATTCGGTAGGGCGCGCCAGATGCGTGCCAGATCGGCCAGTACGCGACGGTCAGTCAGGGGAAGCGACGGCGCGAAGGACCCGCATCGAGCGAGGCGATGAACGCGCAGGCCGGACCGGTTGATCACCGACCTTGCTCCTAAAGCCGTTGTTGCACCCCTATGTTCAAACGTGGCGAGCTTCACCGTTCCAGGCGCGGGGCGATAGGCTAGGACTCCAATCGACCTCAAGATAGATACCGTGGAAGTCCGAGTCAAGGCTCGCGAGCATCCTTTCAGCGGCCACCTTGGCGTCGCCGTCGCTGGCACCCGATGGCACGTCAAGCCGCCCACAGTGGAATCCGTTGGCGTGGATGGTGTGCCTCCAGCCATCCGGGGTCGCAAGGATCGTGATCCCTGTCGGCACGCTGCCCCACGAAGGTGCTTTCCCCCTTCTGCTCATGCCGCCATCCAACCCGACGGGCGCGGAGCACCAGTCCACGGGGCACCATATTCGGGCCGTGGTGGGGTCGTCATACGACAGCCGACTCCAGATCAAGCCGCGTGTCGTCAGCCTCGCGCTCACCTTGAAGCAGGGCCAGCACTCCCAGCCCGTCAGGCTTGAGATCTGTTCGGACCCGGCTCCCGTCGGAAGCCCGCGGGCACGCGGATCGGGGACACGAGAGGTATCCCCTCTGTCCCCTTGTCCCCGCACTGACACTGAGCTGGGAAATCGGCCGGGGACAGCGGGGACAGCCAGCCCGGAAAGCCCGCGGTTGATCCTCTCCCAGAGTGGCAACTGCTACCGCGCGGGCGAGTTCTGTCCCGAGGCCGACGCTGGGCTGTCCACCGTCGACGCACACGGCAACGTCATCACATGCGGGATCGTGTCCGTGTCCGTGCCGGAAACTACGTCCACGCAGGTCAGGCGGCATGTCGGTACTCGTGAAGAATGCCGCCGAGTCGGTCATGTCGGCATATGTTCAGGTGCTGCGTGGAGTGAGCGGTGGGTGCGGTGCTCGTTGTAGAACTCCTCGTACTGGTGCAGGGCGTGGCGTAGGTGGTTCTCGTTCCAGATCAGGGTGCGGTCGAGGAGTTCACGGCGCAGGGTGTGCACCCAACGCTCCATGATCGAGTTCATGCGTGGGATGCGTATGCCGGTGAGGACGGTCTCGATGTCGGCGTCGGCGAGGACCTGGTCGAACATGGCGGGGAACTTCGCGTCCCGGTCCCGTATGAGGTGTTTGACGCGGGCTCCGGCGTCCTCGAGGTCCATGGTGAGGTTCTTCGCGGCTTGGGTGACCCAGGCCGCGGTCGGGTGGGCGGTGGTGCCCAGGATGCGGATGCGCCGGGTGGTGTGTTCCATGACGGCGAGGATGTACTGGCGCTGGCCGGTCAGGGTGACGGTCTCGATGAAGTCGCAGGCCAGGAGAGCGTCGGCTTGGGAGCGCAGGGAGTCGGCCCAGGTGGTGGCGGCTCGATCCGGAGCGGGGTCGAAGCCTTCGGTCTTGAGGATCTCCCAGACGGTGGAGGCGGCGATCTTGATGCCGAGGGTAGCGAGTTCGCCGTGGATGCGCCGGTAGCCCCAGGAGGGGTTCTCACGGACCAGTCGCAGGACCAGCGAGCGGATGGAGTGCACGGTGCGTGGCCGGCCGGGGCGCTTGGGCCGGGAGGTGTTCGCGCGCCGCTGTCTCATGAGGTCGCGGTGCCAGCGCAGCACGGTGTCCGGTCGGACGATCAGTCGTAGCCGGCGCAGGACTTCGCGGGGAACAGGGTGGAGGAGTGCGGCGAGGAAGGCCCGGTCCTCGGGTGCGAGCTTCGCCTTGTTGGGTCCGAGTTGCCTTTGCAGGACAGCGACTTGGTGGCGCAGCGCCAGGATCTCGGCGTCCTTGTCCCGGTCGCTCATCGGTAGCATGCGAAGGGCGGCGAAGGCGTTGGTCACGGTCAAGTAGGCAAGTCGCAGCAGCACAATCGATCACCATGCCGTGTGTCCGAAGATGCTGGTTGACCTGCATGGATGTGGTTCTCGGCGCGGGTGGGTTGCCGAAGTCGTGGGCGGGGTTCTGGCCTGGGTGGATACCGCGCTCGCCGCGTGCGTAGAGGTGGCTGAACGCGACCGCCTGGTCAATGCGACCCCCTCGATGGGCTCCTCGCCGTACGGGGCGTCCTGCGGACCGATGCGATAGCTGGTGCGGACGACGTCGTGGCACGGTTCGTCGGTGTCCACCTCGGCGAAACACCAGGCTGCGCTATTCCGCTCCCAGGTCCCGCTGGTGAGCCAGTACGCCTGCAGTTCCAGGAGCCCGGGTTCCGGGCAGTGCCAGCGGAAGCAGGTCACCTCCAACCCGCTACTGGCGCTGGCCCACACACTCCAGCCGCTGCCGTCGGGCAGGAACGCAGTCTCGCTCGACTCCATCGCACCCACGTCGAACGGCGTGCTGTCCCAGTGCCCGACCAACTCCGCGTCGCGCACAAGCCCGTCGGATGGTGGTGGGGCGGTGGTGTTCACTGCGGGAGCCGCTTGCGCCAGTCCAGCGCGGTGACGTTCAGCAGTTCGGCCCGGGTGTCGTCCACGGTCAGGCCGTGGGCACGCAGCGCCTGCGCCACCTCTACCGCACTGCTGTCGGCACCGACCGGCCAACCTTGCCGTGTGCCATAGGCACGACGGCGCAGCACCGAATCGACCCGCTGCGCCGCCTGCGTCCACCATCCGGCGGCCGATGTCTGTCGCCCGGTGTCCCATACGCCACCGGTTTCGTTGGGTGCGGCTCTTCTGGAGTGAAGGGTTGAGTTGCGGGAGCGGTGCTTGGGGCTGTGCTCGGGGCAGTTCGTCTCTACCGTGAAGGTGTAGGAGGGTGTCTGATGGGTTCGCTTTTCGAGGAGTTGGAAGCTCGCGAGGCCGCCGCCCGGGTTCAGGTGGATGAGCTGGAAGCCGAGCTCGCCGAGGTGTCCGCGCGGCTCAGCGCGGCTCGCGCGGGGCTCGACAGATTACGGATCACGCGGGAGACGGTCGCCGAAGTGCTCGCCGAGATGACGTCTCCGATGCCCGCGGTGGCGGTCGAGAGGGGACAGTCGCCTGCGACTGAGCGGGCGGCGTCGGCGTATGCGGGGGTCGAGCGGCAGGTCGTCGGGGTGCTGGCGGTGCCGAACTGGCAGCCCGGGTTGGGGGTGGACGTCCTGCCGTCGGACTACCGGGACATCGTGGAGGTGGTGGCCGACGCGCCGGGGGCGGTCCGCGCCAAGCAGATCGCGCCCAGGATCGGGCTGCCGGTGTCGGCCGGGAAAATCGAGGGCACCCGCTCGAAGCTGAAGCGACTGGTGGAGCGGGGCTGGCTGGACGAGGACACCCCCGGATTGTTCACCTTGGCCCGCCGTCGGACCGATGGTTCGCCCAACTCACTTCAGCAGTAGGACAGTAGGGCTCTTCCGCCTACATTCGAAGGTGCGACCCAATCGGATGCAGGACGAGAAGAGCCCCGGAGATGACACGTTACGACCCTGATGCCACCGCTGACCCGTTTGCCCGCTCGGTCAGTGCCTTCGAGACGCTGACGGACACCCTGTCAGGCGGCCAGGCCGGTACCTGGACCCACGCCGAACTGGAGGAACACCTGGACGCGGCCGGGCGGGACCTGTTGCGGCAGCTGCTGCAGGACCACCTGGACCTGCGCGCCCATCGCGAGGAGGACCAGGTCCGTGCCGGAGCCCGACCCGTCGTGCTCGGTCCTGAGGGAGGGCCCAGGCCCTGGCGCGAACCAGGCCATGCACGCTGGCTCGCCACCGTGTTCGGGCTGGTCCGTGTCACCCGCGTTGCGCACCGCGGTCCCGGCGCCTGCAACGTCCACCTCGCCGACGCCGCCCTGTCCCTACCTGCCGGCCGGCATTCGATGGGCCTGCGCAGGCTCGCGGCCACCGAAGCAGTGCGCGGCTCGTTCGACCAGGCCCAGGACGCGGTGACGCGCCGCTGCGGGAAAGTACTGGGCAAACGGCGCCTGGAGGAACTCGTTGTCGCCGCGGCCGTGGACGTCGATGCGTTCTACCGCGCGAGGATTCCGCTCCCGTGCAGCCAGGACATGCCGCTGGTCCTGCAGGTCGACGGCAAGGGCGTGGTCATGCGGCCCGAGGCCCTGCGCGAGGCCACCCGCCGGGCCGCCGAGAAGGCCGCGACCGGTCATCGCGGCCGGCTCTCGCCGGGCGAGAAGCCAAACCGCAAGCGGATGGCGACGGTGGCCTGCGTCTTCGACACCCGCCCCGCACCCAGACGCCCGCACGACGTGATCCACCCACCCGGCGGCCGCAGTGAGGAACGCCCCGCCCGCCCGGGCCCGAGAGCCGAGAACAAGTGGTGCACCGCCTCCCTGGTCCGCCCACCCGAGCAGGTCATCGCCGACGCCTTCGACCAAGCCAAAGCCCGCGACCCGAAGCACCTGCGACCGTGGGTCGTCCTGGTGGACGGCGCCCGCCACCAGCTCGACCTGATCACCGCCGAGACCCTGCGACGCGGCGTCACCGTGCACGTGCTGCTGGACTTCGTCCACGTCGCCGAATACGTCTGGACCGCGTCCCACGCCTTCCACAAGCCCGGCACCACCGAGGCCGAGACCTGGGCCGCCGAACACCTGACCCGCGATCCTGGCAGGCCACGCCACGCGCACCGCCGATGAGATGACAGCCCAAGCCGACCGGGAACACCTGACGGCTGCCCGGCGCGAGGCCGTCGCCGCCTGCCACCGCTACCTGACCGGCCACCTCGACCAGCTCCACTACGACACCGCCCTCGACCAGGGCTGGCCCATCGCCACCGGCGCGATCGAAGGCGCCTGCCGCCACCTGATAGCCGACCGCCTCGACATCACCGGCGCCCGCTGGGGCCTACCCGGAGCCGAAGCAGTCCTCCGACTCCGCGCCCTGATGGCCAATGGAGACCTCGACCCCTACTGGCACTACCACGCCGCCTACGAGCACGAACGGCTCTACCCCAGCCCCGATCAGCGCACATACACCCTCACCGCTTGACCGCGAACTGCACCCGAAGGAAAACTGCACCCACTGTCGGCAGCAGTGATCCGTAGGATGCGTTCATGTCGAGACCGTGGACGATTGGCAGAGTGACGGACGAAGTCGTCGAACTCCTGGGTGTGAAGCCCGACCGAGTCGAGCGCGGCAACCTGACGTTTGATCAAGGCCCACTGCAGTCCAGTCTCTGGATCTGGAAAGACGTCCACGCCAAGGCGGCCTTCGGCTGGGGCCTCGTTACCTTCGACGCCGCTCTATACGACCGAATGAAGACCTTCGGCGGAGCCGCTGTCCGGATCGAGCACCCTCCACCATCGGGAGCAGCAGCGATGACGAACATCCCGCAGTCTGCCTGCTACACCTGGTCAGCGACCGGCGGCCTGTCCGCCGAGGCAGTCGCGTCCATCAACGAGCACGCTCTTGACTGCCTCCGCTTCGTTCGCGATCAACACGACTTGGGCCAGCTACTGCTGGCACGGACCCACGTCCGCCGCGGCAGTGTCTGGTCCTTCGCCCCCGACACCAACGAGCCCGCCCGACTCGCGCAAGCACTCCTCCTCGCACGCCACACAGGCGATCAAGCACTCGAGGAAGCTGCCGTCGCCAAGCTCCGCGAGCGCGGCGAGGAACCGACAAGCCGACGCCCTGGCTCTCGCTTCAAGGACGCAGTTGCCGACTGGGCCAAGCGATACTCCAAGGCAACGGGTGTTGACCTCGACGTGACCTGAGGCCACCGGAAATCAGGTCGAACCGGATCGACAGGAGGAGAATCCCGGAGATTCACCACTCAGCACTTCACTCCAGGGGAACTGCACCCGGTTTCGTTGGTGCCCGGGGGTTAGTGCTCAGGTCGGGATTCGGAAGCGCAGCTGACGCAGTGTCCAGGTGTCGAGCAGGTCCTCGGCTGAGGCCAGCAGGGCCTTGACCGAGGCTGATTGCTCTGCTGTTGGGTGCCCGCTGCCGGGGGAGCTGAGGGTGGTCCAGGTGCGCAGATCGGCGCGGGCTGTCCGCGCCAGGGCCGGGTTCGGGTCGGCGAGTAGTTGCAGGTCCGTCTCCAGGCGGGTCCAGGTGTCGGCGGCCCGGAGAAGTACGGCGGCCTGAATGCGTAGATTCGGCCGTTGCCCGGGTGACAACCAGGCCCGCAGCCGCACCGGCGGGATGCGATGGGCGTGCGGGACCAGTGCCGCGGTTGCCGCGCGGCCGACCGAAGGGGAGGGGTCCTGCTCCAGCAGTGTCAACAGTTCCTCGCTGTCCATCGGTGCCAGGGCGGAGAGCGCGCTTACGGCGGCGGCGCGGGCCTTTGCCTGGGAACTGTCCAACTGGAGACGCAACCACGGGACGTCGCTGGCGTCCCCGCACTCGACTAGCCCGCTCACCGCGCCTGCGCCCGCCACGAAGCCGGGCCGGGCGATCAGGCCACGGCACAGGGCAGCGGGGTCCTGGTCGTGGCTGCGCACGACCCAGCGGGCGGTCTCGCGGACCAGGGTCGAGCGGTCCAGCAGGAAGGCGGCGGCCAGGTCGGGGCGCTGGGTACGGCGCAGCACCGTGACTGCTGCCGCGCGGACCTGGGGGGCGCGGGCGGTCAACAGCCGGTCGATCACCAACTGCGCGGAGGCGGCGACCGGCTGGTCGACTGCGGGAACGGTCTGCAGCAGGACGTGTTCGGCGGCGCGGCGTGCGACGTTGACGTCCGCGTCGCGCAGCGCGAGCCCGACGAGCTCCTCGGCTGGCAGGGCATGGAGTCGTAGCGCCTCGGCCAGTGCCCGGCGCCGGGTGCGGTGGTCCGGCAGCGCGAACAGGTGCCGCCACACGGCCGGATCAGCTTCCGGCAGCCGCTCGTTGACCAGGAGTGCCGCCCCTGCGCCGCGTGTACGAGTCTCGCAGGCCCAGGCCACAGCGCATGCCTGAGCCAGGTCCGCCGGACTGGCCGCAGCGAGCGTCTGCGCGAGCCGCTGCTCGGCACGGAGGCGCACCGGCTCGGCCCAGTCGGAGCAGCGCACCACGAGCAACGGCAGCAGCACCGGATGCCCGATCGGTGCGCTGTCCGCTAGGAGAGCCGACTCGCGTCGTCGCCCGTCGGCAGCGCAGACAGACACCGCCCACTGCCAGGGGGTCGGCAGAAGGCCGCGGAGCGTGTCGTTGGTCTCGGCGGACCGCACCGTCCACCACCCGTTCCAGCGGACACCCTGGTCGAAGTCGCCCCACCACATCGGGGAGACAGCGCGAAGCCCGTTCCCGGACTCCAACGCTGTCAGGGCGCTGGCGAGCACCTCGGCGGAACCAGCGGCACCGGCCGCGAAATCACGCAGCGCCCGCAGTACCTCCGCGCCCAGAGCAGCCGCACTGGATCCCGCCCCGCCCATGACCGTCCCCATTCCTCGTTCCATCGGCCCCAGGCCCGTGACCAGCCACGCTAGCTGGCCGTTGCGTCCGGCGGCCATCGAGATTGCCGTCGCGGATGCGGACACAGGACCTGCCGTCCGCGTGATCTCGGGCTTGCCGCCTCGAAAAGCAGGCTTGGCCGGGGGCTTGCTCGTGCAAGCGCCCGCCTCAATGAGACGCCGTGGTGCTGCGCGGAGGTCGAACGAATGGTCTGTCGCGCCTGCTGAGTCGCGAGGTCGGTGCGGCGGCTCGGAGCACGACGTCCAGGAGTGCGTCGGGGTCGGCGGTGTAGCGGCCGCTGGCCCAGGCGGCGTTGGCCTCGATCACCGCCCATTGGTTGTCGGCGATCGTGCCGATGTCGATCACGATCGCGCTCGGCAGGGTGTGGGCGCAGGCGGCCAGGAGGTTGGCCGCGAACGCGGACCCCTCGCGGCTTACCGGGCCCAGGCTCAGTCGGCCGTGTTGGGCGTAGCGGCTTGCGGTGCGTACGTGGCCGTCGAGCACGAACAGGCGGAACTCGCTGGTGAAGGTGACGACGTCGCTGACCAGTACCAGGGTCGTCGGGTCCACGGCGTCCGGGCCCGGCAGTCGGGAGCCGTCGGCGTAGACGCGCGCCGTAATGCCTTTGTCGTTCGGGGACTTCACGAAGACCGGACGCCGCAGTGCATACGCCTCACCGAGCGGCATCGCCCGCACCTCGCGCCGCGTGAACTGTGCGGGGAGCGTGGCCAGCCAGTCGGCCGGGGCCTCCAGCAGTGCGATGCCGAGATTCTCGGCGACCGTGTCGGCGAAGCCCGGACCGGCATGCAGGTGCTGCGCCTGCAGTCCTGTGGGGACGGTGAAGGTGGGCAGTTGCACGGTCCGGATGCCGCGCGCCTGGGCGGTGTCGCGCAGCGAGGTGGCTGAGTCGGTGAGCCGGGGAGGCAGGACGAGAGTCGCCGCGGGACTGCTCTCCGGGTGGCCGTGCTGCTCGTGCCTGCTGGTGTTCATGGTGTTGCGAGTTCTCGTGCGAGGTCGGTGAGGTCGGCCGCGTGCCGGATGCGGGGGCCGAAGCCGGGGAGCGGGGTGTGGACGCGGTCGGTCCAGCGTCTGGGGATGCCCGTCAGGCCGTGGACGGCGCCGGCCACGCCGCCGGTGACGGCCGCAACGGTGTCGGTGTCCCCGCCAAGGTCGACGACGGCCCGCAGTGCCTCCTCGAAGGTGGAGGTGGTGCGCAGTGCCCATAGGGCGGTTCCGAGGGTGGGCCAGACCGCGCCGTTGGACTCGGTCGCCCGCAGGGGATGCCAGTCGGGGGCGAGGACGGTCTGCCAGCGTGCGCGGTGCGGTTCCTCGACCAGCGCGAGGGCGGCGAGCAGGTCGGTGTGGACGTTCTGGCCGTTGAGGGCGGCGATCACGAGTTCCTGGTAGATGGCGCAGCCCCAGCCGGTGGCGGGGTCGGCGTGCGTGAGCGCGGAGATGCGGCGCGCGGCCTCGGTGCGGACGGCCTGGTCGTGGCGCGCGTAGTACAGGGCGGCCGGGACGGCGCGCATGAGGGAGCCGTTGCCGGCGGCGTGCATGTTGTGGTTGAAGTAGTCGTTGGCAGCGCGGTCCCAGGGAAGACGTCCGGTCAGGACGGTCTCGGTGAGGATCCCCTTGTCCTTGGGATCGGCGGCAGCCCAGCGCTGGAAGCGGTCGAACATGTCGGGCAGGTCCAGGGCGCCGCAGGCGAGCAGCGACTCGGCGACCAGCAACCCCATCTGGGTGTCGTCGGTCGCTTCGCCAGGATCCCAGCCACCGCCCCCGCACAGTTCGTTGCCGTCCACCCCGCCTGGCCTCGGGAAGCGGCTGGAGAACATCCCGCTCAGCCCGAATTCGAACGGCGCGCCCAGCGCGTCGCCCACCGCCCAACCGACGACGGCGCCTTCGAGCCGTCCTGCTCGGTCCTGCGGGCGCATCGCGGTCACTGTTCCCATGTCGGTTCTTCGAGGAGGTCGGGTTCGGTGACCCAGCCGGCGTTCAGGACGAGTCGTGAGGTGCGGTGGACGGCGAGGAATCCGAAGGGGCGGTCGAAGCGGGCAGTGATCTCGCGGGCCTGGTACGGGTAGCGCGGCATGCCGCCGCCGATCCCGGAGATGGCGGTGACGGCCGATGAGCGAAAGCCCCGTGCGGTGAACGTGGCGGTCATGGTCTGGGCGGCGGACTGGATCGCGAGCGGGGTGCGGCTGATGCCGGGGAAGTGTCCCTGGGACGAGTCTGTCGCGGTGCGAAGGCCGAACAGATCGGGGGAGTCGAGGAGGTCGTGGTGCGCGGCGAGGGTGAAGGGCACTGTCTGGACATGGAGGCGGGGTTCGCCGTCCATGCTGGGTACCCGCTCCACGCTCAGTCCGGGGCCGGGGGCGCCGTAGGGGAGTTGGTTGCCCGGGGTGACGGTTCGCGGGTGGTCGAGCGTGTGCACGCCTGCGGTCAGTACCTGGCTCGGTGTTGCCGGCTCCGCTCCGAGGAACAGGTGGATGTCGACCCCGTGGGAGCCGAGGACCCGCAGCACGGTGAGGGGACCGGCCGGTGTCTGGGCCACCCCCACGCGATCCAGCAGGCGGGTGGCCCTGGACAGTCCGGCCAGGGGCAGCCCTTGCCATGGCCCCGCCTCCGCTTCCATCCCGCCGGAGGCGAAGGGCCGGATCCAGTCGGTGCGGACGATCAGGGCGCTGGCCAGGACCAGCAGAGTGACCTTGTCCAAGGTGACCGGCATGGAGTCGATCTGCCCGCTTGTGCACTCCTTGGCCCAGGCATCGAGCCGTTCCTGGTCCTGCACGGGGTCACCGGTCAGCTGCTCGTGGACGTGGGCGGGCAGTGTGTCCAGCCAGGCCGGCTCAACCGGAAGGGTTTCGCGAGTCCAGAGCCCGAGGGCTGCCTTCACGCCCCGCATCGCGCTCGTCGTGGCCAGCAGGTGCCGGGCCTGCGCCCCCGCGCCCTCTGCCGGGGCGTTGAGGGCCTGCGCCAGTTCGGTCCGGGCGGCCCCGCCGGCGCTGCCGGCCAGGAGGGCCAGCAGCGGCCACACTCCCGCAGCGGCGAACACTGTACCCCGATCCGGCAGGACCGAAGCCCAGCTGGCGGTCAGCGCATTGACCGAACGCACCGTAGCCGTGTTGGTCATGCCAGTCCTCTCCTCGAACCTGGGTCCCCGTGAGACTAGAGCCCGCCTCGGGGCTGGGCGAACGAATAGTTCACCGCTGGTCGAACCTCTGGCGTGACTGTGGTGTCGCTGCGACCTTCCCGAGACCGGGAACCAGGACTGGTCCCTTGCCACACCCGGGCCAGGACGCTGCTGGTAGCGTCCCCGCATGAACCGCCCCTCCCGTG
This sequence comes from Streptacidiphilus sp. MAP12-16, assembly GCF_041262165.1. Lineage (NCBI taxonomy): Bacteria > Bacillati > Actinomycetota > Actinomycetes > Kitasatosporales > Streptomycetaceae > Streptacidiphilus > Streptacidiphilus sp. MAP12-16. Next base: position 42,128 of record NZ_JBGCBY010000041.1, read on the forward strand.
CCCTGCAACTGCTGCGCGAGCACCCCGAACTGGCTCAACTCGCCGCGTACCCGTTCAACTTCGACCTGATGCGGGCCGAACACGTTGAGGCGGTGCGCCTGGCCTCGGGCGCGCCGATCGAGCCGATCGCCGGGGACGACACCGGCGGCACGTACTTCGTCTGCGCCGACGGAGCGGTCCTGTACGCGGGCTCCGAAGGCGAGGCAGGCCTGATCGGCGACAGCGTCGAGGAAGCCCTGGAGGTACTGATCGGCCTGCCCGGCTGGCACGACTACACCCACCTCCGCCCGGATATGGACGACACCGCCCTCATCGAGGCGATCACCCAGACCGAGAGCGAACTCGGCGAGTACTACGGTCCCGAACTCCACGGCGACCGCACGGCCCTGCTGGTCGCCCTAGGACTATCGCAACCCCCGGGACAGGAGCTGATCCGCCGCCTGCACGGCGCGCTGCTGCGAACCGAACCCGACCACCTGCTGCTCAACGCCGACGAGGACTGCGCCTACAGGCTTCTCGACACTCTGCCGCGCCCCTCCCTTCGTCAACTCGTCCTGGAACACGCGGCTCCCGGAGGCGAAACGCCGACGGACGGTGGCGACCTTCACTGGGCCGGCCTGGCCCGACGCCAGGGGCGCACCGAACTGGCGCGCTGCGCGCTGCTTCGCATGCTGGACTGCGGGCCACGTGACGCCGCCCTCCTCGGTGGCCTCGCCGAGGAGCTGACGCTCCTGGGGGACATCCGCCAGGCCGCACGCGCCCAACACCTGTACGCATCCCTCCAGGACGACCCGGAGAAGCGGCGTACCGCGCATGACGTGCTGGCCGCCCTTCGCCAGCGCTCGGAGAGGTAGCCGGCTCTTCACGGGAATTGGAGGCTTGGGCGCCGGCAATCTTCTCCACCGGTGTAGTCCCCGGTTTCAGGATTCCGTGCGGTCGGTCCGGTGCCAGATGTCGTGCCAGGTTTGCTGGTCTGCCTCGATCCGGCGGAGGTTGACGGGGTCGTAGTGTGCACTCAGGGCGATGCCGCAGGTGCTGCAGAGCTGATAGCGGCGGGTGCCGTCCTTCCACGTAGTGGAGTTGGCGCCGTGGCCCAGGGGGCAGGTGCCCGCAGTGACGGCAGTCCTGACATCGAGGGCGTGGCGTATGGCGTCGGGGAGCGCGAGGTCGGGGTGGCGGCGGGGGTCGGGGCAGTAGAAGCCGAGGTTGTTCCAGCCGCGTGTCCAGGCTCGCCATGCGTCCCGGGGGTGAGGTTGACGTTGCCCGGCTGCCTTCTCGGTGCGGCGGCGCTCGGCGTACAGGGCTTCGGCGGGCAGCCAGAGTGCACGGGCGGCGTGTAGTTCGTCCACTGCGCGTACCAGGGCCTGGGGGTCGCGGTCCAGGTGCCCGGGGATACGGGCGCTGATCACCAGGTGGTGGTAGGTCGCCTGAAAGCCGTACGGGGAGAACATCTGCAAGCAGGTCCGCAGGGCGGACAAGCGCCGGTACGGGAGAAGCGTCTGGTCGTGGACGCGTGCCCGCAGGGTGTGGAAGCTGCTCACCATGCAGGGCCGTCCGGGGTCGGGGCGTCGACCCAGGCGGGGAGGGCTTCGCGGCGTGTGAGCCAGCTGGTGGGTACGCCGGTGATGCCGGTGCGGGCGGCGACGATTCCACCGGTGATCGCGCAGGTGGTGTCGACGTCTCCGAGGCCCTCGGCCGTGGTCCACAGGGCGTCGGTGAGGCTGTCGAGGTGGTGTGCGGCGGACCAGAGCGCGAAGGGGACGGTGTCGTCCGCGCGGATGCGGCGACCGTTGCCGAGCAGGTCGGCGGCCTGCCACGGTGCGATGTCGCCGGGCAGTTCGGCGGCGTGGTGGAGTCCGTCCTGCACCCGGCTGGGTGGGGTGAGGTCGGCGGTCCGCCGAATGAACTCGCCTGCGTCGGTGTGCGGTGTGGTCCGGCCGGCGGCGGCCAGGGCGGCGGCGATGGTGACCGCGATGCCGCCTGCCACGCCTTCTGGATGCTGGTGGGTGACCTGGGCGGCGATGGTGGCCTGGGTGGCGGCGCGGTCGAGGTCCTGGTGGAACCAGGCGCCGAGCGGTGCGGTGCGCATGGCGGCGCCGTTGCCCAGGCTGCCCTGCCCTTCGAACAGGTCCCGGGCGGCTGTGGGCCAGGACGCGGGTGCGTCCGCGAGTATGGGGAGTAGTTGGTGCATGCCGTAGCCGTAGCCCCGGGCCGGATCAGCCATATAGGTGTGTGCGAAGACCAAGGCGAGGTGGTCGGGGCGGATCTCGCCGTCGTCGTACAGGGCGCGGAGCAGGCCCAGCGCCATGGCGGTGTCGTCGGTCCAGTGCCACTTCGGTTCCGGTGGCGTCCGCCGGTCCTTGATCTGCGCGATTGCCTGGTCGGGAGTGCGCATCAGGGGGAACCAGCGCTCGCCGAAGGCGTCGCCCAGGGCGAGTCCGTGGATACTGTCGCGGGCAGCGGCGCGGCGAGGGCTCATGCCTCGTCATGCTGCCAGCCTTCGCCGTGAGGTGGCGAACGGATATGCGGCGTTGCTCCCGATCGCGGTGATCAAGCATCGCGTTGCTTTGTGCAGGTCAAGAAATGCTCGGGCACCGGGTAGGCGCAACAGTGGTGTCGCTCTGATGAGAGGGACCGATTTCACCCGAATTAGTTGATCCGCCGGGCACTTTGGTCGTTTGCGGCGGAGTCCTTCGGCTTCACTGCTCGCGACGGGGCGGCAGGTTTGTTCGAATCCTGCGTCGTGGGCTGCGATGATCGCGTCTCCATAGGAGGGGCTGTCATGACGATGGATGAGCGAACTGATCCGATCCAGATCATCGCCAGAGTGGGCACCAGCTGGGCTGCAGATGAGCCGGAGCGGGCGATCCAGGTATGGATGCATCTGGCTGGCAAGGCTGGCTGGGAGGTTAGCCGCGTCGAAGACGCGCCGGTGGATGTTGGCGCAGGTGAGTGCGGGATCGTCGATGTCGAGGGGCTGCCATATCTGGTGCGCCAGAGCCGCAGAGTCCGGCGCACTCTTTTCGACGACAGTGGTGGAAAGCTGACGAAGCGATCGATCTTCGGCTTCGCGGCGTGGGTCGAGCCGGTCCTGTCGCCGGACAACGTGATCCCCTGAGCGCCGTGGCGGTCGATGACGCCCGGCGCGGGTACTGAAAGAGGCAGCACGACGAGCAAGAGCGGTTGGGTGCAGGTCCTGTGGAGTGAAGGGCTGAGTTGCGACTCGTTGGAAGTCTGCGGCACTGAGCGCGAGTGTTGGCCAGCCCCACGCTCAGCGCTGTAGCGACCGAACTTGGTCGCGCTCGCGCCGTCGACCGCGAGAGGATTTTGCGAGCAGGGGGAGAACACCAGGGAGCCCGAGTGAGCGGTCAGACGGCGAAGATCGCAACACGCTGCTTCGCGTGCGGCGCCATGGCGGTCCGGCAGGTGAACCAGTTCATCCTCCACGATGCCTTGTGGTCGGATTCCGAGTTCTCCTGCGCGGCCTGTGGCACCTATATATGCGAGGACTCAGGCCCCGGGACGGCGCCCGACGATGTGCGAGAGGCCCTGCTCGCCGCCCACGGACCAGCCCGGCTGCGACTCACCGGCCCGATGCCAAGCCTAGTCCCGGCCCTGAAGGTCTTCAGGGAAGTCTCAGCAGTCTCCTTGTCGCGGGCCCGCGAACTGGTCAGCGAACTGAGCGGCGACGGTCTGGAAGGAACGCTGTCGGAGATGGAAATCCTGATGGCCCGACTCCGCACCCGTGGGATCCCCGTCGACATTGATCAATAGCCGCTGCTGGGGGCTGCGACGCCACCTGTGGATCACTGACCAACCACGCCGCTCATACTGGCCAACTGATCTGCTCGGTCACAGCAGTTCGTGATCAGGCGCTGAGGTAGATCCGGTCCTCCGGGACGTCCAGGCTGAGTAGGATCTCGCGCTGGGCGGTGAGGTCCTGCTTGTCCAGACTGCATCTCGCGTAGCCGACGCGTTCACTCAAGCTCGGAGCGTACGGTAAGCCCCCGCTCAGCGTACAGATCACCGACGCCGTCAGCGCAGGTCGATCACCCCGACCGAGCAAGATCACAATGTTCGGTCGGGTTCCTCTTACGTAAGCCGACAGACGGTCCCGCGGGTGCGTGCCCGGCGGGTGTCAGGCTCCAGGCAGGTTGATGAAGTATCCGTTGGCGGAGTCCCCGCGCATGGAGCCCGCCAACTCGGAGACGCGCCTTGCCTGGGCGGCAGAGAGGCGCCGCGCCTCCCACAGCAGAGCCGCGGCGTCGACCGCCTCCGGGGCCGGGGACGGCGGCACCTCGCTCAGGTAGACGCCCGTCAGCGCAGCCAGTTCCTGGGCGTCGATCCCCAGCAAGGCTGCGAAGTCCGTCACCAAGCGGGGCGTCAACTCCTGGCGACCAGAGCTGATCACCCCGTAGGTGGACGCCGACAGGTAGGTGGGCGTCACGACTGCCAGGGTTTTCCCCATGCCCGTCCAGCTCAGATTGCGGTACTGGAGCATGCGGATGACCCAACCGCCCGGATCCGCAAGGGGTGCGAGCCGCCTCGGGGCGAAGACAGAAAGCCGTTCTTCCTGCGGCAGTGAGCGGATGAGCAGCAGGAGTTCACGTCGTGCCGCTACTGGGAGGTGCACCGCGTCCATCACGATGTACGGTGCCCACTGCTCGGCCGCGGCGTCCAACGGCGCCATGTCGTCCGGGACCGCCAGTCCCGCGAGGATGAACAGATCGACGGTGTGGAATCCCACGGCAGGTGAGATCCGTCGGAGCAGCCCCTCGCTGGGGGCTTCCCCCGCGAGCACTGCTCGGATCTCGTCTACCGTCAACCCGGCGCAATCGGCCAGCTCCTCCACGCTGAACTCTCTGTGGTCCAGCAACCGCGCCAGCATCACGCCGAATCCGGGGTGCTCCGTCATGCCCGCAGCCTAGTCAGTAGCGCAGGCACAGCGTCGCCTTCGTCCGTTTCGGCCCGACCCAGGCAGCGCAGTCGCCAGGGCGATCATGCGGTTCATGGCGGCCATCGGAATCGTCGGGTTCCGGGCGGCGTCTTCGGCGGTGTGTTCATCGAGGAGCAAGGGGATCAGGGCTTCCGGTGGCAGGGCCGGGTTTCGCCAGGCCGTGCTGCGGACAGCGTGGTCGGGATCGCTGACCAGCCTGAGGGCGGATTGGGGCGACAGGCGTGGGTCGCCGGCGGCGGCGCGTCGCACCTGGGCGTCGGGATCGCGGCTGAACTGTTCGACCAGGGCGGCATCCGACGCGTGATCGTCGAGCGCGAGCAGGCGCATACGGGGTTCCGGGTCCAGGGCGAAGCGGTGCAGGTTGTGACGGGGGATGTTGGGGTGGTTGCGGGGGCGCCCCGGGAACGAAAAGCTGCCGTGCCACCAGCTCCACACGTCCAGGAGCACCTCCGCTGGGGCGTCATCGCAGGACTCGGTGAGGAAGAGGCGCACGATGCGGTCCTCATCGTGGGCAAGGAGGTCCGCCACATCCGGGGGTAGGTGCTGGGCGCGGGCGACGCTGCGGCGGATTTGCAGGTTCGGCGACACCGCGAGCTGACGCATGGCTTCGGCGTCGTCGTGGAGGGCGGCAATCCACCACACCGCGTACGTGTGGTGATCGGCGGTCACGTCCGGAACGGTGGCTGCCATCGCCGCGATCTCGGCCGGACCCGTAGGCGGTCGGGATGCGGAGTCGGGCGCTCGCTCGACACCGACCCGTGCCCCAGAGGCCCGGTGTGCTGCCTGTTCTGCTGCCAGCTCCGCCAGGGCGTTGCGGAGCGCCGTTCCCGAAGTGGCGCCGAGCAGTCGGCTCCACTGCTCGGGCGAGAGACTCCCCGATTCTGCCGCTGTGACACGGACTGCCCTCACGGGGTGGACCACCGCCGCGTCCAGGACACCGGACGGGAGGTCAGCGCGGTACAGGATCGAAGAGACTGACAAGGACCTCCGTTGGTGCACCCCGGTTGCTGCCCAAACCGCGCAACCACGCGGCCGCTATGCGCTCGCAAGGGTGATAGCCCTCGGACAGCACGGCCCAGGCACCCAGGTCGACATCGCTCTCACTCATCTGCTGAGTGAACAGGTACGGAGCCGAAAGGATCAAGGCGCCATCGCGTCCGAGGTTCGCGTGGAGTGGCCGGTCGGCCGAGGATACGCCCACTCTGCTGGTCGGCCTGCTCGACGAGGACCCCCAGGTCCAGGCCCATGCCCTGGGGCCAGTTGCAGATGTCCGTCCTGCACCAGGGCTCGCTGTACAGCAGCACCGCACCGGTCGCACTCTACGTGGCCGGGTCCTGGACCATCCGCGCAGCTCTGCCGCGCACGAGAGCGAGTACCCGTGGGACGACCGGGTCCGCCCCTTTCGCGCCGCGCTGCTGGAGTGGTTGGGGAGATCGCCGAGTCGGTCGGACACCACGACGAGACCGAGGGAGAGCCACGAGTACGACGACCCGGTCGACATCGCCGCCTGCCCCGCGATCTACCAGGCAGTGACCACCTACTTGGCCGACCCCGATCCTGTCACGCGCGAGGCTGCGCTCGGCGTCGCCGGCCACCTTCTCAACGCTCCGCAGCTGCGCAGCCGGATACCGGACGCCGCCGCACGACTGCGCACCGTCCTGACGACCAACGTCGATCGGCGTGAGCGTGCCGCAGGCGTGATGACCCTCGCTGCCTGCTCACCGACCTGGATCGGGCGATCCGGGCCTGCGCTGCTCTCGCCCCCCTCCCCGCGGACGACCCGCGCCCCGCCGCGATCCTTCTGGAGGCGCTGTCGGAGCCGCACCTTGCCGAACACTGGTTCGGCACTGAACTCCTTCCGCAACTCGACGCATGGTTCCGGTTCACCCTCCTGCAAGCCCTCCACGCGCGCACCACGACCCTGGACGAGATCCTCGACGCGGCGCCCTGACCCTGATGCCCATGGCCAACGACTACACCGTCGAACCCGGCTGGGGACCTCTCCTCCTGCGCGCTTTCCCCGATGGCAACGCCACCGAGGCAGTCCTCACGGACGCGCAGCGACAACTCCTCACCGCCATCGCGGACAAGGACGACTGCTGGGGCAACATCGAAACCAGATCACATGGCTGCGCAAAGCCGGACTGCCGACCGAGCGCGACACCTTCCGCGCCCTTCTGAGCCACGCCGACCAGGCCCCTGACAACTGACAGTGTCCAGAACTCGCAGCGCCACTACCCTCGTTGGTCACTGACTCATGCCCGCGGCTCGACTGCTGGATGGGACGCACTGGAAAACGGGGTGCGCGGTCCTCGGTTGGATGGTGGACTCGTGGTCATGCCGCTGTCTGAATCGCCTGCTCCGCCGCAGCCCTACCGTTGGGACCTACTGCGCCCAGACCGGCTGGGCACACTGCTGGACGGGGTGCCCGAGCCGAACCTGTGGTTCCTTGAAGAACTGACGGACTGTGCGGCCAAGGTCGTCGCGCGCAGCGGGGATGCGGACCTGCGGTTCGTGGGCCGCTCCGCCGACAGCGTCTTCGACCTGCTGGGCGGCGCGTTGGACGGGAGCTCGTGGCAGGGGCGGTTGGAGCGGCTGCCGCTGTCCTGCGCACGCGACCCAGCCAGCCTGTCCCCGCGCGAGCTGCGCCGCCTGCGGGAGCACCTGGCCGCCGCCGGACTTGATCCCCGGGCGCTGGCGCGGCGGCGCCGTCCGCTGGCGCTGGTCGACCTGGTGTGGATGGGCCGCACGTTCACCACCCTGCACACGGTGCTCCGTGACTGGGTGGAGGAGGTCCGCGAGCCGTGGCCGGTGGTCCGCCTCAAGCTTCGCTATCTGGGCATCACCTCGCGCAAGCCCACCAGTCCGAACACCTACCGCTGGCACCGACACGCGCCCTGGACACTGGACCTGCCCGCCGCAGGGATCCACAGCGTCTCGCTGGACGCCGGCGTGTGGCACCTACTCGGCAACGTGCAGCACAAGACCGCCGCCAGCTACCCGCCCGCCAACTGGCACCTGGACGAGGACCGCCGACGGCAGGAACAGCAGCCGGACGGCGAGCGGCGCTCGTCGGTGGCCCCGCAGCACGGGGCCGACAACCGGGCCGCGCTCGCCGAGGCACGGGCCCTGGTTACCGCCGGACGCAGCAGCGTGGTGCGCGGCGCGCTGGTGCGCACGATGAGGGCCGAACCGGCCTTCCGGGAACGCTGGCTGCGGTCGCTGGCCAGGGAACTGCGCGGCCTGCCGCCCGCGCCGTCGCGCACCTGCTCGTAGGTGGCGCCGGTACGGTGCTACTGGTGTGGATCATGATGCGCGGATACTCGACGGCAGGGGAGTGGGGATGACGCAGCGGCCGGTGTCGTTGGTGTCGGCGTTTCCGGCCGCGTTGGGGGTGGAGGCGGCTGAGTTGGTGGCACTGCTGCCGCCCGCGCGGATTCCGGTCCACGAGGCGTTCGCGGTGGTGGTCGGTGGTGAGGTGCTGGTGATTCCGGGCCGGATGTACGCCGACGAGCCGGAACCCGGTGTGGTGGCGCGGTTGTCGCCGGTGCAGCTGCTGCAGTTGGCATGCCTGTACACGCGGCACCACGACGGCTATGTCCGCCGGCGCCATCTGCGGCAGATCATCGGGCGCACCGAGCCGTGGGTGGTCCCGTTCGTCGTGCAGTTGCTCGGCGAGTACGTGCTGGAGATCCTCAACGACCTCGCACAGGGGCTGCGGGACCTCGGCGTGCAGGGCAGTGAGCTGCGACGTGCGTTCAGGCGGTTCGTCGTGGAGAACCCGGAGTTCTTCGCGCGCACCGAGCGACGGGTCGTGAGCTACTACTCCTGCTACCACCGGTGGCACTACACCGACTTCTCCTCCTACCCGCCGTCCGCACTGCTCGACGCGCTGCGGACAGCGGCAGGGGAGCAGGCAGGTACATGCTGGCCTCGGCACAGGCCGCGCGTTCGGCGCCGGCAAGGCCGCTGCGCCTGACAGAAATCCGATGGCGCCGACGAGCCGCGCGGCGCTACCGTCCGGGCATGGAGACAGCGAGGGGCGCGGGGCCCATGGGCTTCAGGTAGTTCCGCCAGGAGACACCTGGCCGTGCCGCCGAAGGAACATTCCGCGTCGCGCACCGTTCACCACATCCCCAACACCCATGCACACGACAGCACCAGGGTCATCCTCTCGCCCAGTGCCCCGTGGCAGACCGTCGTGCTCGTCGACCTGCGCTACAGCGCCGCGTGCCTTGCACAGGCCGCGCGGGAAGGCCGCCGACCCCGGCCGCAGCGACGGCGCTACTCGGTGCTGGTCTATTCCTACGCCCGCTACGCCGCGCGCAGTCGCTCGGTGTCCCGCGAGGCGGCACAGGACGAGCGCCGCGCACGCCAGGCCCTGCGGACACGCCTGGACACCGTGCACCGCCAACTCGCCGTCCGTGGCTATGGCGAAGAATTCGCCCGGGCTGCGGTTGACCTGGACGTGGTTCCCGCCCGGCACCGGCACAACGTAGTCTGGCAGCCCTGACCTGCCCCCACCCGGGGGCGTTCGGTACCGATGGCTCCGTTGATCCGGACCGCGGGGGATCGGGGAGGGCCGAAACTGTCGGTGACTCCTCGTACGGTGCGGAATATGAGCATGATCGGTGAGTACCTGCGCGTCACATCCGCCCAGCTTGAGCAGGCGGTCAGAGATCCGGAGTGGGCGCTGGAGCTGGCTGAGGCAGCCCAAGACGCCGAAGAAGAGGCCGAGCTGTCGCCAGGGCACGGGCGTCATCTCTCCACGCACCAGACCTGGAACCTGCTTGCACTTCTGCTGCAGCGCGTCGGGTTCCCGGTGGACGTGGTGTTCGGCGAGGTGGCGTTCACGCAGGAAGACTGGGGCTACGGCCCACCGAAATATCTGACGGCCGCACGTGTGGAGCAGGCCGCCGAAATGCTCGCCCGTACCAGGTACGACGACCTGCTCCAGGGCCTCGATCACGTCGACCTCACCGACGCGGTCTACCCGGGGCGCTGGGACTCGCGCGAGTCATTGGAGTGGGCCCGTGATTCGTACGGTGAGATGGTCGAGTTCTTCGCTGCCGCCGCTCACGCCGGCGAAGCGATGCTGTTGTGGCTGGACTGAGCACCGCCGCGGCGATGCGATACGGCCGACGGGCGCGCAGCGGCACTGCCAGTCGTCCCGACTACCGTTACCGTCTCGCACCGTAGATGACAGCTGAACTATCCGCAGTCTTCCGATCAGTACGACGTGTCGATGCGGCGATCGCAGTGGTCCACAAGGGCTCGCTGGGCGTGGAATTCAGCGCGGGTGAGCTCCAGGAGCCGTCCCATCCAGTTGCGTCCGCGCACCAGGCCAGCCATGACGGCCAGCCTGTACCGCTCGAAATCCCCCAACCAGCTGGTGCATTGGGGCATCGCCCACCAGGTCTCGGCCAACGTCCTCACCGACGCCCTGGTGTTCATGGCCATCACGATGCTGGTCACCCGCACCCGAACCCTCGGCCTCTGGGCCCGCGCAGCGGCCCTGCCCGCGGCAGCGGCAGCCGAGAGCGGCACTGGCGCCGACGGCAGCACCCGCGGCGTCAGCACCTGCCCCTGAGACCTGAAGAACAGGCGGACGGCCCCCGATCGCTCGGGGGCCGTCCGCCTGTTCTGCCCACTACGTGCGGGTGCCGATAAATGGGTTGCGCCCTGCTGGCCAGCCGCTATGGTGATGCCGTTCCAGCAGCACCGGGCCTGCCAATACGGCCCGGTTGTGACGAGTGAGGAGGTGCGTACCCGTGGTTGCCGTGATCACACGGCGCGCTCAGGCCTGCGCGCCGTACGCCGCTTCGCCCCTTCCTCGTCACCTGCCTGCCGGATGAGCTGACTGCGCGCTCCGGTGGGCCACCCCACAGGAGTTCCCCACACCATGCGTGACCGCTTTTCCGACACAGAGTCCTTTTCCCGTGTCCGTCCCAAGGGCAGCAAGCGCAACCGCCTCGGCGAGGCCGCCGAGTACAACGACTACTTCCCGACTGCCCTCGACGGCCCGCCCGAGGGCGACCGCTGGAGCAGTTGGGACCAGTCCACCCCGACCGAGAAGGGCCCCCTCCCCCGCCCCGACTGGGTGGTGACCGAGCTGGGGGCCGTCGACACCGAGCTGGGCATCGTCAAGACCGGCAAGGAGGGCGACGTCTTTCTGCTGGAGCGCCGCGTACCCGGCACCGAGCGGCGCAGCCTGCTGGCCGCCAAGCGGTACCGCGACGGGCAGCACCGGATGTTCCACCGCGATTCCGGGTATCTGGAGGGCCGCTCCCACAAGGAGTCCCGGGTCAGCCGGGCCATGGCCAGCCGCAGCGAGTTCGGCAAGCAGGCCATCGCCGGGCAGTGGGCGGCGGCCGAGTTCGCGGCTCTTTCCCAGCTCTGGTCCGCCGGGGTGGCCGTGCCCTATCCGGTGCAGATCATTGGCACCGAGATCCTGATGGAGTTCATTGGCGAGTCCTCCGGTACGGCCGCGCCCCGGCTGGCGCAGTTGCGCGCCGAGGAGACCGACCTGGAGGACCTGTGGGAGCAACTGAGCCATAATCTCTCGCTGTTCGCCCGGGCCGGCTACGCCCATGGCGACCTCTCCGCCTACAATCTTCTGGTCCAAGAAGGACGGCTGGTGGTCATCGACGTCCCGCAGATCGTTGACGTGATCGCCAACCCGCGCGGCCGCTCTTTCCTGGAGCGCGACGTCCGCAACGTCGGCGCCTGGTTCGTCTCCCGCGGCCTGGCCGTGCACCGGGTGGACGAGTTGGCTCTGGCCCTGGCCTTCGACGCCCGACTGGACTGAGGCACGCTCACGGGCGGGGCAGCCGCGGCAGTCGGATGCCCAGCCCGCGTCGCAGGGCGGACCTGGCGGCGAGGCAGCCGATCGCGAATCAGGGGGCTGTTCGCGCGGAGCTCCGTACGGAGGACGTGTCGGACCACCGATGGTCGCGGCCTTGGGGGAGCTGCCGTCTGGCCGAAAAGGCCTGGGAGCAGCAGGTGCTGAACAGCGGTCGAGAGGCCTTGGACGGATCTGAGCTTATTGGGTGCGGCGCGGAGGTATATGCCGAAGCGAGGTCAAGAGCAGGCTTGTCTGGGGGTCAGGGGGTCGCAGGTTCAAATCCTGTCGTCCCGACCAGCATCACTGCAGGTCGGAGGCCGTTTTCGCCGGAAGGCGGGGGCGGCCCTTTCGGCGTGTCGCGGGCTGGTGGTCGCAGGATGGTCGCGTCGTCGCAGACTGGATGGCTCGGCGCGGTTCGGTCAATCCCTTGGAAATGCTGGGCAGTTGACCTTCATCATCGTTGATGGTCTGTCGGGGGGATGTCGGCGCCCTCCATGATCGGGTGACGCCTGGAACGGCCGGTTGACCGGCCCGCCGACCGTAGTGCGGCTTTGAGTGAACTTTGTCAGTATTTTTGGGCCGGAATCGCGGTCGCCGGGTCCGAGCGGTGAGCATTCTGATGCGACCACCTGGCGACCACCTGGGCCGACATCGGGGCGTTGAGCTGGGCCGACCCCTTTAGGATGCGCAAGGTGCCTCCTCACTCCTTCGGCTGACTTCCCGTGCTGCGTTGACTTTCGACCTGTGGCCGGGGCGGGCTCGGATAAAGCACACGGATGCGTGATGCCTTGCTGTGGAAGGCCCGCAGCCCGGTAGCGCTCAGTAATCTGCCGCCATGTCCTCGACTCATTCCGATCCGCGCATTCGGCTGGGCCAGATCCTGGATCCCACAATTCCGCTGGGGCCGTTCGAGGACATGGTCCTCACCTTCCACGAGTCGCCGTCCGGCACGGGCAAGTCCCACGGGGACCCGCAGTGCCGCATGCTCCGACCAGGTCGTGTCATCACCTTCCGAGAGAGGCAACTCAAGCTCGCCGTCGGCAACTTGTGCGGGCACTGCGCGTGGCCCGTGCCGGACGGCCACCCGGTCGTCGATTTCGTCGGCGCGGTGACGGCGGTCGCGGGCCTGCGGACCTGGACCGGCAGGGCCTGCGGACTGGGCCCCGGGGGAGCGGAGGGCAGCGCCGGGCAGGCTGCAGTGAACATCGACGTGTCCTTGGACGGGCAGTCGGGGGCGCCGGTTGGCTCCGCGCAGCTGCGGGACCTGCGGGAGCAGTGCTGTCGGCACTGGCGTCGCATGCACACGTGCATGCTCGCCAGCTATGCCGCCACGACCGCCTACCCCTGCCTAGGCGTGTGGGCGCGGCCCCTCCAGGTGGCGCTCGCCGAGGTCATCGAGTGCCGACGGCAGGAACTGGCTGCCCTCTTGCCGGTGGCGGACCTGGTGCAGGCGGCCTGCGCTGCAGCGCTCCCGGAAGCGGTACCGGTGTCCGGGCCGGGGTTCGCGGGCCTGGGCAGCGAGGCGCCGCAAGTGCTCCAGCGGGCGTGGTGCCAGTGGCAGGGCGCGGTCGGTTCCAGCTGGGGTGCGCTGGAGGAGAGCCGGTCAGCGGCCGCCACCGTGGTGTACGAGGCTTTCGGCCGACGCCGCAAAGGTCGCGCGGAAGCGCTACAAGCGCTCGACCTGTTGATCGCCGACTGGAGCACGCAGGCGCGTGCTCAGGCCGCCCAGTACGAGAGCGCCCCTGGTCGGCTGGTCACCGTCCAGATCCCGCCGATCACTCGCGACACGCTGACCGGCGCCGAACAGGACCCGCTCACCCGCTGGGACGCCGGCATCGTCGCCACCCAGCAAGTCTCGGCGTTGTGGCCGCAGGGAAGCATCGAACTTTTGCTTCCAGAGCCCGTGGCCGGGCGCCTGTTCGGAAACGCGGAGCCCGTCGGGCCAAAGGAGGAAGGCCCTCTACCGCTGGAACCGCTGTCGCAGGGCGAGGAGCACCTGGGGGCGTCGGCTCGGGTCAAGGCCCGGTCCGACTGGGGAGCTGCTGCCGGACCGGGCCGTCGGCGAGATGGGGGCGGGCCTCTACGCGGCGTTACCCAGGTCCGTCGGTTGTGTGTCGGGGGTGTCTTCGATATCGGCGAGGTCCAGGGCTCCGGACAGGGCATTGACGGCGTCGTCGGCGGCGTGCTTGAGGAGGTGGCCGTAGATGTTGATGGTGGTGGACAGGGTGGAGTGCCGCAGGGCCTTGGACACCACGGCAAGGGACACACCCTCGCTGATCATGATGGTGGCTGCGGTGTGGCGAACGTCGTGCAGCCCGATCCTGGGCACCCCGGCCTCGGCCGAGCGCCGGCGCAGTTGGTCCAGGACCCACTGGGGCCGTAGCGGCGCCCCGTCGACCATCGCGAACACCAGGCCTTCCAGCGGTGCGCCCGGCGGCAGCAGGAAACGCTGGTAGTCGGCCTGCCGGCGCAACGCGGCCACGACCCTGGGGGACAGGCTCACCCAGTTGCGGCTCGCCTTGGTCTTCGGCGGCCCCAGGTGCAGCTGATTGTTGTTGACCGTCGCCAGGGTCCAGCGTACGAACAGCTTGCGCTCCATCAGGTGCACGTCCGCCCAGTGCAGCCCGAGCGCCTCACCGCGCCGAAGGCCTGTCCCCAGCAGTAGCTCGAAGAAGTCCCGCAGCTGGTCGGCGTAGCAGTCGGCGTTGTGCCGCAGGAAAGCAGCGGCCTGGCGCGGAGTCCAGCAGGTCCGCTCGGGGGAGGCGGGGCGCGCCATGACCGCGTACAGAGCCGGGTTGTAGACCAGGCGACGGCTGCGCACAGCCGCTCCGAGTGCGCTGCGCAGGGTGGCGGCGGCCCGGTAGACCGCCACGCGCCCGCGTCCCTTGAGTAGTTGACTGGCGACCCATTCCTCGATGTGCCGGCTGCGCAGGTCGCTCAGCCGCATCGCGCCGAACACGGGCAGCAGATCCCTGTGGACGGCGTCGTGGTAGTTGGCCGCGGTGGACGCTTTGAGGGTCCGTTCCTTCAGCGCGAGCCACTCGAGCAGGAAGGCGCCCACCGTGACCTTGGGATCCTCGAAGACCCCTGTACGTTCGGCGCTCAGCACCTGCTCCAGCACGTACAGGGCATCCTCGTAGGTGCGGTATCCACCGCGGCGGCGGGTCTTGCGCCGCCCGTCGACCGAGGGCAGGTCGACGGCGTAGGCCCAGCTGCCATGCTCCTCATCGGTCCTCAACTGCGGGCAGGTCGAGCCGATCTGGCGCCCGTCGGTGCTGCGGCAGCCGCATCGGCGGTAGATACGGCCACGGCTGGGACTGGTGGTCATCGTGTTTCCCCTCGGTCAGGTGATCCTGGAGGGACAAGTGCCCACCCGTCACCTGGGCAAGGGGCTTCGGGGATCGGCGTGCGCAGCACCACAGGAGCGCGAAGCGGTGAGCGCCGGAGTCCGGCGGCCGGATATGAATGTCGTTGCTCCTGTGCGCCGGTTTTGGCTGGTCAGATCGTCACGCGACCCTCCACGGGAACCTCGAATTCGCAGGGGCAGCGGCCGACGCCCGCGAGCGGCTACTGCGCCGGCGTGGGGCTTACGTGCGCTTCGCGCACGACCACCCCGACCAGTTCGTGACCATGTTGCGCAGCCAGCCGGATGCCAGGCCCGGTCGGTCACGACTCCTTCGAGTTACTGCTGCACACCGTCACCGACGCCCAAGGGTCCGAACTCATCAGCTCGAACCCTTCGCCGGAACTGATCGCATCTGGGCCACCCTGCACGGCCTCGCCGTCCTCAGCCGGCGGCGGCCACACGAACGCTTCGGCCTGGACGAGCCGCCGGAAGACTCGCCTCCAGCACCCTGTCAGCACTCCTGGGCCTCCCGGCTCCGCCATCGGGCCGGTGTCCCTGGAGTCGTACAACTACCCCGGCCGCTACCTCAGTTACCGTGCCAACGTTGAGCTCTGGTTGGACCCTTCCGACTCCACGAACGCGTTCCGCGTCAGCAGCTCCTACTACGCGATCGCCCTCTGGGTCTGACCGCTCGTGGGCCTTGCCGTTCCTGCGCACGGCCGCACCGCTGTCCTTCCGGACCACAGCCGAAAGTCAGGAGCCGGCAGACCGGTCAAATCCGCTCCGCCGACCCATGCCGAGTTGCAGGGGCGGGTCACTCGCCGCGATGGGCGCCGCGGTTGCGGCGTCCGCGCAGGGCGAGTACGCCGCCGACGGCGACGGCCAGCACGCCGGCGCCGGCGGCGTAGCCCACGGCGTCGCTCGTGCCGGTGGTGGCCAGGGCGCCCCCGGTGCTCCCGGTGGACGGGGACGCGGAGGCCGAACCGGTGCCGGACCCAGCAGCAGCGGAGGCGGAGGCGCTCGAGGACGCGGTCGGTGTCGGAGTTGTGGCGGACACCGTTGCCTTGTTCCTGGTGAAGGTCAGTGTGCCGTAGCCGAGTTGGTCGAAGCCGCCGCTGTCGCCGCCGTAGTTTCCGCCGCCGCCTTCAGGGCGGACCTTCGCCGCGGTGGCACTGACGTACGGAGCGGGGAGCCCGCGGCGGTTGACGTAGTGGTTGTAGATCATCTCCCAGATCGGCCGGACCGCGCCTCGGCTGTTCGGGGAGGGTGCCGTCAGGGTCTGCGACCCCGACCACACGCCGGGAGCGCCGTAGTTCCAGGTCCAGGGGGTGTACGGCACGTCATAGCCCAGGTTCCACTTGGCGACGTACTCGAAGCCCTTGAGGAGGCGGCTGTCGTCATAGCCGTACAGGTCGATGCCCTGGTTCCACGCCATCTCGCAGATCGCGCCCGCCAGCCCCACGCCCAGCGTGGCGTGCCCCTGATCGCGGCCGACTTCCACCCACTGCCCCAGGCCGCCCGGGTGGATGACCGGGATGAGGTGCTTGATGGAACCGTTGCCCGCCCCGGACTTGAAGTAGGTGACGGCCTCGTCGACCTTGGCCTGGTCGTCGCACAGGATGCCCACGGACAGCACGCACGCCGCACTCAACAAGTCCCAGCTGCCCCAGTAGTTGGTGACGAACGCACCGTTGTGCTTGGCGAGGAAGCTGCTGCTCATGGGATAGAAGGTGTTCAGCATCATGGTCTTGAACCGGTCGAGGTCGAAGCCGCGGTAGCCGAGCATCAGCTCCGCGGCGTTCGCGAACTGGTAGCCGTAGATGCCTGCGGCGATGAACCGGTCCCCGCTGCCGGCCAGCGTCTTCATCTTCGCGGACCAGGCGTTGAGGATGTCACGGGCCGCATCCCCGTGCGCCGCGTCGCCGGTGATCTGCCAGCGCAGGGCGTTCTGGTAGGCGGCGTGGATGTCGTAGAACATGGCAGCGTAGTTGTCCGATGCGCCGGATCCGCGGTAGACGGTGGCCTGCGGATTGGTCTTCCACGTGCTCTGCGAGACCGAGTTGGCCACCAGCCGGTTCCAGCCGGCCGTCACGGGCTGCGCGCCCGCCTTCACCTTGGCCGCCATGCGGTCCAAGTCGGCCTGCGTGTGCAGCAACCCGGGGTGCGCGAACACCCCGGTGGCCGCCGCGGCGGTACCACGTCCCAGGGGGCGACTGTGCCGCCAGTCAGTGCCACGGTGCCCACACCGGTCGCCAAGCCACCGGCGATCTGCAGCAGGCTCCGGCGGTTAAGCATCTGCTGGCTCATGTTCTGGCTCAACTGTTCTCCCTGGTCGGATTCGGTTCTACGCCAAGGAGACTGGCCGGCCGACGGGCCATGACAAGAAGTCGCAACCTGAGCCCTCGCCCGGACTGTGCGTCCTGCGCCACGATCAGGACCTGCGCCACCGGTGAAGGCCACTCCGACACTGCGGCTCGACAACCGGGACCGGCCCCGAGGTTGGGAGCTGCTGCGGCTTATCCCCGCGCGGGTGCCCCTGGCGTGCCGTATTCCCTGCTCCTCGGTGCGGCGACTGCTCGCCACCTCTACGGTCCGCGGCACACCACCATGGTCAGCCCATGGGCCGGCCTCGAGCCACGGCGGGTCTGCCGCGTTTGTCCGGTCCGGATCCGGGCTGGTTCGTTCCGCTGAGTGCGCCGCAATAGGACGCCTACGTCGTGTCGTGCGTCAAGCGCCTGGTTACTCGGCTTGCGAGGGTTCGAGAATGAGGAACTCGTTCCCCTCGGGGTCCGCAAGCAGCTGCCAGCGTGACTCGTCCATTCCGACGTCCACATGTGAGGCGCCGGCGTCCAGCAGACGATTCACCTCGACCGAGGGATCGCAGCCGACGCCGGCCGTGAGGGCCAGCTGCACGCGGTTCCGGCCTGCCTTGGGTGCCACTGGCGGGCCCATGACCAGTGTGGGTCCGTCGCCAGCCGCCGAGACGAGCCTGACGCCCCAGTCGCCCTCGTCCGCGATCGACCAACCGCTCGCCTCCGCCCAGAACCGGCCCTGGCTGCTCGGATCGGCGGCGTCCTGGCAGATCTGGGCAAGCCGACTGTGGAAGCCCGCCTTGGGCAGGACGCAGAATTCGTTACCCTCCGGGTCGGCGAGCACCTCCCACGGCACCGCGCCCTGTCCGATGTCCACGCAGGTGGCGCCCAGGGCGAGCAGGCGCCGCACTTCGTCCGGGTCGCCCGTGAGATCGAGGTGCACCCGGTTCTTTGCGGTCTTCGGCCGCGTCGAGGGGACGAACAGCAGTCCGACGTCGTCCGCGCTGCGCGGGCGGATGCCCGTGCCGTCATCGATCGAGCCGTCGTCGGTGGGTTCCCATTCCAGGGCCTGCGCCCAGAAGCGGGCCAGCAGGGGGTCCGACGCCTCGATGACGACCATGGTCAGCTTCTTCGGCATGCAGGTGACTCCTTTCAGCTATGGGCCGGAGGCAGATCAGTTGTAGGTACTGATTTCGATCAGGTTGCCGTCGGGGTCGCGCAGGTAAGTGCTGGTGATGGTGCCATGGGCACCGGTACGCGGTACGGGGCCTTCTTCCACGGGCACTCCGCAGGCGGACAGGTGGGCCAGGACCTGTTCTTGCGACGTTTCGGTGACCAGGCACAGGTCGGCGCTGCCGGGGGTGGGATGCGTGGCGTGCGGGAGGAGTTCGCGGCCGACCTGGTGGAGGTTGATCTTGCTTGTGCCGAAGGCCAGCGCGCGGCGTCCCTCGCCGAAGATGAGCGGGCGCATGCTCAGGACGCGTTCGTAGAAGCCGACGGTCCGTTCGATGTCGGCGACGGTCAGTACCAGGTGGTCCAGGCCGGTGATCCGGATCCCTGACCGCAGGTCGGGGGCGTACCGGCTGAGCTGCTGTACGCAGGCTTCCCACGCTGCGGCGGAGAGCAGGTCGCGCGAGCCGGTGAACAGCCGGTGCAGGGCGGGGCCGTAGCGGTCGGCGAGGTCAGCATTGTGCGCCAGCACGTCGAGTTCGTTGGCGGCGGTGATCTCGAGGAAGGCGCGCACGTCCGGCTCTGGTGGGGTGTGCTCACGGCCGGTGAAGCGGTCGCGGAAGACCACCGGTCGCGCGCTCGCCAATCGCGGATACACGACGCCGCGGTCACAGCTCGCGTAGAGGTGGACCAGTGCCTCGGCCCGTTCGCCGATCAGCTCGGCGAGGAGTGCGCGCTCGGTGGTGTCCATCAGGGCTTGGTCGAACCCGTCGGTTCCGTACGCCGCGTGGCACAGTCCCGCAGCCCGCACGTCCGGATCGGTGCCCCACTCGTCCAGGAGGCGCGCGACGCGGATCAGGTGATCCAGGAGCGTTCCGCCGGGGTGGGGCATCTCGCTGGCGCCCCGGGTGCGTAAGAGCTCCTCGACGGCGGGCCACGCCACGGCACGGCCCGCGCTACTTCCCGGTGAGCTGCCGTCGGGTGGGACGATCCGCCGCATCACGCCTCCTGGTCCGCCGCGCGAGCCACCTCGGCCACCAGCCGGGCGGTGATCGGGGTCTCGACGCCGTGGGCGGCCCCGGACCGCAGTACCGCTCCGCCGATGGCGCCGATTTCGAGCGGGCGTCTGGCCTCGGCGTCACGCTGCATCGAGGACTTCATCGCCTGCGGGGCGCGGTCGAAGAACGAGAGCACGGTCTCGGTCGTCACGGGTGCGCCGGCGGCCTGTGCCACGGCGGTGATTTCGTCGAGCGTGGCAAGCAGTTCCGGACGTCGCTCGCTGCGGATGGTGCCGACGACAGTCTGATAACGGGTGGTCAGCAGGGCGAATGGGGCGAGGAAGGCGAGCTTGTCCCAGAGCATCGCTGTCTCGTCGGTGCGCAGGGCCACACCGAGGCCGGCGTGCCGGAGCCGGTCCGCGAACTCGTCGAGTGGAGCCGCCAGTTCGAGGTTGGTGAACGGGCTGCTATGGACGATGCACCCTGGTGAGGTGCGGGCGGCCTCGACCCTGATCGTGCCGGCGACGACCTTGGCCGAGGGGTAGCGCTCGCGCAGCACGGCCAGATGGTCGAGGCCGTTGAGCAACGGGACCACGATCGCGTCGCCGAGGACATGGGCCGGGACACGGTCGAGCGCCTCCTCCAGGGCGGTCTGCTTGACCGTCACGAAGAGGACGTCCACCGGCTCGCGCAGCTGCGTGTCGGCCTCCACCGCTGCCGTGAAGTTCCCGTACTGGGTGCTCTCGATGCGCAGGCCGTCACGGCTCAGCACGGCCGCGGTCTCCCCGCCGGCCAGGCAGACGACGCGGTGTCCGTCACGGGCGAGCAGCGCGCCGATCAGGCCGCCGACGCCGCCCGGTCCGAGGACGGCCACCGTCAGGTTGGTTGTGGTCACGTGCGCTCCTGTCGTTCTTGGGAGACCAGTGCGGTCGTGCGGAAGGCCGGCGGTGGGAACTGCGGGTGGACCACGGTGCTTCCCCCTCGGCGCGATGCGGGTCGGCACCCGCCATGCGTTCACCGCGTCCGGATCGGGGTGAACGCAGTGGGCGGGTTGCCGCCCTGGGCCCTGCAGCGATGATCGAGCATCCCGGAAACCCAAGTCAATCCACGGGTTTGCTGGTAAACACCCAAGCGATACCTTGGGTTGCTGTGACGCTTGACGATCTCCGTGTCTTCACCGCGGTCTGCCAGATCGGCTCACTGAGCGCCGCCGCCCGCGACCTGTCCTGCACGCAGTCTGCGGTCAGTCAGCATGTGAAGCGGCTTGAGCGGGAGGTGGGCCTGAGCCTGCTCGAACGGCACACCCGGGGGGTGGTGCCGACTCCGGCCGGGCGCATGCTGCACGCGGCGGTCACCGAGGGCCTGGCGTGCATCGACCACGCGCTGCACAGGCTCGAAGAAGTAGCACGCGCGGAAGGCGGATCGGTGCGGGTCACGACAGGGGCCACGACCGTCCGGCATTTCATGTCCGCGGCCGTCGTCGACTTCCGGCGGCGCTTTCCCCAGGCCAGCCTCGAATTCCAGACCGAAACCTCCAGTCGCGGCTGCTTCGACGCGCTCGCTGCCGGCGGCGTCGACCTCGCCTGGATCACCCTGGGGCCCGCGACTCGCACCATTGAGCAGCGCCCTGTTGTCGAGCTTCCCTGGGCGCTTGCCGTCTCGGCAGCCGATCCTCTGGCGGCCAAGGCCTTCGTGGAGCCGGCTGACCTGCAGGAGGCCCGGCTCATCGGGCTCCCGGAGAACTCGACCTCCCGCCTGCAACTTGGCGCCTGGCTTGCGGAATCCGGGATCCGGCCGGTGTTCGACACCAGCGTCGCCGATTGGGACACCGCGATCCTTCTGGCCGAGTTGGGACTGGGCCACGCCGTCGTTCCGGCCCTGCCCGCCTGGAGCGGTCCCGGACACCCGGACCTGCGGCTGATCCCTATCCCTGCGCTCCCGGCCCTCACCGCGGGCTGGGCAGTGCGCCGTTGGGACGCTCTCTCTCCGCTGGCCCGCGCGTTCGCCGAGACCGTCGCGCACCACTGCGGCCAGCAGACCGTCCTTGGATAGACGTAGGCCGAGGGGCGTGTCCAACCCCCGAGTGGTGTTCAGCCCCTCGATGCGCTCGTCGCCTTCGGCGTCATCGACTGCGCGTGTCAGTACCAGCCGGGTACCGGTGGCAGCGGCCACCTCGGCGGGGTCGGCAGTGGCAGGTCCGAGCGGAGCTGCGGGTCTCTGCCGCGTCCGGCGAGCCAGGCGAGCAAGGTGTGGCCCGGGCCGGTGACGGTGGGCCCGGTCCCGGAGAGTGTCCAGGATCGGTCGAGGTCCTCGGCGTCGATCCGGGCGACGGGGAAGTGATGGGCCGCCAGTGCGGTGAGGATGTCGTCGAGCGCCCAGGTGACGTAGTCGGCGGGCCAGTTGGCGGTGGTGTAGCCAAGGTTCAGGTCGGCGTGGTGGGTTTCGAGTTCGCGTCGGCAGCGGTGCAGGGTGAACCAGGCCGGGTGCCACCAGCCCGCCAGAGCGGTGACCAGGGTGGTCCAGCGTTCGGCGGGCACGGACGCCGCCTCGTCGAGCAGTCGGTCCAGGCTGGTGCGCAAGTCGGCGACGAGTTCGGCGCCACTGCGCCCGGCGCCCTCGTGCAGCGCGCGGTCCAGCGTGACGGCGTCGGCCCGGGGGCCGGGCTCGGTGCCGGTCCGGGCCAGGGCCAGCAGCCAGCAGTAGACGTCGGCGCTGCGGGCGAGGTGGGTGACGACATGGCCGCGGGTCCAGCCGGGCAGCGCCGACGGCTCGCGGGCCCGGAGGTCGGTCAGCACGTCGAGAGTGGCGCCCAGGCGTGCGGCGGACCTGCGGACGCCGTCGAGGACGAGCGCTACGTCGGCCGGGGCGATAGCGATGTTGTCGGACACGGGCCCGTACTCTACGGCCCGCCCGCGAGCAGGTCACCGACGGCTGCAACACCCTCGGTGATAGCGCGCTCGCTCACGTTGCCGAATCCGGAGACGAGTTGCGCGGGCGCTGCGGCTCGCGAAGCGCGGGGCCGCCCCAGGCAGCCGTGACCTTCGCTACCGCGCCGGCCGTGGTGATCTCGCCGCCTCGGCCTCGATCTCCGCCAACTGCTTGCCCAGGAGTTCGGCCTGCTCGGCCAGCTCCGCCCGACTGGCGGCGATCCGCCGCTCGGTGAATCGCGCCGTCCACTCCGCCCCCACCCATGAGCGACTCGTTCGCCGCAGTCACGATCGCGTCCGTCTCCTGGAGCGTTATGTCACCCTGCACGACCTCGATCACAGTCATGCCCTGATGATGCCACCAGCACCGAACTACAACACGGCAACGCATGAGCCCAGATCAGTGGCCAGGAAGACCAGGTGGAGGCCCTCGGCGGTATCCACTCGCCCCAAGGCGACCGCGGCATCTCCCGCACGCCGAAGGGCCGGCAATCCGTGTCCAAAATCCTTGCAGGCGACGATGCCATCCTGCGCCATCCAATCAGCCCGCCATGCCCAGACGTCGAAGAGCTCGCGAGCCGGCACCGGATTGTCGGCACGCACCCAGAAGGTCGCCCCAGCCCGCAACGCCAGAGCAACTTCGTCGGCGACGTCGGTCCCATGCCGTTCGAGGGCAACAGCCAGGTCTTCGCGATCCACGACGTGCAGTATGGCCTGACGCGGCGACCGCAGCGGACCGAACCACACGGACCAGGGCTTCTACTATCCTCGGATGATGTTGAATCGAGATGCTGTTGCCGGGATCAGCTTGGCCCGGGTGATGGCGCATTGCGGCGGTGACCTCCGTGCAGCCGTCTCCTTTATCGCGCGCGCAATCGCAGCGGCGCCCGAGGCCCCGGAGCCGTACTCGATGCTCGGCGAGATGTGGGATGAGCAGCGGCCAAGCCTCACCGCTGCCCTTGCGGGATCCAACTCTCTACCTACGGTGTTGGCGACGTCCTTTGTCCGTTTCCTTGAAGCGGACATGGACAACGCGGTGATGGCCTTGGGCTCGGTGACTGGCGCGCAGCCCAGCGTCGAGTGGGCGAGGGCCCCATGGTTCAGTGACCCGCACTTCACTGACCGGGTGGGAGCGGAGGGGCTGGCCGAGGCGGTGATGCGGACCATGGACTGCGGCCATGCTCTGGACACACCAGCAATTCGAGACGGTTTGAACCCCTGGCGCGAGTTGATCGACAAGGTCTGCGATCGGGCGCCGGCCCCGGAGCCGATGGCCAAGATGGCGATCTTCCTGCGCACCTGCGGACTCACTGACGAATCGTTCGCTCTGTGTGACCGCGCTGACTCTGTCGAGCGGATCATGCTGACCGAGGTCGTGCGGGCGGCCACCTGGCGCAAGATCGGCAATCCGCAGAAGGCCGCGGCGGCTTTCCACCGAGCTCTCGCCATGGAGCCCGACAACTGGTCTCTGTACCTCGACCTGGCCGACCTGCAGGCCGAGCAGGGGGACTTCGCCAGTGCCGTGCAGTCTGCAACCGAAGGGTTGAAGCACGGTCCAACCGAGATCACCCTCCGCGCGGCAGGGGCCGCCTACCGTGCTCGTCACTCGGGTGATGCAGACGCTCTGGAGGCCCTGATCGCACTCGCACCGCAGATGCCGAACGGTCCTTACCGTGCCGTTCTGATCGATCACGCCTGCGCTGGTGAGGGCCTGTCCCCTGAACTCGTTGACCGGGCGTGCCGCCTCCGCTGATCCGATACACATGGCGTAACAATGGCGCCGCGACTCGCTCTGGCGAGCCGTCCAGCCGATCGAAGACCACGAAGTGGGCGACAACGCTGAGCTTGTCCTACCTTCCAAGCGTGGGTCTGCGGCGGTCAATCGTAGGATCGTCGGGCCCGGGGGTTCCGGGCATGGCTGTGAGCTTGTCGCCGTCTGATGGCTCAAATGACTTGGCCACCCGGAACCCCGCGACGACCCGACCGCTCATTGGGAAGTCGTTTATGGTCCGAACCTGCCGGACCATAAACGGCAAGCTAAATCCGTGGCGGGTCGTCCCCACTACCTGCGACCATCCTGTCCATGCCGACTTTCGACGGGCCCGACGGTACCCGCCTCGCTTACCACCGCATGGGCTCAGGGGGCGATGGTCCGCTGGTGTGCATCCCCGGCGGGCCGATGATGCGGTCCGCCTACTTCGGCGACCTCGGCGGGCTGGCCGCGCAGTGGGAGCTGGTGCTGCTGGACCTGCGTGGCACGGGGGACTCCGCCAAGCCCGCCGATCTTGCCGGTTCCCGGGTGGACCGACAGGCCGAGGACGTGGAATCGCTGCGCATCGCCCTGGGCCTGGAGCAGCTGGATCTCCTCGGTCACTCCGCTGCCGGTGACCTCGTGCTGGCCTACGCGGCCCGCTACCCGGAGCGGGTGCGGTCGCTCGTGCTGGTCTGCGCGCGGGCGCGCACCGCGGGGATCGACTTCCCCATCGAGCGGCGCCGCGAGGCGTTGGAGCTGCGGCGGGACGAGCCGTGGTTCGACGAGGTCGTGCCGGCCTTTGAGCGGGCGGTCGCGGGGGACGCGGACGACGACGACTTCGCGCTGCTGAACCGGCTCGCCTACGGCCGGTGGGACGCCGATGCGCAGGCGCACGCGGCAGCGTGCGAGGAGTGGTTCGACGAGGAGGCCGCGGACGCATACCTGGCCCCGGGCGCCTTCGACGCGGCCGACACCGCCCGCGCGGTGCTGAGCAAGCTCGACGCGCCGGTCCTGATGATCTCCGGCGAACTGGACGGCTCTCCCCGCCCGGACTCCGCCGCGGAGGTCGCCGCGCTCTTCCCATGCGGGGAGCACGTCGTCCAGGCGGGCGCGGCGCACAGCCCGTGGGTGGACGGCCCGCAGGCCTTCGCCCGCACCGTCGCGGAGTTCCTGGCCAGGGTCTGAGCCTGCCGTTTGTGGTCCTATCCGCCGGTCGCAGCGGTTGGTAGCACGGGTTGGCCGGTGCGCCGGGGTTTGGTTCCGGTCTGGTGCTGGGTGGGGCGGGTGTGGGGTTCGCCGTCGGCCAGGACGCGTCCGACGTCGTGGCGCGGGGCCGGGGCCCGGTTCTTCGAGCCGATCGGCCGTCCGGGACCGGGGGTGGTGGGTTTTTGTACCCGGGCCGGCGTGGGGATCATCGTGCACAGGTTCCTGAACCCGCGTCGGACCCGGGCGGGGGTGAGTCTGTTCGAGGGGAGCGGTCGTTCCCACGGGCGGCGCAGGTCGGTGGCGAGGGGACGGGCCAGGCGCAGTTGGGTCTGGGCGACCACGACCCAATGCCGCGAAGTTTAGCGCCCGGAGGCGGTGTCAAGGGGGCGTGAAATGCTGCTGGACCTCTGCTATCAAGGGGATCGACCAAGATCTTCCCG
>NZ_JBGCBY010000042.1:0-49760 GCF_041262165.1 Streptacidiphilus sp. MAP12-16
CCGTCGGCGACCAGTCGGGGGTTGTCGGCGTACCTGTGGCAGTTGGAGCAGCCGGCTGCGGCGGTGGCCAACGAGTACTTCGTGGCGGCGATCAATCGGGTCGGGGTGGAGGAGTACGGCGACAACGACTTCTACGGCACCAGTTACTTCGTGGATCCGCGGGGCCAGTTCGTGGGTGAACCGGCTTCGGACAAGGAGGAGGAGCTGCTGGTCCGCGATCTGGACCTGGGTCTGATCGAGGAGGTCCGGCACCAGTGGGCCTTCTACCGCGACCGCCGCCCCGACGCCTACGGACCCCTCGCCGAAGCCTGAGCCACGAGCGGAAGCCCGAGCCCCGAGCCCCGTCCCCCTGGAAGGGTAGGAGAGCCGAATGACCGAGCTGTACCGCCGCCACCGCGCCGTCACGCCCGCCTGGCTTGCCACGTACTACGAGGAGCCGATCGAGCTCACCCACGGCGAGGGCCGCCACGTCTGGGACTCCCAGGGCCGCCGCTACCTGGACTTCTTCGGCGGCATCCTCACCACGATGACCGCGCATGCCCTGCCCGAGGTCACCAAGGCCGTCGCCGAGCAGGCCGGACGCATCCTGCACACCTCCACGCTCTACCTCTCCAGCCCCATGGTCGAACTCGCCGAGCAGATCGCAGAGCTGTCCGGAATCCCCGACGCCAAGGTCTTCTTCACCACCTCCGGCACCGAGGCCAACGACACCGCCCTCCTCCTGGCCACCTCGTACCGCAGCTCCAACCAGGTACTGGCGATGCGCAACAGCTACCACGGGCGCTCGTTCACCACCGTCGGCATCACCGGCAACAGTTCCTGGTCCCCGACCAGCCTCTCCCCGCTGCAGACCCTCTACGTGCACGGCGGCGTCCGTACCCGCGGCCCGTTCGCGCACCTGTCCGACGCCGACTTCATCGCCGCCTGTACCGCCGACCTCGAGGACCTGCTCGGGCAGGCCGGCGGCCGGATCGCGGCGCTGATCGCCGAGCCGGTCCAGGGCGTCGGCGGCTTCACCAGCGGACCTGACGGACTGTTCGCCTCCTTCAAGCGGGTCCTCGACCGGCACGGCATCCTCTGGATCAGCGACGAGGTGCAGACCGGATGGGGCCGCACCGGCGACCACTTCTGGGGCTGGCAGGCCCACGCGGAGGCCGGGCCTCCCGACCTCCTCACCTTCGCCAAGGGCATCGGCAACGGCCTCTCCATGGGCGGCGTCGTCGCCCGCACCGAGGTCATGGATTGCCTGGGCGCCAACTCCATCTCCACCTTCGGCGGCAGCCCGATCACCACCGCGGGCGCCCTCGCCAACCTGCGCCACCTGCTCGACCACGACCTGCAGGGCAACGCCCGCCGGGTCGGCGCGCTACTCACCGAGCGGCTCCGCGCCGCCGACCTGCCCGTCGTCCGCGAGGTCCGCGGCCGCGGACTGATGATCGGCGTCGAACTGGTCGACCGGGCGGGCGAGCCCTCGGCCCCCGCCGCCACGGCCACCCTGGAGCACGCCCGCGCGCTGGGCGTGCTCATCGGCAAGGGTGGCCTGGCCGGGAACGTCCTGCGGATAGCCCCCCCGCTCTCGCTCACCACCGCCGAGGCCACCGAAGGAGCCGACCTGCTGGTCGAGGCGCTGCGCCGGGCCCAGGACGAACTCCCAGCCAGCACCCCAGCACCGTAAGGAACTCCAGCACCGTAAGGAGTAGTGCAGTGACCCTGCCCCGCACCGTCATCCGAGGTGGACTGGTCATCACCGCCGCCGAGGAGGTCCACGCCGACGTCCTCGTCGAGGGCGAGCGCATCGTCGCCCTGGCCGCCACCGGCAGCTCGGCAGCCCAGGCCTGGACCGCCGACACCGAGTACGACGCCACCGGACGCTACGTCATCCCCGGCGGCGTGGACGCCCACACGCACATGGAGCTGCCCTTCGGCGGCACCGCCGCCTCCGACACCTTCGAGACCGGCACCCGCGCCGCCGCCTGGGGCGGCACCACCACTATCGTCGACTTCGCGGTCCAGTCGGTGGGCCACTCGCTGCGGGACGGCCTGGACACCTGGCACGCCAAGGCCGAGGGCAACTGCGCCATCGACTACGGCCTGCACATGATCATGTCGGACGTCACCGAGGACACCCTCAAGGAAATGGACATCCTGGTGGAGGAGGGCGTGACCTCGTTCAAGCTGTTCATGGCCTACCCGGGTGTCTTCTACAGCGACGACGGCCGCATCCTGCGCGCGATGCAGCGCTCGGCGGGCAACGGCGGGCTGATCATGATGCACGCCGAGAACGGCATCGCCATCGACGTCCTCGTCGAGCAGGCTCTCGCGGCCGGCCGCACCGACCCGCGCTACCACGGCGAGGTCCGCCGTGACCTCCTCGAAGCCGAGGCCACCCACCGGGCCATCCAGCTCGCCCGGGTCGCCGGAGCGCCGCTCTACGTCGTCCACGTCTCCGCCGAGCAGGCCGTGGCCGAGCTCGCCCACGCCCGGGACCTCGGCCTCAACGTCTTCGGCGAGACGTGCCCGCAGTACCTCTACCTCTCCACCGACAACCTCGCCGAATACGGCGAGGACGGCTTCGAGGGCGCGAAGTACGTCTGCAGCACTCCGCTGCGACCGCGCGAGCACCAGGCCGCGCTGTGGCGGGCGCTGCGCACCAACGACCTGTCCGTGGTCTCCACCGACCACTGCCCGTTCTGCTTCACCGGGCAGAAGGAACTGGGCCGGGGCGACTTCTCCAAGATCCCCAACGGCCTGCCGGGCGTGGAGAACCGGATGGACCTGCTGCACCAGGCCGTCGTCGACGGTCACATCTCGCGCCGACGCTGGATCGAGCTCGCCTGCGCCACACCGGCCCGGATGTTCGGCCTGTATCCGCGCAAGGGCACCATCAGCCCGGGCGCGGACGCCGACATCGTGATCTTCGACCCGCACGAGCGCTACACCATGTCCGCCGCCACCCACCACATGAACGTCGACTACTCGGCGTACGAGGGCAGGCAGGTCACCGGTCGCGCCCGCACCGTCCTCTCGCGCGGCAGCGCGGTCATCGAGGAGGGCGAGTACCGGGGGCGGGCCGGCCACGGCACCTACCTGCCGCGCGGCACCAGCCAGTATCTGCACTAGCCGGTATCTGCACCAGCCGTCTGCACCTGGGCCGGTCCGGCCGAACCAGCACAACCCGCTCCGACCCTGAACCACCGAAAGGAACGCACGTGGACTTCGGCCTCGTCCTGCAGACCGATCCGCCCGCCCGGCTGCTCATCGACCGGATGAAGCGCGCCGAGGGCGCCGGATTCACTCACGGCTGGACCTTCGACTCCGTCGTCCTGTGGCAGGAGCCCTTCGTCATCCACAGCCGGATCCTGGCCGAGACCCAGCGCCTGACGGTCGGTCCGATGGTCACCAACCCGTCCACCCGCACCTGGGAGGTCACCGCCTCGCTCTTCGCGACCCTCAACGACATGTACGGGAACCGCACCGTCTGCGGCATCGGCCGCGGCGACTCCGCGATGCGCGTGGCCGGACGCAAGCCCGCCACCCTGGCCCGGCTGGGCGAGGCCATGCACGCCATCAAGGAGCTCGCCGAAGGCCGCGAGGTCGAGATCGACGGTACGGCCATGCGCCTGCCGTGGGTGCGCGAAGGGTCGCTGCCGGTCTGGATGGGCGCGTACGGGCCCAAGGCCCTGGAACTGACCGGCCGTCAGGCCGACGGCTTCATCCTGCAACTCGCCGACCCCTTCCTCACCGAGTCGATGGTCAAGGCCGTCCGCACCGCCGCCGAGCAGGCCGGACGCGACCCCGCCTCGATCACCATCTGCGTCGCCGCCCCCGCCTACGTCACCGACGGCAGCGCCGAGCAGCTCGCCCACGCCCGCGAGCAGTGCCGTTGGTTCGGCGGCATGGTCGGCAACCACGTCGCCGACCTCGTCGGCCGCTACGGCGCGCACTCCGACCTGGTGCCGGAGGCGCTGACCGACTACATCAAGGAACGCCAGGGCTACGACTACAGCCACCACGGCCGCGCCGGAAACCCTGACACCGCCTTCGTCCCCGACGAGATCGTCGACCGCTTCTGCCTGCTCGGTCCGGCCTCCGCCCACCGTGAGAAGCTGGAGCAGCTACGCGCCCTGGGCGTC
The DNA here is from genome assembly GCF_041262165.1 of Streptacidiphilus sp. MAP12-16. NCBI lineage: Bacteria > Bacillati > Actinomycetota > Actinomycetes > Kitasatosporales > Streptomycetaceae > Streptacidiphilus > Streptacidiphilus sp. MAP12-16. The sequence goes on from NZ_JBGCBY010000042.1 coordinate 4,134, forward strand.
GACCAGTTCGCCGTGTACGCGATGCACGACGCAGTCGAGGGCGTCATCGACGCCTACGGCAGCGACGTCATCCCCGTCCTCGGCTGACCCTAGTGGTGCTCCACTAGCCCGCTGCCGCCCGCCTCGCCGTCGGGGCGGCAGCGTCGCCCGATATTCATTTCCGTAAGCGGACCGTAATGAATTCTGGATACGGCTCCAGTTCCCCGCCCACCCGCAGGTGAGTGGTTTTCCTGGGAAACGCCTATTCAATTGAGGGAACACGGACCGGATCACTCGATACGGTCGCGAGGCCGTATCCCGCACGTAGACTCCTGCCGTCAGCGCCTGGAGTGGCCGCGCCCGTCGCGCTCCGCTCCCATAGCGGCGTCCTTCGACTGAGGACTCCACGTGTCCACATCCCAGAATCAAGGTCACCACCGTTCCCGGCATCCCTACCGGCGTCGTCGGCGTATATCCGTGCTGGGGATTTCAGTCGGCGCCATCGGTGTCCTGGTGGCGACCCTGAGCATCGCCCTCGCCGGCACGGCCGTCACGAAGGCCCCGAACGCCGCGGCAGCGGCTCCAGCGGCAGCCGCGAATCCCAACTGCACCCTGGTCGTCCCCGCGGACCCGCTGACCGCGCAGGGCCTCGCAACCCCCTACCAGTTGGTCGCGACCGATCCGGCGATGGGTGCGTGCAAGGAGGCGAACGCGAACCAGTCGGCCTTCGTCGAAGGAGCGATCCTGACCGCTGACGGCCAGTTGACGCTCTACGACCCGCTGGTCATCGACCAGGGCACGCAGCCGGCCGCACCGACCAAGGCGGCGCAGGTGCCCGCGGGCTCGACCGTCGGCCTGTGGTTCGGCTTCAACGGCACCAACCTGACCCTGCAGTCGGCGGCGGGCACCACCTCCCTGGCTCAGGGCAACTGCGTCAACGGCCTGCAGGGCTCGATCTTCGGCCAGTTCTCCTACTGCAACGCGCCCGCGTTCTTCCAGACCGCGAACACGGAAATCGCGAGCAACCAGTTGCAGATACCCGCGGTGGGTACCGCCACCGACGGGATGCCCTGCCCGACCACCCGTGACTTCTCGGTGGTCGACCAGGACCAGAGCGACAACGTGGTCACCCACTACCTGGCCACGGCGGGCGGACTGCTGGCCCAGAACAACGCGGCGAACAAGGCCGCGCTGACCGGTCTCACGGACCTGGCCAACGGCAGTGACAACCTGCTGCTGACCAAGTTCATCGACCCGGCCCTGGGCTGCACGCCGTTCACCAGGCCGGACCAGTCGAGCGACGGGCAGGCAAGCGCCGCCCTGCCGTTGGACGAGCTGTCGGCCGCGGCCAACCAGCAGGCCCCGATCGCGCTCGTCCCGCTGACCGACCCGATGACGCTCAACAACGCGGCGGCGGACACGGCCAAGACCAACCTGTACCGGGTCGGCGTCGACCAGGCGCAGCTCGGCGCCGACGCGGGTAGCGGGACCACGTACTGCAACAACCTGTTCAACAGCGCCACCGGGATCCAGCGGGTCTTCAAGGACCAGGCCATGTTCGCCAACGCTCCCTCGGTGGACGCGGCGATGGCCACGAACCTGTTCACCTTCCTGGCGATGCGGGCGCAGGCGAGCTTCACCAATCTCGGCTGCCAGGGCCTGCTGAACATGAACAACCCGATCACGCTGACCACCAACAACGGCGTGGTCACCGCGGCCACCTTCACTCCGGGAGGTGCGGCGCCTGCGGCCGCCGCCCCGAGCGCGACCACCGCCGCCGGCGCAGCCACGACGTCCACGGCCATGCCCACCCAGGCGGGCGCGACCGCGACTGCAACCCCCGCAGCCGGCACCGCCGCCTCGACCACTCCGGGCGCCGCCGGGGCGACCGGCACGGCCATGTCCCCGACCGCAGCCGCCAACACCCCGACGGCAGGTGCCCCCGCCCCGCCGGCGGTCGCTCCGACTCCGACGGCCACGGGTCGCCACAAACACCACTGACCACCCCAGAATCCCCGTCGGGAAAAGGTGCCCCGCGGTTAGTGGGGCACCTTTTCCTGCATTCTCACGGAATTTCCCGCCCCCTCTGCAGGTGAGTGACTGGGCTGAGAAATCCTCGCCCTGGAGCAGATATTCCCAGGAGAACGAAGCAGGGCACTGGGAATCGGTCGCGCAGCGAAATCCCGTGCCTAGACTCCTAGCGTCAGCGCCTGGAGCGGCTGTGCTTTTCCCGCCTCTCCGACAGCGGCGTCCTTCGACTGAGGACCCTATGTGTCAACGCCATCACGCCACAGCGATCACCGTTTCCTGAAGTCCGGTCGGCGTCGTCGACGGATATCCGTGCTCGGCATTTCCCTCGGCGGATTCGCCGCTATCGCGGCGGCCCTGAGCGTCGCCCTGGCCGGCACCACCAGTCCTCCGAACCGGTACGCCTCGTCGGACAGCTCCGCCTCGTCCGGTCGCACGGCGGCGGGGTGGAACTCCGACTGCACGCTCGTCGTGCCCGAGAACCCGCTCAGTGCCCAGGGTCTGGCCACGCCCTACCGACTGGTCGCCACCGGCCGTGACCGCGGCCAGTGCCACGAGGCTGACGCCCGCCAGGCGGCCTTCGTCCAGGCGACCGTGATCGACTCCACGACCGGGGCCCTCTCCGTCTACAACCCCCTGGTCGTCGACCAGGGCAGCAGGCCGGCCGTCGCACCCGTGGTTCCCAGGCTGCCGCGCCATGCCGTGGTCGGCATCTGGTTCGGCTTCAACGGGCACCTGCTCACCCTGCGCAGCGAGCGCGACAGCCTGCAGGCCGGACGGTGCGTCAGCGGCTCGTCCGCCAGCGCCTTCGGCGCCTTCGCCTACTGCAACGCTCCCGCCTTCTTCGCCACTGCCAACTGGGCCGAGCGCGCCGGATGGCTGACCGTGCCACGTCTCGGCATCGGCCTCGACGGGGCCCCGTGCCCCACCATCCGCGACTTCGGGTTCGTGGACGACAACCAGAGCAACGGAGTGACGACCAGTTACCTGGTCGACCGCCGGGGGCGCACCGCCCAGTGGACCACGAGCAACTCCTGGCACCTGGACCGGGTCGCCACGCTGGTGAACAGCGGGAACAACCCGTTGCTGGTCTCCTTCGTCGACAAGGCGCTGGGCTGCACTCCCTGGCGTGCCCGGGATCTGGCCGACCCCGGCCAGTGGGCGACCTCGCTGGCCCTCGACGAGCTGCAGGCGGCCCGCCGCCAGGCCGCACCCATCGCGCTCGTCCCGCTCAACGGCACCATGGTGCTGGTACGCAACGCGCCGAACCGCCTGAAGACCGACTTCTTCCGCGTCGGCGTCGACCAGCCGGTACTGACCTGGACCCGGTGGACCAACGGCGATGCGAACACCTACTGCGGGCTGCTGGCGAAGATCGGCGTCTGGCGGCTCAACCTCGACCGGTCGCTCTTCATCCACGCCACCTCTCCGGTCCGAGGAACCAACCTCGCCACCTTCCTCAGCAAGCGACTCGTGGTCTCCCTGGCCGATCTGCACTGCCGGCAGACCGTCCAGCCCGCAGTAAGCAGCTCCCCGACGTGGACGCCGACTCCCACCTCGAGCCCGACCCTCAACAAGAACGGGGACATGGCGCCGCAGCCGAGCACACTGCCCACGGGGATGGCGACGGTGAACAAGAAGGGTGACAGCCCGCCCCAACCCAGCACCGTGACACCCTGACCCCCGATCCCAGACCCCCGACCCCAGACCCCCGACCCGAGGGAGCAGGGCATGGCGGTGAACCTCAACCCGATGGAGGAGGGACAGGAGGCCGCGCGTGAGCTGGACACGGCTCTGCGGATGGTCGGCTTCCTGTTCCCCTCGCTCCGGGGCGACTTCCCGGTACACACCGGCGGGCACGTCCAGTTGGGCGGCCTGTCGGCTGCGGAAGCCCGACGTTTCGCCGCGTGGCTTCGAGGGCAGGCGAGGTGAGTGCGGTGACGGCGAGCCACGCGGTTCAGTCGTCGCTCGGGCCGACCGGGCGGCGGCAGGGCCAACTCTGTCGTGTACATGCTATGGTTGCAGCGTCTGGCCGGCTCGAGTCGCAACCTGCCGTCAGGAACGGTGCCCCGCCTCCTCCCCGGAAGGCGGGGCACCTCAGTCATGTCCGGGCACGTTACGTTCGGTCAGTCCAGGCACGCTCCACCAGGCCGGGGCCGGGGACACTCCGTCAGGCCGTCGCGTACGGGGCGAGCACCAGCCGGATGACCTGCTCCAGGCGCAGGTAGGCGTCGCCGAGAGTGCTGCGGCCGGTGACCCACGCGACCAGCTCGCTCTGCCATGCGGCGTCGATGATGTGCGGCACCACGGTCCTGGCCGCCGGTGGCACCTCGGGCATCACGGCGAGCAGCGAGGCCCGCCCCGCGTTCGCCATCGCGTCGACCGCCTCGCTCGCGAACGGATCCGTGGAGACGGTGACGGAGACCAGCAGGTGCGCCAGATGCGGCTGGCGTTGGAAAGCCCGCATGCCGCGGTGGACGAAGCGGACCACACGGTCCGTCCCACCGAGGGGTGCGGGCGAGCCTCGCAGCTCGGCGGCGAGGTCGTTCATCAGCATTCCGCGCCAGTCCGAGACGGCGGCGGCGAGCAGGTGGTCCTTGGAGGAGAAGTAGCGGTAGGTCGTCCCGAGGGCCACCCCTGAGCGTTCGCTCACCTGCTTCATCTGCACGCGTTCCACGCCGATCTCGGCGACCAGGTCGATCGCTGCGCTGATCAGGTGCTTGCGGCGTTCCAGCTGGCGGGGAGACATGGCCTCGACCGGCCGTGGGGACAGGTCTACCTTGGACACCCCGCCATGGTACCGGGAACCATGTTGCAGGAGTATGGCGCCTGATCAGATCGCGGGACCGGTGTGGACCTGCCGAAATGGTCCACACCGGTGAAACGAAGTTCTCGTTCCTACAGCGGTCGGGGGCGACCCCTCAGGAAAGCGTGATCTGGCCGTTGTTGACCGAAATGCTCTCGGCGGCGAGCGCGGCGGGAGCCGGGCCGCGCGCCACCGTCCCGTCCGCGATGTGGTACTGGCTGCCGTGGCAGGGGCAGTTGATCGTGCCGTTGGAGACGCTGCTCACGGTGCAGCCCGCATGCGTGCACACGGCGGTGAACGCCTTGAACTGGCCGGCGGTCGGCTGGGTCACCACGACCTTCTTGTCGGCGAACACCTTTCCACCGCCGACCGGGATGTCCGAGGCGGCCCCCAGCGCGGCGCCGCCGCCCCCGCCGGCACTCGCCGAGCTGCTGGGCGCGCTGGAGTCGCTGGGGGCGGCCGCGCCGGCGTTCGGCGCCGACTGGGTGGTCGCCGGGTCGGATGCGGCCGCAGTCGTGCTGCTGCCCCCGCCCGAGCTGCACGCGGTGATCACGGTGGCGACTCCGGCGAGCCCGGCGCCCGCGAGGACAGTACGGCGGGCGGGGTTCATCGGGGTTTCGTTGGCCATGGTTACTCCCGGCAGTGCTTGAGGGTGGACGGGCAGCCGTGCGCCGTGGGGCGCCCGTGGCTGCAGTGCCTGCTGTGGCTGCCGTCCGCTGTCGGGTGTGGATACGCACGGCCGCGCCGATCGGTTCAGCGCCGCAGCTCAGACGCCTCGGTTCGGCCATTTCCGCTCACCTGCGTCAGCGCCGCTTCTCGCGGATCAGTGCCTCCTGTACGACAGAAGCGACCAACCGGCCGTCGTGGGTGTAGAACTCACCGTGCGCCAGCCCGCGACCGTCCGAGGAGCTGGGACTGCGCTGCGCGAACAGCAGCCACTCGTCCGCGCGGAACGGCCGGTGGAACCACATCGCGTGGTCCAGCGAGGCCAGGTTGACGGTCGGCGGCCCCTTGCGTTCTGCCCTGGGCCGCTGCAGGTGCAGGGCCGCCGTCGAGGCGAGGGTGAGGTCCGACAGGTAGGCGAGCGCACACACGTGCAGGAGCGGGTCGTCGACGGGCAGCACCGAGGCGGACTTCAGCCACACGAACTGCTCCTCGACGCCCGCTTGCCGCCCCGGTAGCCCCTCCGAGCCGGGCGGGACCATCCGCATGTCCAGCGTCAGCCGGCCGGTGGACGCCCAGTAATTCCCGGCGCCGTCCTCTGCCGAGTCCGCGTAGGGGTCGGGGAGCAGTTCCGGGTCGGTCAGCACCGGCATCGCCCGCTGCCGGTCGGGGCCGTCCTCGGGCTTCTTGAACGAGGCGGACAGCGTGAACACGGCCTCGCCGCGCTGGATCGCGGTGACGCGCCTGGTGGTGTAGGAGTAGCCGTCGCGCAGCCGCTCCACCTCGTAGACCAGCGGGCGGCGCGGATCGCCGGGCCGCATGAAGTAGCTGTGCAGGGAGTGGACCACCCGCCCGGGCTCGACCGTGCGCCCCGCCGCGACCAGGGCCTGCGCCGCGACCTGACCACCGAAGGCACGCAGCGGCGCACCGGCGTGGCACCAGCCGCGGAACAGGTTGAGGTCGATGTCGTCCAGGCGCAGCAGGTCGACGAAGCCGGAGATGACGCGGGGCTGCTCGGCTGCCTGCCGCTCGACTGTCGTCTGCGGGGTCGCCTGCTGCGGGGTTGTCTCGGTCGCGTCCACCATCCCAACATCGTTTCAGATCACACCGGTCGGGCCGCTGTGACCTGCGTTACCTTGCGAAGTCACCGTTCAGCCGACGGAAGTCCCAGCTGGTCAGGCCCTCCGGGGCGAGGCGCAGCCAGGCGTGGCGGCCGTCGTGGAACATGACCTCGCCGAAGCCGTACTTCTCGGCGAAGAGCTTCTCCGCCACGTCGAGCCCCGGATCGAGCGGAGGTCCCGCGTAGGAAAGGCCGGTCCGGGGTGCCTCGCCGACCTGCTGGACCGTCCCGGTGAGCTCGACGCCGCGCAGCTCGCCGTACTCCTCGCCGGCGTCGACGACCACGGCGACGCGGGGGTCGTGGGCCAGCTCCGCCCAGCGGCGGCTGCGGGTGATCGAGTACAGCCAGAGCGCCGAGCCGTCCCAGACGAACCACAGCGGGGTGACGTGGGGGCGGCCGTCCTCCGCGACGCTGGCGACGCGGCAGGTCCGCTGGTCGCGCAGGAACGTGTCCCGTTCGTCGGGGGTCATCATGACGCGCCTGCCGTGGCGTTGCTCCCGCATTCCGACTCTTCCCTCCGCAGCGGCGAACCGGGACGATGGCCCGGGACGGATAAGTAGAACGTGTTCTCAAATAATGCGCCAGGGCTGCGACCGGAGGCACCGACCATGACCCAACCCAAGCGCCCGCACCTCCAGACGCTGCGCTACGAGACCCTGGGCTACGAGGAGCGCGACCACGTCGCCCTGGTCACCCTGGACCGACCGGAGGTCCACAACGCCTTCGACCTGCGGATGATGCGCGAACTCCAGTCACTGTGGCGCGAGTTGCGCGAGAACGACGAGGTCCGCGCGGTCATCCTCACCGGCGCGGGCGACCGCGCGTTCTGCACCGGCGTCGACCGCACCGCACTCGAGGACCCGCAACTGCCCATCGGCACCCGTGGCGGCACCCCGCTGCACTTCGACGATCCCGGCGACTGGATCAGCCCCAAGACTTCGGGCGACCTCTGGAAGCCCGTGATCGCGGCGGTCAACGGCATCGCCTGCGGCGGGGCGTTCTACCTGCTCGGCCAGGTCGAGTTCATCATCGCCGCCGACCACGCCAGCTTCTTCGACCCCCACACCAGCTTCGGCATGCCCTCCGTCTTCGAGTCCATGGCGATGCTCCAGCGGATGCCGCTCGGCGAGGTGATGCGGATGCAGCTCACCGGTGCCCACGAACGCCTCTCCGCACAGCGGGCCTACGAGATCGGGCTCGTTCAGGAGATCGTCCCGGCCGCCGATCTCCTGGAGACAGCCTGGCGGGTCGCCACGGCCATCGCGTCCCAGCCGCCGCTCGCCGTCCAGGCCACCCTGCGCGCCGTCTGGTACGCGCAGGAACTCGGCTACCGCCAGGCCCTCGACGTCGCCAAGACCCTGATCCAGGTCGGCAGCGACCCGGCGGCATTCGCCGATGGCCAGGCCGCCTTCAACTCCGGTGCGCGGACGCCATGGCGGCTGCGCTGACGAGCGGGAACGGCGACGGTCGTCTGCTGCCGGGACCGCACCACCTCGGCGCCGCACTCGAACTGCGCGGCTCCATCGACGCGGTCCCGACCGCCCCTCCCCAGGTCGTCAGCCGAGCGAGGCGAGGTGCGCCTTGAAACCCGCGCCGTAGGCCGTCGCCGTGCCGTCGTAGTTGCTGATCAAGGACGGCCCCGAGCTGCAGTCCCAGGTGTTCCAGGTCCATGCCAGATACGACGCGCCCTGGCCGTCGAGCCACGGCAGCAGCGAGTCCAGGTAGCCGTGGGCGCAGTCGTTCTCGCCCAACTCCCCTGTGACCAGGGGAACCTGGGCGAGCACGGGGGCGATCTGGCTGTTCCAGCAGGAGCTGTTGCTGCAGGTGTTGAAGTTGTAGGAGTGCCAGGAGGCGACCAGGTTGTGGTCCGGGTCGGTGGGCTCGTACGCCAGCCACTGGGTGAGGTCGTTGGAGTAGGCCAGACCGCCCAGCATCAGCACGTTGCTCGCCCCCGTCCCGCGCACCGCGTTGACCAGGGACTGCATTCCCGCCACCTGGTAGCCGATGCCCGGGCAGGTGCCGCCGTCGCGCCAGCAGGTCCATGCCTGAGTGGCGGTGCTGGTGGCGCGGTCCGGGTAGGGCTCGTTGAAGAGGTCGAAAACGGTGGAGTTGTCGCCCTTGAAGGTGTTGGCGACCGAGGTCCAGAACGGCACCGCCCCGGCGGCGTCCGGCATCGGCTTCTGGCAGGTCGCGGTGGCGCTGGAGCAGCCGGCCGAGTTGCCGGTGTAGACGCCGTCCGTCCAGTGCAGGTCGAGGATGACGACCAGTCCGTTCTGGTGCAGCAGGGTCACGTAGTTCTTGATGGCGTTGATGTAGTTCGCCCCGGCGTACGCGGCCTGGACCGTGGACTCGCCGAGCCAGCAGTCCTCGTTCAGCGGCACCCGCACAGCCTTCACATGCCAGTTGACCATCGCGGTCACCGACGTCTGGTCGACCGGGCCGTCGAACAGGCCGGTGCCCTGGACGCAGGCGAACTCCGCGCCGGAGCGGTTCACGCCGTGCAGGGTGACGGTCGCCCCGGCGGCGTTGACGAGCTTGTTGCCCGAGACGTGCAGCGCGGGGGCTGCGGTGGCGGGGCCGGTGGACGTCGCGGTGGGCGTGGGCGTCGGCGTCGGGGTGGGTGTCGGCGTGGGGGTGGGAGTCGGCGTGGGGCTGGGGGAGGGGCTGCCCTGCGGGCCGCAGGCGACACCGTTCACGGCAAAGGCCGTGGGCGCGGCGTTGGCGCCGGAGTAGCCGAAGTTGGCGTCGGTCGTGTACTGGCCGCCCGCGGCGATGCTGCTGCTCCAACTCGGCGCGGTGACGCTGACGTTCTTGCCGGACTGGGCCCAGGTGCCGTTCCAACCGCTCTGCAGCGTCTGGTTGCCTGACTCGGTGTAGGTCAGCGTCCAGCCGTTGATGGCGGAGTTGCCGCTGTCGGTGATGGTCACGGCAGCGGTGAAGCCGGAACCCCAGTCGCTGCTGACGGCGTAGGAGACGTTGCAGGACGTGCTGCTCGTCGCGGCGGCTGCGGTGGAGCCGGCCAGCGGCAGCAGCGCGGCGGTGAAGGCGGCGACGGTGGCCGCGACGCCGATGAACGTAGTGCGGGATCGCATGCGGAGCACCCTTTTCTTCGTGGTGGCGGGTGCTCGCACTGGTTGCCGGGCGACACCGTAGCGGAAGCCGAGGATTCTTGACAGGCCATCAGGCTCTCTTTTCTGCTCACTGACAAAACCCTTGACGCGCCCTCGGAATCGCTCGACCATCGGGAGCGCTCCCACTGGTTGCCGCCGTCGGCAGTGGCGTTGAGGACGCTTCGCGCTGCCCGATAGACGAGAGGGAGGAGGGCCGTTCACGCCCTGAATGGGAGCGCTCCCACTCGGGTTGCAGGGAACAAGTCAGTATTTACCCACCCGAAAGGATCCCTGAAGTGCCGCACCAGCTCAGCAACTCCAGAGCCTCCAGCACCGCCAGAGCCCCCAGGACCCCCGGCGTGCTCACCCGCTTCCGAACGGCCGCGGCTGCGACCGCTCTCGGCGCGGCCATGCTCGTGCCAGTCGCCGCGGCGCAGTCCGCCAGCGCCGCGATCACCCATGTGGCGAACCCCTACGTGGGCGCCACCCCGTTCCTGAACCCGGACTACGTCGCCGAGGTCAATGCCCAGGCATCCGCGGACGGGGGCACCACCGGGGCCACCGAGGCCAAGGTGGCGAGCAACCAGACGGCCATCTGGATGGACCACATCGGTGCGATCGCCGGGGACAGCACCCACCACGGGCTGCAGGCCCAGCTCGACGCTGCGGAGACTCAGGCGGCCGGCAGCTCCACGCCGGTGCTGTTCGAGGTCGTGATCTACGACCTCCCGGGACGCGACTGCGCCGCGCTCGCCTCCAACGGCGAGATCCCGGCCACCGCCGCAGGTCTCACCCAGTACGAGTCGCAGTACATCGACCCGATCGCGGCGCTGCTGGGCAACAGCAAGTACAGCAACCTGCGCATCTCCACCATCGTCGAACCGGACTCGCTCCCCAACGCAGTCACCAACCAGAGCAAGCCTGCCTGCGCCACCGCCACCCCGTACTACGAGACCGGTGTCGAGTACACGCTCAACAAGCTGCACGCAATCGGCAATGTCTACACCTACCTGGACATCGGCCACTCCGGCTGGCTCGGCTGGCCCAGCAACATGACTCCGGCCGCGCAGGAGTTCGCCAAGGTCGCCAAGGCCACCACCGCCGGCGTCGCCAGCGTCGACGGTTTCATCAGCGACACGGCGAACACCACCCCGACCGACGAGCCCTTCCTGCCCAACTCGACGCTCCAGGTCGGCGGCAATCCGCTGGACTCGGTGAACTTCTACCAGTACAACCCGTTCTTCGACGAGCACACCTACGACGAGGCGATGCACGCGGCGCTGGTCACCGCCGGCTTCCCGAGCAGCGTCGGCATGCTCATCGACACCTCCCGCAACGGCTGGGGCGGTTCCTCCCGGCCCACCGCGCTGAACTCCACCCCGACCACGGCTGCCGCCTACGTGGCCGCCAACAAGATCGACCAGCGGCCGTTCCGCGGTGACTGGTGCAACGTCAACGGCGCGGGCATCGGCTACCGTCCGACGGCCCAGCCGTACGGGGCGAGCGACCCGGTGATCGCCTACGTGTGGATCAAGCCCCCGGGCGAGTCGGACGGCGACTACCCGAGCGGCACGCACACCCACGGCGACCCGCACTGCGACCCCAACGGCACGCAGACCGACGGCAACGGCGGCACCTACCCGACCGACGCCATCCCCGGTTACGACATCCCGGCCGGAAACTGGTTCGCCGCCCAGTTCCAGCAGCTCGTCTCCAACGCCTACCCGGCGCTGGGCGCCTCGTCCGGCGACACCACCCCGCCGTCCGTGCCGACCGGTCTGAAGGTCACCGCGACGACGAGCAGCAGTGTGTCGCTGTCGTGGACGGCGTCGACCGACAACGTCGGGGTGACCGGGTACAACGTGTACCGGGGTTCGACCAAGGTCGCGACGGTGACCGGTACCTCCTACGCCGACACGGGGCTGGCGGCCTCGACCGCCTACAGCTACACGGTCACCGCGCAGGACGCGGCGGGCAACGTCTCCGCTGCCTCCACCGCCGTCACCGGGACCACCACCGCCTCGTCCGGCGACACCACCCCGCCGTCCGTGCCGACCGGCCTGACCGTCACCGGAACGACGAGCAGCAGTGTGTCGCTGTCGTGGACCGCGTCGACCGACAACGTCGGGGTGACCGGGTACAACGTGTACCGGGGCTCGACGAAGGTCGCGACGGTGACCGGTACCTCCTACACCGACACCGGGCTGGCGGCCTCGACCGCCTACAGCTACACCGTCACCGCGCAGGACGCGGCAGGCAACGTCTCCGCAGCCTCCACCGCCGTCACCGGGACCACCACCGCGGGCGGCTCCGGCGGTGCCGGCTGCACCGCCGCTTACAGCATCAGCAGCGACTGGGGCGCCGGCTTCAACGCCAACGTCACCGTCACCAACACCGGCAGCACCGCGACCAAGTCCTGGAAGGTCACCTGGACCTGGGCCGGAAACCAGGCCATCACCAACATGTGGAACGCGGTCTACACCCAGACAGGCACCGCCGTCACCGCGAACAACGCCGCCTACAACAACGTCATCGCTCCCGGAGGCAACACCAGCTTCGGCTTCGGGGCGAACTACTCCGGCACCAACACGGCTCCGACGCTGACCTGCACGGCCGGCTGACCAGCCGACCCACCCCCGGGCCGGTGCGGGAGTAGGACTTCCGCACCGGCCCCCTGGCGCACGGTCGAGGACGAGAACCTGACCTCCACCTGGAGCGGCCCCGTGCCCGGGGGCTCTACCGTCAACGGCGTCGGCTGCACCTGACGCCACCGCTGTCACGGCGTGATCACGGGGATGACCGAACGCCCGGGCGCGGATGTAGTGTGGGGCCCGCACAAGCTGCGGGAGGCAGTCACCCGCCTGGTCACTAGGGAATCGGCCCTGATGCAACTCGCGTACATCCCCAGCCCCTCGCAGGGCGTCTGGCACATCGGCCCGGTGCCGATCCGCGCGTACGCGCTGTGCATCATCGCGGGCATCGCCGCCGCCCTCTGGCTGACCCGGCGCCGCTGGGTCAAGCTGGGCGGCAATCCCGACGACGTCGTCGACATCACGCTGTGGGCGGTGCCCTTCGGCATCGTCGGCGGCCGCCTCTACCACGTGATCACCGACCCCGAGCTGTACTTCAAGGCCGGGGAACAGCCGATCCGGGCCCTCTACATCTGGGACGGCGGCCTCGGCATCTGGGGCGCGGTCGCGCTCGGCGGCGTCGGCGCCTGGATCGGCTGCCGGCGCCGGGGCGTGCCGCTCTCCGCCTTCGCCGACGCGCTGGCGCCGGGCCTGATCCTGGCTCAGGCGATCGGCCGCTGGGGCAACTACTTCAACCAGGAGCTGTACGGCGACGCCACCACGCTGCCCTGGGGCCTGAAGATCGACCAGGTGCTCCCGGACGGAACCATCGTCCACGGGATCTTCCAGCCGACCTTCCTGTACGAGTCGCTGTGGGACCTCGCCATCGTCGGCCTGCTCGTCTACGCGGACCGGCGCTGGAACTTCCACTCGGGTCGGCTCTTCGCCCTGTATGTCGCCGGATACACGGTGGGCCGCGCCTGGATCGAGTCGCTGCGCACCGACCACGCCAACCACATCCTGGGCCTGCGGCTGAACGACTGGACCTCGCTGATCTGCTTCCTGGCCGCTGTCGGCTTCCTGATCGCCACCCGCAACCGCCCGGAACCGGAGAACCGCCTCGGCCGCTCCCGGCTCGTCACCGAGCCCGAGATCGAGCCCGAGATCGACGGCGCGGCCGGGGCCGAGGTCGCGGAGGAGCCCGAGGGCGAGTCCCCGTCCGAGCCGGCGGACGACGACTCGCAGAAGCACAGCCCCAGCCTCTGACGACCAGCGGAAGTTCCGCAGGGCGGCTCACCTGCACGCTGTGAGGACCCGAGCGCCGCACCCTGCGGCCCATGGCCGTCGTGCCGCGCGGGCGCGGGCCTGACGCCGGGTGGTCAGGCGCCGCAGGCGCAACCACTCGGGTCACAGCAGGCGTCGCCGGCTGCGGTGGCGCTCTTGCCGAGCTGGTCCGTGTCGGCCTTGACGACATAGCCCTCCCAGGGCTCCCGGCCGGGACCGTGCACCCAGACCTTGTCCTGGAGGGCGTAGCAGCAGGAGGTGTCGTTCTCCTCGAAGGTGGCAAGCCCGGCGGCCCTGAGGCGGTCGGTCGCCGCGGTGACCTGCTCGGTGGACCCGACCTCGACTCCGAGGTGGTCGAGGCGGGTGTCCTCGCCGGCGGCGCCCTCGATGAGGACGAGCTTGAGCGGGGGCTCGGCGACGGCGAAGTTCGCGTAGCCGGGCCGGAGCTTGGTCGGCTCGCTGCCGAGCAGCCCAGCCGACGATCTCGCACCACCTCAAGGTCCTGCGTGAAGCCGGGCTGGTGGGGTCCGAACGCCGGGGGACCTGGGTCTACTACTGGGTCCTGCCGCCGGCCCTCGCCAAGCTCTCCAGCCTGCTCCAGGCACCGGACACCGCTGCGATCACCGGCCCGGCCGTCGCCACTGCCATCGCTGGAGGCAGCAGATGACCGGCATGGCCCCGCTGAGCCGCCGGGCGGCAGCAGAGGCGGTCGGGACGGCCGTGCTGGTCGCGGTCGTGGTCGGCTCCGGTATCCAGGCGACCCGGCCCTGATCAGCGAACTGGTCCCGGAAGGCAGAGCCTGAGGACGTGCGGGCGACGTGAGGACACGTCGTGCCGGGCGATGGCGGACCGGGCCGGGGCCGCGCATGCTCGTGTGTAGGGGACAAAAGCCCAGCCAGGGCTAACGACCCGCGTTGCCGACACGCCCAAGTAGCTCCGCTGCCAGGGCGTCCCGGCGCCTTGCAATCGAAGGCACCGGACGGCGTGCGCCGACCCGAGCCCTATCGCTCCCCAGGTCGTAACGCCGAGCTCACTGGAGGCCGCGAATGCCCTGCCCGCCCGGGGTTGACCGATCGGTCGGCCGACTGCGCCTGCAGGTCCTGGGCGCCCTTCTGATCAGCGCCCTCGTGGGGGCGTGCTCGTCGTCGCCGGCGCGGACCGCCTCTTCGCCGTCCTCCCCGGTTGCTTCGGCGTCGGCCTCGCCCCAACCGAGCGGCGCGACCCGCTCGGCTGTCCCGCCGCACACCACCTCGGCGGCGGCGCCGTCCTCCGCCAGGCCCGTAGTCCCCCCGCCCCCCAGCCCCACGCCCAGCCGCATCGCAGCGCTGACCCAGGCGCAGCTCGCCGGGCAGCGGATCATCTACTCCTACCCGGGCCTGAATCCGCCGGCCGCCCTGCTCCAGCGCATCCGTGCGGGTGAAGCGGCCGGCGTCATCTTCTTTGGGCAGAACGTGTCCAGCGAAGCTCAAATCGGCTCGGTGATCGCAGAACTGCGCCAGGCCCAGGCGGCGAGCCCGGTCCACGTGCCGCTGCTGCTGATGACCGATCAGGAGGGCGGCCTGGTCAGGCGGCTGCCGGGCGCGCCGGTCCTCTCGGAGAAGCTGGTCGGGGCGACCGGCGACCCGGCGGTGGCCGCCTCGGCCGGCGCGGGCGCCGCGCAGAACCTGACCGGCGTCGGCATGAACGTCAACCTCGCACCGGTTCTGGACGTGTTCCACAGCGCGGGCGACTTCGCCGATCAGGCCCAGCGCTCCTTCAGCGACGTCCCCTCCGTGGTCGCCTCCATGGGCCGGGCGTTCATCACGTCCCAGCAGCAGGGCGGCGTCGCCGCCACAGCCAAGCACTTCCCCGGGCTGGGAGCGGCGGCGACCGCCCAGAACACGGACCTGGGCCCGGTCACGCTGGACCAGTCGCTGTCCAGCCTGCGCACCGTGGACGAGGCCCCCTACCCCGCAGCCATCGCCGCCGGAGTGAAGCTGATCATGCTGAGCTGGGCGGTCTATCCGGCCCTGGACCCGGCGCACCCGGCCGGCCTCTCCGCCACTGTCGTCCAGCAGGAGCTGCGCAGCCGCCTCGGCTTCACCGGGGTCACCATCACCGACGCTCTGGAGGCCAAGGCCCTCAGCCCCTTCGGCACGACGCCGCAGCTTGCCGTCGCCGCAGCCCGGGCCGGCATGGACCTGCTGCTGTGCTCCGCCCAGGACGTCGGCCAGGGCGAGACCGCAGCCGGCGCGCTGGAGAGCGCGCTCACCAACGGGCAGCTGGACCCCTCCACCTTCCGCGCCGCCGCCGCCCGCGTCACCGCACTCCGCGCCGGCCTGCGCTAGCACCCTCCTAGGAGGGTGCTCCTAGGGCGTGAGCAGGGCGTTGTCCGGGTTGGCGACGGCGTCGGCGGGCTGGGGGCCGGGGTGCTCCAGGCGAAGGTGTTCGACGTGGTGGATCGCCTGGTCGAGCAGGGCGAGCACGTGGGAGTCGTAGAGGGCGTAGACCACACTGCGGCCGCGGCGTTCGCCGACGACGAGGCCGAGTTCGCGCAGCAGACGCAACTGGTGCGAGCAGGCCGACTGCTCGAGGCCCACCTCGGCCGCCAGCTCGGTCGCGGCGCAGGCCCCCTCGCGCAGCCGGGCCAGGATCATCAGCCGGGACGGGGTCGCCAGCGCCTGGAGCGTGGTGGCCACCCGGGCCGCGCTTGCCGCGTCCAGCCGCCCGTCGTGTCCACCGCGTCCGGGAGGCGCGGATTCGTCGCCGTTCCGGGGCTCACTCTGACCCATGGCCTCATCGTACCCACCGCCTCTGGAGGGCGTTCATGTGTACGAGCGCCAGGCCGAGTTCGAGTCACCTGATCGTTGCGGTGTGCTGCCGGTAGCATCGACAACGAGGGGCCTACTGGGACGGGCACGAAGCGGTCCAAGGGAAAGGGGGAGGCCCGTGACGATGATGGCGACGATGTCCGTTGTCTTCGCGGTACTCGCGGCGGTGAGCAACGCCCTGGGGACCGTGTTGCAGCGGCGCGCCGCGCTGATCGTCCCGCAGTCCGACGGCTTCCGACTGCGCCTGATGTGGGACCTGCTGCGGACGCCGGTGTGGTTCGGCGGCATGCTCGGGGTGCTCTTCGCCGCGGTGTTCCAGGGGCTCGCCCTGGTGACCGGTCCGCTCGCGGTCGTGCAGCCGATCTTCGTACTCGAACTTCCCTTCGCCCTGTTGATCTCCGGCATCGTCTTCCGCAAGCGAATGCAGAGCCTGGGCTGGATCTCGGTCGCCTGCATCGTGGTCGGTCTCGGCACCGCTCTTGCTGCGGCCTCGCCCAGCGGCGGGCAACTGCAGCCGCCGGCCGCGCTGTGGGTGCTCGCGCTGGCCTGCTGCGGGGGAGCGATGGTGCTGCTCGCCGGCGCCGCGATCAAGCGTCCGGTCGGCCCGGCGCGCGCGGCCTGCCTGGGTACCGCCGCCGCCATCGGCTACGCGCTCACCGCGGCGCTGATGAAGTCCGCCACGGACACCCTGGACAAACGGGGGGTCGGTGCGTTCTTCGCCTCCTGGCAGACCTACGCCTTCGCCGCCGTGGGCGTCTGCGCGCTGTTCCTGCTGGAGAACGCGATGCAGGCCGGGCCCCTGGTCGCCTCCCAGCCTGCGCTCACCCTCGGCGACGCGCTGATCAGCCTGTCCCTGGGGGTGACGCTGTACGCCGAGTCGGTGCGGACTGGGTGGTGGCTGATCCCCGAGATCCTCGGCGTCGGGCTGGTCCTCGCCGGAGTGGTGGGGTTGTCCCGACTCGAGGCCCGCCACCCGGTTCCGGTTGCGCAGGCGGCGGACCCTCCAGCGGACCGCCCCGCCTCCGACCGCCCCGCCCCGGACCGCCCTCCCTCGGACCGCAGTTCAGCGGGCCTGGAGCGCCCCCGCTCGGCGGGGGCGGGCGCGGATCTCAGCGGACCGCAGTGACCGCCTGCCGGTAGAGCGCGGCGACGTCGTCGTCGAAGTAGATGCTGTACGAGACGTCCGGGGTGTAGCCGCCCTGTTCGAAGCCGCCGATGACGCCGAGGACCTGGCCCTCGTCATGGGTCGAGCCGCCGTGACCGGCCACGACCCACGGGCTACCGCTCGTACCGTCGGTGTAGTTGGTGCAGGCGATGCGCCACTGCGTGCTGCTGTACCGGGCGATGTCGTTGCTGCAGGTGATCGGCTCGTCCGAGCTCTGCGGGTAGCCGGTGATGGTGACCGGCGTCGTCACGGTCCGGTTCACGGCGAGCGTGTTGGCGCCGACGACCTGCTCGATCTCCTCGCCGTTCAGGGGTTCGAGCACCGCGAACGCGACGTCGTGGTCCGGGTCGGTGTCGGCGGTCCAGCGCGGGTCCTCGATGACGTGGGCGACCTGCCAGGCGCCGTAGGGCTCGGAGCCGTTGCGGTAGCCCGGTACGAAGACCGTCCCGCCGGGCGTCGTGGAGAGGCAGTGCGCGGCACTGATGATCATGTCCCCGACCGGGCTGTCGACGACGCTCGCGGAGCAGTAGTGGGCTGCGGTGCCGGCGCTGGAGAACAGCGCGCCGATCCGGGCGTTCACCCGGGACTGCTCGGCGGTTCGCGAGTTGCCGAGTCCATGGGTGTCCGCCGCGGCGACCGTCGCGCTTCCGGTGGCCATGACCATCAGCCAGGCCAGTGTCGCGACGATCCACCTGGTGGTCTCGGCGACGGACGCGCGCGGCTGCAGAACCCTCACACCGTGACGATGGGTCAGGATCATGGGAGAGATCTGGGGCGGACATGAAGACGGGCTGAGAAAGCTGGGATTCCCGTCGGCCAAGGCGGACCTCCAGCAGACAGCGCGAACGGTGTCCGCACATGGTGCACTGTCATTGCCCCACGTCACAAGAGGTGTCTTGGCAATTCGACGGGAACGGTGGACGACCTCGGTTGCGGCCGGGCATCCGGCAGGCATAATGCGGAACGTCTGCCGGTTGTCCGCAGTCGTACGCGTACGGTCCGGCTCGGCAGTGGCGGTAGCAGTAGTACAGGGAGTCATCATGTTCGAACTGGGGACCGACGGGCCCTCCGTGATCGTGGCAGGGGTGGACGGCTCGGCCTCCTCCATGCGTGCGGCCGCCTACGCGGCCGGTCTGGCGCGTCGCCAGCGGTCGCTGTTGGCCGTGGTCTACATCCAGCCGGTCGGCACCATGGGCGGCGCGGACGTGGGGGTCGCGGTCGCGGAGGCCGGACGGGAGGTCGCCGCCGATCTCGAGCAGCAGTTCCAGGAGGCGGTGCGACGCACCGATCCGGACCAACGGGTTCGCTGGGAGTTCTACACCCGGGCGGGTGACCCGTACGCGGGGATCGTCGAGCACGCGGACCGGCTCAAGGCGGACGCAGTGGTGATCGGGGCCTCGGAGAAGGCGGGCCACCGGATCCTGGGGTCGGTGGCCGTGCGCCTGGTCAAGGCCGGCCGTTGGCCGGTCACCGTCGTCCCCTGAGGCAGCCGTCCGCTGAGGCCGGCGGCCCTACCCGCACCACCCGTGACCGCCGGTCAGGCGAAGAGGCGTTCCAGGACGGCGGCGACGCCGTCCTCGTCGTGACCGCCGATGACCTGGTCGGCGGCGTCGAGCACGTCGCGGTGCGCGTTGGCGACGGCGTAGGAGGTGCCGGCCCAGGCCATCATGGGCAGGTCGTTGGGCATGTCCCCGAACGCCACGGTCCGCGCGGCGGCGATTCCGTGCTGTCGGGCCAGCGCGGCCAGTGCGGACGCCTTGCTGACGCCCGGCGCCACCACCTCGATCAGGCGTGTCCCGTTGGAGTGGTAGACGTTGACGATGCCGTCCAGCACGGGGCGGGCCAGGGCGAGCAGTTCGTCGGCCGACAGCTCCGGGTGCTTGCCCAACAGCTTCGGCGCGGGGCGTCCGAACAGCTCGGCGTCGGGTATCCGGTCGATCTCGACGTCGGCGTCCCAGTCGCCCGACTCGTAGAGCGGGTCGGCGGCGAGTTCGGCTGCGTACTCGACGGCGAGGCCGAGGCCGGGGATCGCCGCGCGCAGCCGCTGTGCGGCCTCGACCAGCTCGGGGACCGGGATCGGGTTCTCCTCCACCACCTTGCCGGTCGCCAGGTCGTGGATCAGTGCGCCGTTGGAGCAGATGGCGGCGCCCCGGTGCCCGAAGGTCTCCGCGATGCCGCCCATCAGGCGCGGCGGCCGCCCGGTGACGAGCACGAATCGCGCCCCGGCCGCCTCGACGCGGGCGAACGCGGCGACGGTCCGCGCGGAGACCGTCCCGTCGCTGCGCACGATCGTTCCGTCGAGGTCGGTGGCGACGAGGAGCGGGCGGGGCCCGGGTCCGGCGGACATCGCGACGGGCGGCATGACAGGCGGCATGAGGGGCGGCGTCCTTCGGGAGCATGCGGCAGGCCGGAGTTGGCAGAGATGGTAAAGATCAATTACCGGATGGCAGCCTTGCGGTCGCGGTCCGGCCCTGTCAAGGCCATTGGCGTCAAGACGATTGGTTGGCCGCCAGGTCGGAGGAGTCGTCCGGCTCGGCGCGGCGGATGTCCGGTTCCAGGTAGATGACCCGGGCCACCGGCACCGCCGCCCGGACCCTGACCTCGGCCTGGTCGATGGCGCGAGCCACCTCAGCCGCGCTGTCGTCGTGCCGCACCGCGATCTTCGCCGCGACCAGCAGTTCCTCGGGGCCGAGGTACAGCGTGCGCATGTGGATCACCCCGGTCACCACGTCGCCGTCGACCAGCGCGGCGCGGATCGCCGCTACGTCGGGGGCGCCTGCCCCTTCGCCGAGCAGCAGGCTCTTGGTCTCGATGCCCAGCACGACCGCGATGGTCACCAGCAGCGTCCCGATGCAGAGCGTGCCCACGCCGTCCCAGACGCCGTCGCCGGTCGCCAGGGTCAGACCCACCCCGAACAGGGCCAGCACCAGGCCGATCAGCGCGCCGAAGTCCTCCAGCAGCACGATCGGCAGCTCGGGGGCCTTCGCCCGGCGGATGAACTGGACCCAGCTCTGCTCGCCGCGCAGCTCGCGGGACTCCCGCACCGCGGTGCGGAACGAGTAGCCCTCGGCACAGACGGCGAACAGCAGTACGCCCACCGGCCAGTACCAGGCGTCGAGTTCGTGCGGGTGCCGGACCTTCTCGTAGCCCTCGTAGAGGGCGAACAGCCCGCCGACCGTGAACAGCACGATCGCGACCAGGAAGCCGTAGACGTAGCGCTCCCGACCGTAGCCGAAGGGGTGCTCGTCCGTCGCTGCGCGCTTCGACCTGCGTCCGCCGAGCAGCAGCAGGGCCTGGTTGCCCGAGTCCGCGACCGAGTGGACGCCCTCGGCGAGCATCGACGACGAGCCGCTGAAGGCGAACGCCACGAACTTCGCCGCCGCGATGGCCATATTGGCGCCCAGCGCCGCCACGATCGCCCTGCTGCCGCCGGTTGCACTCATACGCCCCTGCTGTCCCCTCGGTCGGTAGCTGCTTCGCACCAACCTACGCGAGCCGACCCTCCCGGGCCGACCCGCCCGAGCTCGGCCCGGCTACCGGCCCAGAAGCCCGCTCAGGACCTTTCCCTCGGTGGAGAGGACGGCGTTGCGGTAGTCGAACCTCGGCGTGCGGGAGAACATCAGCCAGAGGTACTTGAGGTTCTCGGAGAACCAGTACGCCGGGGTCAGGTCGCCCAGCCGCATCCCACGGACCGTCACATCGCCGGCGACGGTGTAGCCGCCGGACACCCGCTGGTGCGCGCGCATGCCGTCGAAGTACTGGTACGCGCTCTGCTTGTAGGCGGCGTCGCCGGTGAGCCGCCACAGGTCGAAGGCGGCGTTGGCGTACTCGGGGCGCAGCTGGCTGCCCCTGTCGAGGGCGCGCAGCGAGCCGGCGTCGACGGTCTCCGGCAGCACCGGGTAACGCTGCAGCACGTCCGTCCAGGTCCGGTGGTAGCTCGCGCCCCGTCCCAGGTCGCCGCCCTTGGCCAGCAGTCCTGCGTAGAAGGAGCCCAGTTCGGACTGCGCCGTCCCGCCGGTTGGCCTTCCGCTGCGGAAGTCGACCGCGCGGAACCACAGCCGTCCGCCGAGGGTCATCGCCTGGTGGCGCACTACCGCGTCCGTCAACTGGTGGTACCAGGAGGTCAGCTGACGGTCGCCCAACAGCGCGCCGCCGCCCCACAGGTACTCGTAGAAGGAGTCCACCGGCGGGTTGGGGGCGTTGGAGGTGCCGTCGATCCAGCGGCCGGTCTCCGCGTGGATGGTGGTCCCCACCAGGCCGAGCGAGCTGCGGCGGGCGATGACCGCGCGGTAGGCCCGCATCGACGCGTCGTAGTAGCGGTCGTCGCCGGTGAGCTGCGACAGCAGCCCGAACTCCATCACGCTGGTGCCCGCCTCGGCGAGCGGCACCGCGGTGCCGCGCACCTCGCCGGTGCGCAGGTTGACATGGGTGTAGGGAATGCCGGTGGGGGAGGCGGTGAAGGCCGGGAGCAAGCGGTCGGTGAGCTCGCGGGCGCGGGCCAGCAGGCTGGCGCGGCCCGTCGCCGCGTGCCCCGCGAGCAGCCCGCCGACCAGGCGGATCACCGCCTCGAAGACCTGCACCTCGGCGTCCTGGGCCGGGTCCAGGTGCCGGTCGATCCAGTCGCCGCAGCGCTTGAGTTCGGCGTCCTCGCCCATCAGGTAGAGCGTGTCGAGTGCCTCGACGATCGACAGGCCGAAGCTGTGGCCCGGCGCGAAGAAGTCGTGGTGACGCCTGCTCAGCGGGCAGACCTCGTCGTACCCCCAGGCCGCCGAGGTGTAGCCGTGCCAGCCGTGCAGGTACTCCGCGCGGACCTCGGCCGCGGAGGTGGCGTCCGGGGGCAGGCGGCGGACCTGCCGCGCCTGCGCGGCGGCGGGAGACAGTGCGACCCCGGCCGCACCGGCCACGGCCGTGCCGATCAGGGAGCGCCGCGAGAGCGGCGGGACGGTGACTGGAGTCGAGTACGGGCGCATGGTTACAGGACGCTAGGGGCGCCGCCGGACCGGGACGATCATTCCTCCGGGCGGCGTGGCGGGGCGGGTGGGGGCACTGGGCTGCGAAGATGTCCGTTGACGAGGCAACGGTGGATCACTCGGACGAGTGAGGCCGAAGCGTCCTACTGACGTAGTGTCATATAAATGGAGAGGTGGGGGCGGACATGGTGGCGATGCCCGCAGGGGAACCGGCGCCGGTGTTGCGCCATGCCGAGCCGGTGATGGGCACGGTGGTCTCCTTCGACATCCGCGACGCCGGACCCGCGGCCGGTCCGCACCGGGCCCGGATCGAGACGGGTCTGCGGGAGGCCGTGGCCTGGCTGCACCGGGTGGACGAGGTGTTCTCCACCTACCGCACGGACAGCCAGATCAGCCGCCTGGGGCGGGGAGAGCTGGCCCTCGCCGACTGCGATCCGGACGTGGCCGAGGTGCTCGCGCTGGGAGCCGAGGCCGAGCGCGTCGGCGACGGCTTCTTCAGCGTGCGGCCTGCGGGGACGCTGGATCCGTCCGGCGTGGTCAAGGGCTGGGCGGTGGAGCGGGCCGCGACGATCCTGCGGGCGGCGGGTTCCCTGAACCACAGCGTCAACGGCGGCGGCGACGTGCAGACCTCGGGGGAGCCGGAGCCGGGGCGCGGCTGGAATCTCGCGGTGGCGCACCCGCTGCACCCGGGCGCCTTCGCCACCGTCGTCAACGGCAGGGCCATTGCCCTGGCCACCTCGGGCACGGCGGAGCGCGGCGCGCACATCATGGACCCGCACACGGGACGCCCGGCCGACAGCGGCCTCGCCTCGGTGTCCGTGGTCGGCGAATCGCTGACGGCGGCGGATATCGCGGCCACCACCGCCTTCGCCATGGGGGCGGCGGGAAAGCGCTGGCTGGAGCGGCAGCCCGGGCTGGAGGGCTTCGCGGTGACCGTGGAGGGGAGGGCCTGGTGGACGCCGGGCTTCGCCGCGTACGCGCAGCTGCCCGGCACGGCCTGAGCTTCGGGACCGAGCCGGGCGGAGAGCGGGCCGGCCTGCGTGCCGTGCCGGGCTGCGTGCCGTGCTGGGCTACGGCTTGGTGGTCAGCGCGGCCATGTGGGCCCGTACCTGGTCCTTCGACAGGTAGGCGTCGGTGTACTCGAAGTCCTTCAGCGTGGCCGGCCGGCCACGCTGGAAGCTGGTGCGCACGAAGTCGTCGCCGGCGGTCGCGTTCAGCAGCCAGTTGGTCATCACCCGGACCCTGGCGACGTTGGTGCGCAGCGCCATCAGGTGGTAGCCGCGCGCCACCCCCTGCGCGGCGATGCCGGTGAGCTCCACGCCCATCGGCTTGGACACGGCGTCCGCGCCGCCCAGGTCCACGACCAGGCCGAGGTCCTTGTGGAAGTAGGGCTGCAGCGCCTGCCCGCGAAGCGAGGCGATGATGTTGTCCGCGACGGCCTTGCCCTGGCGCTGGGAGTGCTGCGCGGTGGGCGGGCAGACCGCGCCGTCGCCGGTGGCGAGGTCGGGTACGGCCGCCGCGTCGCCGAGCGCGAACACCCCGTCGAATCCGGGGACGCTCATCTCGGCGGTCACCGCGAGCCGTCCGCGTACGGTCTCGCTGTCGAGGGTGGCGATCAGCGGGCTCGCGGCGACGCCTGCGGTCCAGATCAGGGTGCGGCAGGGCAGTACCCGGCCGTCGGTGAGCTTCACGGTGTCAAGGCTGACCTCGGCGACGGACACCCCGAGCGACACCTCGACGCCGCGCTTGCGCAGCACGTTGAGGGCGGTGGTGCCGAGCTTGTCGCCCAGCTCCGGCATGAGCTTGGGGGCGATGTCGATGAGGTGCCACTTGATCAGGTTGGGATTGATCCGCGGGTAGCGCTTGACCGCGGAGCTGGTGACCCGCTGCAGGCAGGCGGCCGTCTCGGTGCCGGCGTAGCCGCCGCCGACGACGACGAACTGGAGCCGGGAGATCCGTTCGTCGCGGTCCGTCGCGGCGTCGGCCAGATCCAGCTGGGTGATCACGTGGTCGCGGATGTACGCGGCCTCCGCCAGGGTCTTCACGCCGATCGCGTGGTCGACCAGACCGGGGATGTCGAAGGTACGGGTGATGCTCCCCGGCGCGAGCACGATGTAGTCGTAGTGCTCGTTGACGACCTCATCGGTGATCTTGCGGATGATGCAGACCTTCGACTTGGGATCGACGCCGATCGCGCCGCCCGGGATGATCCGGGTGCGCCCCAGCAGCCGGCGCAGCGAGACCGCGACCGACTGGGGGGTGAGCACCCCGGCGGCGACCTGCGGCAGCAGCGGAAGGTAGAGCTCGTAGCTGAACGGGGCGACGAGGGCGATCTCCGCTTCGGCCGGGGCGAGCTTCCGCTCGAGCCTCCGAGCGCATTCGACGCCGGCGAAGCCGCCGCCGACCACCAGGATCCGAGGTCGTTCCATGGCTGTCATCCCTCACAGGTTCGTTCGTCAGAAGTCGTCACAGCGCTAGGTCGTCTTCTTCCCGCCACCCTGGCACGCACACCTGTGCGGTGCCACCGCTGGATGTGGATTCGCGGCATACAGGTGGAGGTCCGCAGCTGGGTAGGGTGGGGCCCATGCTTCGTGAGGTGCGGGCCGGCCGCTATGTGACGCCCCTTCGGGAGGGCGGCTCGCTCCCAGGACTGGTCGAGGGCGACGACGGTTCGCTCTACGTCGCCAAGTTCACCGGCGCCGCGCAGGGCCGGAAAGCGCTGGTGGCCGAGGTCGTCGCGGGAGAACTCGCCCGGCGGCTGGGTCTGCGGGTCCCGGAGCTGGTGAGCGTCGAGGTGGACCCGGTGATCGCGCTCGGCGAACCCGACGAGCGAGTGCAGGAACTGGTCAAGGCGTCCCGCGGCACCAACCTGGGCTTGGCGTTCCTGCCGCGCGCCCTGGGGTTCGACCCGCTGGGGTTCCCGGTGGAGCCGCTGCTCGCCGGTCGGGTGCTCTGGCTGGACGCGCTGATCGGCAACGTCGACCGCTCCTGGCGGAACCCCAACCTGCTGGTGCGTCAGGGCGAGCTGTGGCTGATCGACCACGGTGCGAGCCTGATCTTCCACCACAACTGGCCCCGCGCGGCGGCGTCCGTGCACAAGCCCTACGACGCGTCGGACCACGCGCTGCTGCGGTTCGCGCCGCAGCTGGCGGCGGCGGACGCGGAGCTGGCGGGCCTGGTGACCGGGGACGTGCTGAGCGAGGTGCTGGCGCTGGTACCGGACGCATGGCTGGACGGTGAGCCGGGCTTCGACTCGTCCGACGCGGTACGGGAGGCGTACGTGGCCCAGCTCGCCGAGCGGGTCTCCGGCTCGCGCGACTGGCTGCCGGAGGTGGCGGCATGAGCGGCGGGTCGCAGGCGCCGCCGGCGGCGAAGGTGGTGTACGAGTACGCCCTGGTCCGGGTCGTGCCCCGGGTGGAGCGCGGGGAGCAGATGAACGCCGGGGTGCTGGTCTACAGCCGCCAGGCGGGAGTGGTCCGCGCGGCGATCCACCTCGACGAGGCGCGGCTGCTCGCGCTGGACGCGGAGGCGGACGTGGCCGGAGTGCGCTGCGCGCTCGCGGCGGTCGCCGCCGTCTGCGCGGGCGGGGTGGAGGCGGGGCAGGCCGGCGCGGACGATCCGGGACGACGCTTCCGCTGGCTGACGGCGCCACGGAGCACGATCGTGCAGCCCGGTCCGGTGCACTGCGGGCTGACCGCCGATCCGGAGAGCGAGGCGGACCGGCTGCTGGAGCTGCTGGTGCGCTGACACCGGCGTTCCGTGGCCCCGGCCGGGTTCTTGCGGGCGCTGATAGTTGTGCACGCGCGCTATCCTGGAGGGATGACAGTACTGTCCGAGGGTGCGACCGAGGCCCGGGCCCAGGGCTGGCGGGCACTCGCCTCGCTGCACGCCAGGATCGAGGGCGAGATCGAGCGCGCACTGCAGGCGGCGCACGGTCTGAGCGTGAGCGAGTACTCCGTGCTCGACGTGCTCTCCCGTCAGGACAAGTGGCACATGCGGATGCAGCAGCTCGCCGAGGCCGTCGTGCTGAGCCAGAGCGCCACCACCCGCCTGGTCACCCGGCTGGAGGCGGACGGCCTGCTGAGCCGCCACCTCTGCGCCACCGACCGGCGCGGCATCTACACCGAGGTCACCCCGGCCGGGCTGGCCCGCCTCGCGGAGGCCGGGCCCACCCACGACGCCGCGCTGCGCCGCGCACTGATCGCCGCCGCCGACATCCCGGGGCTCGCCCCGCTGGTCCGCGCACTCGTCGCCCCGGTCGTCCCGGCCGCACACTGACACAGCCGTGCCGCGTCACCGCCGCACCCGCGGCGGTGACCTCGGACGGTGGGTCAGCTCAGCCGGACCGGGAGGCTGGACCAGCCGCCCGAGATGAACGACGCGATCGGCGTGACCTGGTCGGGCTTCGCGGCCAACTCCAGGCCGGGGAAGCGCTCGAACAGGGCCCGCAGCGCGATCTCGGCCTCCAGCCTGGCCAGGGGCGCGCCGATGCACCGGTGGACGCCGTAACCGAAGGCCAGGTGCTCGCTGATCTGCCGGCTCGGGTCGAACTCCTCCGCCCGCTCGCCGTGCTGCTCCGGGTCGCGTCCCGCGCCGGCGAAGCCCGCGAGGATCGCGTCGCCCTGACGGATCGTGGTGCCGTCGGGGAGCTCGATGTCCTCGATGGCGAACCGAAGCGGCAGGTTGGCGATCGAGGGGGCCCAGCGCAACGTCTCCTCGACCACCTGCGACCAGCTGACCTCTCCGGCGCGGACGGCCGCCAGCTGGTCCGGGTGGGTCAGCAGGGCGTGGATCGCGTTGCCGATCAGGTGGACCGTGGTCTCGAAGCCGGCGCCGATCGTCAGCAGCAGCGTGTCGCGGAGCTCCACCTCGGACAGGGTGCTGCCGTCCTCGTCACGGCTGGCGACCAGGACGCTGGTCATGTCCTCGCCCGGGGCCGCCCGCTTCGCGGCGATCAGGTCCCCCAGCACCTGGTAGATCTGTCCGAACAACTGGGCGACCTGCTCCGGTCCGGCCGAGGTGTCCATGAACATGGCGATCAGGCGCGCCACGTCGGGTCGGGCGTCCTCGCTGACCCCGAACAGCTCGCAGATCACCTGCATTGGCACCGGGTGCGCATAGGCGCTCTGCAGATCGACGACCGCGCCCGGGGTGGCGGACTGCAGAACCTCCAGCGCGTCGAGCAGCGCGCCGGAGATCTGCTCGACCTTGGGTCGCAGCGCCTCGGTCCGCCGGGCGGTGAAGGCGGGAGCGACGAGCTTGCGGAGTCTGGCGTGGTCGGTGCCGTAGGTCGACAGCATATTGGTGACGCCGACCCACATCGCCACCCAGCTGTCCTGGTACTCGCCATCGATCCAGGCCGGCCAGTGCCTGCGCGGGTCCTTGGAGACCCGGTCGTCGACCAGCAGCGTCTTGAGCAGCTGGTGGCTGGTGACCGCCCAGGCGGGGATGCCGGCCGGCAGCTCGACGAGGACCGCCGGGCCTATCGAGCGAAGGCCCTGCGCCTCGCCGTGGAGGTCGGCGCCGAGGGGGTCGAGGTGGTGGACGGGCTGCGTGACCACGGGGACGCTCCTGTTGGGTCGGGGGACAGCGGGGTGAAGCGGGCCGGGAGGCTGTGCAGGGCGCGGTGGAACGGACCGGGGCGCCACGGCAACTGCTCGCGCGGCACGGCCAGTTCAAGGTCGCCCAGATAGCTGGTCAGACGTTCGATCGCGGTGGTCGCGATCAGCAGCGCGGGCTGCTTGGCGGGGCAGGCGTGCGGGCCCGCCGCCCAGGCCAGGTGCGCGCCGCCGTCCGAGCGCGGTCCGTCGCCCAGGCCGTCGGGGGCGGTGTTCGCCGCCGCGTAGGAGACCATCACCAGCTGGTGGGCGCGGATGTAGGCGCCGTGGAAGGTGACGTCGTTGCGAGGGTAGTGCGCCGAGTAGTTGGCCATCGGCGGCTCGGTGCGCAGCACCTCGTCGATCGCGTCCCGGGCGGTGAGCGCGCCGCTGGACAGCGAGCTGTAGTAGCGCTCGTCGCACAGCATCCGGGACAGCGCGTTGGAGATCAGGTTCGTCGTCGGCTCGTTGCCCGCCCCCAGGGTCAGCACGACCTGGTGCAACACCTCCTCGACGCTCAGGTTCTCCGGGTGGTCCAGGTACCAGGAGGTGAGGTCCGCACCGCGGCGCTCCGCCTTCATGCCGATGAGCTCGGTGACATAGCTCTCGAACGCGGCTCCGGCGGCGGTGGCCTCCTCGGGACCGTTCGCCTCCAGCATCCCCGCCAGGGCGGCGACCAGCCGGGGACCGTAGGAGTCGGGCATCCCGAACAGCGTGTTGAACAGCATCAGCGGCAGCGGCCTGGCGTACTGGGTGACCAGGTCCACCGAGCCGGTCCGCCCGAACTGCTGGATCAGCGTGTCGGCCAGGCGGGCGACCTCGGCCCGCAGCAGATGCGGCTCGATCATCGAGAAGCTGTCGCTGACGACCCTGCGGTAGCGCCGGTGCAGCTCGTCGTCGTTGAACAGCACGTTGGGCCGGTACTGCAGCATCGGCAGGACCGGCGAGTCCGGGGGCACGGTCTGCTGCCACGCCCTGGGGTCCTTCGACCAGGTGACGGTGTCCCGCAGCAGCTCCAGCGCGACGTGGTAGTCCGTCACCAGCCAGGCGGCGACGCCGGGGGCGATCTCGACCGGGGCGACCGGGCCGTACTGGCGCAGCCGCGCGTACACGGCGTGCGGATTGTCGGCGAAACCTGGCCCGTACAGGGCGATCGGCTCCGCGCGGTAGCTGGACGTCATGCGGGGTCCTCGGCGTAGTGGGCGATCAGGTGGGTGACCAGGGCGATCAGCGCGTCGACGCAGGACGTCGTGTCGCGCGCGTCGCAGGCCACCAGCGGAGTGTCGGGGTGCAGGTCCAGGGCCTGGCGCAGCCGAACGACCGGGTAACTCGGGGCTCCGGGGAAGCAGTTGACCGCGACCACATAGGGCAGCCCGCGTTCCTCGATCAGTTCCATCGCCTCGAAGGAGTCCTCCAGCCGGCGCGTGTCCACCAGTACCACCGCGCCGAGCGCGCCCACCGCGATGTCGTCCCACAGCGCGCGGAAGCGCCGCTGGCCAGGCGTGCCGAACAGGTACAGCACCAGGTCGTGCGGCAGGGTGTGGCGGCCGAAGTCGAGAGCGACCGTGGTCGTCGACTTGGCCGCCGCCCCGACCAGGTCGTCGACCAGTGCCCCGGCGGAGGTCATGACCTCCTCGGTGTGCAGCGGCCTGATCTCCGACACGGACCGGACCAGGGTGGTCTTGCCGACCGCGAACGGGCCCGCGACCACGATCTTGACCGCGGTGTGGTCGGCCGGCAGGTACACCGCGTCGGTGCCGGCCGGGACCACCGAGCCGGTCATGTCAGCCGCGGACGGCGCGAAGCCCACTGAGGACCCTTTCCAGGAGCTGCCTGTCGTAACGCCCGGCAGGGGGGACGGGGGCGCGGGCCAGCAGGTGGCCGCTGTCCACGAGTTCGGAGACGAGTACCTTCACCACGCTGACCGGGAGCCGCAGGTAGGCCGCGACCTCCACCACGGTGAGCGATCCGGACTGGAGCAGCTGCGCGATCCGGTGCTGCGCCGGTCCGAGCCCTTCGGGGACGTCCCTGCTCGCGCCCGCGACGATGGTGATCCGGTCCACGGTGTTGCGGCTGGGCCGCGCCGATCCGGCGGTGGCCAGGTACGCGGGCACCAGTCGCCGCCCGGGGGAGTGTGGACCGCTCATGCTCCCGCCTCGCCACGCTCGGCAGTCGCTTCGCGATCCAGGCACCTCCCGAGGACGACCCGGCTCCGCCCGCTCATGCGGAGAGGTCTCCGGGGCGCCCGGGCAGGTCCCGGGCCGGGCTGTGCAACACCTTCTCGGCCAGCAGTGCGACCTGACGCTGCATCTCGTAGGTGACGTTGCCCATGTCCACGTCGCGGTTGGCGTAGATCGCCAGCACCGAGTGGGTACCGGCCGGGACGGCGAACACGAAGCCGTCATGGGTCTCCACGGCCACCTGGCGGATCCGCGTGGCGGAGTCCCCGCTCATTTCCACGGCGACGGCCCGCGCCGCGCTCTGCAGTGCCGAGAGCATCGCTGACGCCCCCTCACCCTCCTCCCGGGACAGGCCGGTGGAGGCACCGCGGACCATTCCGTCGGAGGTCGCCACCAGACCGTGCACGACGCCGCGCAGCTCCAGCAGCGGCGACAGCGCCCACGAGACGTCCGCGTCCGCCCGGACGCCCCCCTCGATCCTCATCACCTGCTCCTCTCGTGCTCGGAGTCCGCGGCGGCGGCGCGTCCGGACTCGGTGCCCCGCTGGAAGGCGCCCCAGATCGTGCCGCTCTCCTCGGGCGTGGTCCCGCCCGGACGGCCGGGGTCGTGCCCCGCGCTCTGGTCCTGCCCCGCCTGGTCCTGCGCCGCCTGGTCCTGCGCGGCACCCTCGACGCGCGAGAGGTCCTGGACGTGTGCGGTGTCCTGGGCGTACGCGGCCTCCTGGGCATACGCCGTGGCCGCGGGCGACGGCTCGCGGCGGCGGCGCTGCGGCAGCACCGGCTGCTGGGCCGTCCCCTCGTCCAGCCACGCCGGGGCCTGCTCGGCCGGCGGGGCGGCGCGGGGCGGCAGCGGCGCCATCGCCGACATCGGCTGGGTGGACTCGTCCATCAGCACCAGCAGACGCTCTGGCAGGAAGACCACGGCGCGCACGCCGCCGTAGGGGGCGGTCTTGTCGACGGAGACGGCGAAGCCGAACTGGCGGGCCAGGCGGCCGATCGTGGCGAAGCCGCCGCGCGGGGGATCGCCGAGCTGGGTCAGCATCACCTGTTCCCGGCTCATCATGAGCTCCGCGAAGGCGATCTCGTCGGCGTGCATCCCCACCCCGGCGTCGTCGACGACCACGCACACGCCGGAGTCGGCCTGATGCATGCTCACATCGACCAGCAGGGTTCCGTGGGAGTGGTGCACGGCGTTGGCCATCAGCTCGGCCACCACCATCGCCACCGGCTCCACCGCCCGGGAGACCACCCCGACCAGCTGGTGCAGCTGGTTGGTCACCCGGATCCTGGTGAAGTCCCGCATCCGGCCCTGCGCCCCGAGCACGATGTCGCCGAGGTGGGAGTCCGCGCGGGTCAGCCCCGGCCAGGCTCCGCAGAGGACGCCGGTGGCCTGGATGCGGCGCAGGTTGCGCTCGTTGAGCTGGTCGAGGGCGAACAGCTCCTGGGCCAGCTCGGGATCGTCCACGCGTTCCTGGAGTGCGCCGACGGCGGTCTGCATCTGGTAGCAGTGCGCCTGGATGCTGCTGGTCGCGCCGCGCATCACCGCCTGGGCGGCCTCGTCCACCCGCTGCCGCTCCTGGGTGACCGCGAGGGCGGTCTGGTCGAGGATGCTGGCGTGGTCGCCCTCGACCGCGCTGCCAGCGAACGAGGTGTGCAGCAGGCCGGGGACCGGCACATGGGCGTGCGAGAGCTGCCTGACCAGCGCGGGGAGGCGGGCGGTCACCAGGTGGCGGGTCTCACCCGCGATGGCCTGGTTCTGCGCGGCGAGTTGCTCGCTTCGGGCCAGCGCGGCGTCGCGGTCCGCGAGCGCGGAGGCGGTCTGCGCCGACAGGACGGCCACGCGGCGGCGGGCCCGGATCCACAGCGGGACGGCCAGGCATGCGGCCAGGGTGCCTGCGGCGAGTGCCCAGGTGGCCAGGTCGGAAATCGGCGTCACGGGTCGGTCCCAAGAGTCTCGACAGGGGAGGGTCAGCAGGTCGAGATACAAGGACTGAAACGGGCATGACAAATGCGAGTGCCGGGCTCGACGCCGCTGTCTCCCCCGTGCCCGGTCAGCGCCTTGCGGCAGGACCTGTATGAACCCAACCAGAGAACGCGGCCTCCGCAACAGCGCGCACAAGGGGGCGCACTTCGCGCAGATCCGCACACAGCACGCGCATGTGCACACATGGGATCGACCAAAAGCTTCATGCTCACGATCAGATCCCCCTACATTCCGTACATGAGCCGTCACTCGGACCGCCGGTCCGCCCCACCCAAGCGCCCCAACGTGCAGCTCAGCGCGCTCATCGCCGAAGCCGGGCTGTCCAACATCGCACTCGCCCGTGAGGTCGGCGCCACCGCGCTGCGGCACGGCCTGCAGGTCTCCTGCGACCACAACCACGTCCGGCGCTGGCGCTTAGGCCACGCCAGCCGCGCGGTGCCGCCGCAGTTCATCGCCGAGGCGCTGGCCGACCAGCTCGGCCGCTGCCTCTCGCTGGCCGACATCGGCATGGGAGCCTCCGGCCCGCACGTCTCGGCCCAGGGCCTCCTCGACCTCGGCACCACCCCGGACGCGATCCGCGCCGGACTCGTCGACCTGTGCCGCGACGACCTCGACCCCCGGGGCGGCGCGCAGCCGCCGAGCCCGCCGTCCGCGTTCGCCGCGGCGGTCCTCACCTGGCGGGTCCCCGGGGCGCCGCGGGCCCCGGCGAGCCCGCTCCCCGGCCACCGGGTGACCCCCGGCGACGTCGACCGGATCAGGGCCGCCGCCGCCGCGTTCGACACCGTGGAGCGCGGCAGCGGCGGCCCGAGCGCCCGCCTTCCCGCCGTGCAGTACCTGCAGGCCACGGTCGCTCCCCTGCTGGGCGCCGGCTACGACGGCGCCATCGGCAGGGGGCTGTTCGCGGCGGCGGCCCTGTGCACCCACGGTGCGGCCCGCTACAGCTTCGACGCCGGGCTGCCCGGATCGGCCGGCCGCTACGCGATCCTCGCTCTGGGGATGGCCCATCAGGGCGACGACCGCCTGCTGGGCGCCCACGTGGTGGCCACCCTGGCCGAGCAGACGCTGCTCGCCGGATCGCCGGATCTCGCCCTGACCTACATCCGCACCGCCCTCGACGCCACCGCCGTGTGCGGCGACGGCCCGCGAGCCGCCCTGCGCGCCGTCGAGGCCCGGCTGCACGAACGCCTGCCCGACGGGCACCACGAACGACGGCCCGTCGGGCACCCTGAACGCCTGCCCGACGGGCAACACGCACGACAGCGCGCGCGGGCGGGCGGCGTGGCGGCGAGCAGGTGAGACCGGTCGTGTCTCCCTCGGGGGCGCCGTCCGCCCGCTCCCACCTGGACTGTTAGGCTTGCGAAGCGTGACCGCGAAGCCGATGATCCCTGATGTCCTTGCCGCCCGATACGCCTCCACCGAGCTGACCCGACTGTGGTCTCCCGAGCACAAGGTCGTTCTCGAGCGGCAGCTCTGGCTGGCCGTCCTCAAGGCGCAGGCCGACCTGGGGATCGATGTGCCCGAGGGCGCCGTCGCCGACTACGAGCGGGTGGTCGACCAGGTCGACCTGGCCTCGATCGCCGAGCGCGAGCGGGTCACCCGCCATGACGTGAAGGCGCGGATCGAGGAGTTCAGCGCCCTCGCCGGGCACGAGCAGATCCACAAGGGCATGACCTCTCGGGACCTCACCGAGAACGTGGAGCAACTGCAGATCCGGCAGTCCCTGGAGCACGTCCGCGACCGCACCGTCGCGCTGCTGGTCCGCCTCGCCGCGCTGGCCGCCGAGCACAGCGAACTGGTCATGACCGGCCGCTCCCACAACGTGGCAGCCCAGGCCACCACCCTCGGCAAGCGCTTCGCCTCGGCCGCCGACGAGATCCTCGTCGCCTACCAGCGGCTGGAGGAGCTGATCGCCCGTTACCCGCTGCGCGGGATCAAGGGCCCGGTCGGCACTGCCCAGGACATGCTCGACCTGCTCAGCGGGGACCAGGACAAGCTGGCCGAGCTGGAGCGCCGGGTCGCCGGGCACCTCGGCTTCCAGCAGGTCTTCACCAGCGTCGGCCAGGTCTACCCGCGCTCCCTCGACTACGACGTGCTGTCCGCCCTGGTCCAGCTCGCCGCCGGGCCCAGCAGCCTCGCCAAGACGATCCGGCTGATGGCCGGGATCGAACTGGTCACCGAGGGCTTCAAGGAGGGCCAGGTCGGCTCCTCCGCGATGCCGCACAAGATGAACACGCGCTCCTGCGAGCGGGTCAACGGTCTCGCGGTGATCCTGCGCGGCTACGCGTCCATGGTGTCCGAGCTCGGCGGCGACCAGTGGAACGAGGGCGACGTGTCCTGCTCCGTGGTCCGCCGGGTCGCGCTCCCCGACGCCTTCTTCGCCTTCGACGGCCTGCTGGAGACCTTCCTCACCGTCCTCGACGAGTTCGGCGCCTTCCCCGCCGTCATCGCCGCCGAGCTCGACCGCTACCTGCCGTTCCTCGGCAGCACCAAGGTGCTGATGGCCGCGATCCGCGCCGGTGTCGGCCGGGAGACCGCGCACGAGGCCATCAAGGAGCACGCGGTCGCCTCCGCTCTTGCCATGCGGGCCGGGGTGCGGGAGAACCAGCTGATCCAGCGCCTCGCCGACGACGAGCGCATCCCGCTGACCCGCGCTGAGCTGGACGCGCTGCTCGCGGACAAGCTGTCCTTCACCGGCGCGGCGGCGAGCCAGGTCGCCGAGGTCGTCCGCCGGGTCGAGGCCGTCGCGGCCCAGCACCCAGAGGCGGCCAAGTACACGCCGGGCGCCATTCTCTGACGCTTTGGTCCTATGAGACCGTGACGGCGCGTCGGGGGAGGACCTCGACGCGCCGTCCGCGCATCCCCGCTCGTCGTCGGTCAGCGTGCCGCGATGCGCGGGAACACCGCGTCGTCGAGGAACAGACCCACCGCGACAGCCACCGGGATCGCGATCAGTGCCCCGATCACTCCCATCAGCGCGCCGCCCGCCACCACGGCGAGGATCGTGACCAGCGGGTGCACCTCGACGGCGAACTTCATCGCGCGCGGCACGATGAGGTAGTCCTCGGCGAGGCGGAACACGACGTAGAAGACCGCGGTGGCGATGGCCACCGGCAGCGACACCACAAGCGCGACCAGGGCGACGACGACACCGCCGATGGTGGAACCGACCAACGGGATGAGGTCCATCACGCCGACGAAGACACCGAGCGCGGCCGGGTAGGGAACACCCCAGATCTGACACCAGATCAGGGTCGCCAGGCCCGCGATCACCGAGGTGGCGACGTTGGCGAGCATGTAGCGGCCGGTCCGCAGCAGCACCTCGTCGGTCATGGCCTCGGCCCGGTCCCGGCGGCTCCCGGCGACGAACCGCAGGCAGAAGCGCTTGAGCGTGGGCAGCCCCGCCAGGAAGTACATGGTCAGCGTGCTCACCAGGACCAGCCCGGTCACCGTGCTGACCAGCAGCTGCCCCGCGCCGAGGAGCCCGTTCACGACGGTTCCGGCGCCGCTGCCGCCCAACTGCTGCTTGGCCTTGGCGATCAGGTGGTAGCGGTCCTCCAGCCTGCCCAGGGCGGAGTGGTGGTCGTGGAGTTGCTGCAGCCAGGTGGGGATGCTCTTCACCAGCGCGTTGACCTCGCTGGTCACCGGCGGGATGAACAGGGAGAACAGCGCCGCCAGGGCGACGACCAGGCCGATGATCACGCCGGTGACCGCCCAGCGCCGCGCCACGCCGCGCGCCGTCAGCCACGCGACGACCGGCTCCACGCTGACCGCGATGACCAGTGAGAGCAGCATGAGCATCAGCACGCTCTCGATCTGCAGCACGGCCTGCACCAGCAGATACGCGACCACCGCGCCGAGGCCGAGCCGGAAACCGATGATGACCCAGGACCGTCCGCCCTGGATCGGACCCGGCTCCGCCTCCGGTCGCGGGCCGGGAATCTGCGGCGGCGCGGCCTCTCGGCTCTCCGTTGTCACCGGGGCTTCCTCCAAATGGTGTGTCTGCGCAGCGCACGGGCGGGTACCCCGTGGGAGCCTAGCCCGCATCCGGCCTCCGTCCGATCCGAACGGCGCATGCACACGTCGACACTTCCGCCGTACGCTCGCAGGGCCGGCTCCGGCGGGTGCCGCTGTCGCGACCGTCAGTCGATCAAGACCGCATCCCGGGGCGCTCGGCGTCGTTGGTCCTGGTGGCGCACATGGCGGCCGTCCGGACCGAGGGAGCACGCGATGCCGACCACGACCATGAGGACCCTCCTTCCGGAGGAAGGGCTCACGCTCGATCTGCACCTGCCGTCAGGGCGGCTGCCCGCCCCGGGCGATCACCCTGACCGGGCCGCGCTGCGGCGGGATCACGACGCCTGGTTCCGGGCGCGAACGGCGCAGGTCGGCCTGGACGCGGAGCGGCGGCTGTTCGAGGAGTGCGAGGGCGTCAGCCTGATGTGCCGGGTGCTGCCGACCGCGGACACGCAGCGCCTCCTCGGCATCTGCCTCGCCTCGTCCGTCCTCTTCCTGCTCGACGACGTCACCGACGGCGACTCCACTGAGACCTCGCACGCCGACCGCTACCTCGCCGTGCTCGGCGGGGCCTCCGCCGACGGCGGTTCGGCGCACCTGCGGCTGCTCGGCGAGACCCTGGCCCGGGTGAGGGAGGGTGTGTCGCCGCGCCTGTGGGCCCGCTTCGTCTCGGGCTTCTCCGAAGTGATCACCACCGCTGCCGCCAAGTCCCGGTCCGCAGTCCCCGACTACGCCGGGTACTTCGCGGTGCGCCGCGCCGACTCTGCCTTCGACCTCGTCGGCATCGCGATCGAACACGGGCTGGGCCTGGAGCTCGATCTCGACCCGGTGCATCTCGGCGCCTTCCTCGACGCCTGCGTCGAGCACGCCATCCTCGTCAACGACCTGCTCTCCTATCGCAAGGAGTACGTGGCCGACGAGCCGATGAACGCGCTGAGCGTGCTCTGCCGTACCGAGGGCCGCGACCTCCAGGACGCGGTGGACGCGCTGTGCCGCCGACTCGCGGCCGCAGAGGACGCGTTCTTCGCGGAGTCGACGGCGCTGATCGGCGCGCACGGCCGGCGGCATCCGGCGCTGCGCCCGTACCTCGACGCCTGGGCCCTGATGCTGAGCGGCAACCTCGCCTGGTCCCTGGCCTGCCCCCGCTACCACGGCCGGGACGGCGGCTGGGAACGGGACGTGCTGCCCGGCCGGATGGTGCTCCATCCGGACCGCACGGTCTTCCACGCCACGTCGCGCTGATCACCACCGCTCACTCGCCGCTCCCTCGCCACGCCGCTCAGTCGAGTCCGGTGGTCCGCAGGGTGATGTTCAGCCGACCCCGGGGGAGCCCGATCGCGGGGTCACCCGTGCCGGGACGCACCCGGGGCACCCCGTGGTAGGCCAGCCGCGAAGCACCGCCGAAGACGAACAGGTCTCCGGACGCCAGTTCCACGTCGGTGTAGGGCCTGCCCCGGTTCTCCGTGTTCCCGAACCGGAAGACGCAGCTGTCGCCCAGGCTCAGCGACACCACGGGCGCGAGCGAGCGCTCGTCCTTGTCCTGGTGCAGCCCCATGTGGGCGGCGTCGTCGTAGAAGTTGACCAGCGCCGCGTCCGGCGCGTAGGCATCACCCGCCGCACGGTCCTGGTATGCGTCGGTGACGGCTCGCCGCCCCAGCTCCGCCAGCCAGGCGGGCAACTCCGCGACCTGCCCGCCGCCGGCGTCGACCGCGGTGCGGGTGTACCGGTACGGGCTCCAGTGCCAGCCGAGGCAGACGGTACGTACCGACATGTGCTTTCCGTCCGGCATCCTCGTCGCCCGCATCGGCACGGGCGCGACGGCCCAACCCCGGCAGGCGGCAACCAGCTCCCGCTGCTGGTCGAGGTCCAGCCAGCCGGGGACATGGACCGCCCCTGGGGCGACCTGCCGTAGAGGCAACGGGAAGAGCGCGGACATGCTGTCCATTGTCGCGCCCGGCGGGTCGGGCTCAGCGCCCTTGGAGCCGCTCCAGGTCGCGCCGCTCGCGCTTGGTTGGCCGGCCCGCGCCCCGGTCGCGGTGGGCGACCAGCGCGGCCTCCTCGCGCGGTGGGCGCGGCGGGCTGTTGTCGACGAAGCACTCGGCGGCGACGGGCGCGCCGACCCGCTTGCGCACGATCCGGGAGACGACGACGATCCGCTCGTACCCGGCCTCGCGCAGCCGCACCTCGTCCCCGAGCCGCACGGCCTGCGCCGGTTTCACCCGCTCTCCGTTGACCCGCACATGACCAGCCCGGCAGGCAGCGGCGGCCAGCGAACGCGTCTTGGTCAGCCGCACCGACCAGATCCAGCTGTCGACCCGCACGGTCCCCTCGTCTGAAGCCATACCAAGACCCTAGAGGAAGACCGTGCGAGCACCCCGAGTCAGCTCGGGTGGCCGGTGGGGATCAGTCCAGGTAGTCGCGCAGCACCTGGGAGCGGGAGGGGTGGCGCAGCTTGGACATGGTCTTGGACTCGATCTGGCGGATCCGCTCGCGGGTCACCCCGTAGACCTTGCCGATCTCGTCCAGGGTCTTCGGCTGACCGTCCGTCAGGCCGAAGCGCATCGAGACCACGCCCGCCTCGCGCGGGGCGAGGGTGTCCAGCACCGAGTGCAGTTGCTCCTGGAGCAGGGTGAAGCTGACCGCGTCGGCCGGCACGACGGCCTCGGAGTCCTCGATGAGGTCACCGAACTCGCTGTCGCCCTCCTCGCCGAGGGGGGTGTGCAGGGAGATGGGCTCGCGGCCGTACTTCTGGACCTCGACGACCTTGGCCGGGGTCATGTCGAGCTCCTTGGCGAGCTCCTCCGGGGTGGCCTCGCGCCCGAGCTGCTGCAGCAGCTGGCGCTGCACCCGGGCGAGCTTGTTGATGACCTCCACCATGTGCACCGGGATGCGGATGGTGCGGGCCTGGTCCGCCATGGCGCGGGTGATCGCCTGGCGGATCCACCAGGTGGCGTACGTGGAGAACTTGAATCCCTTGGTGTAGTCGAACTTCTCGACCGCACGGATAAGTCCGACATTCCCCTCCTGGATCAGGTCCAGGAACAGCATTCCGCGCCCGGTGTAGCGCTTGGCGATCGAGACCACCAGGCGGAGGTTGGCCTCCAGCAGGTGGTTCTTGGCGCGGCGGCCGTCCTCGATGAGGATCTCCAGCTCGCGCCGGAAGGCCGGCGCCAGGTCGCCCGCGTTCTCACCCTCGACCATGTCCAGGGCCAGCAGGCCGGCCTCGACGCGCTTGGCGAGCACCACCTCCTGCTCGGCGTTGAGCAGCGGAACCTTGCCGATCAGCTTCAGGTAGTCCTTGACCGGGTCGGAGGTCGCACCGGCGACCGTGACCAGTTGCGCCGGGGCGTCGTCCTCGTCCTCGTCGGAGAGCGTGAAGGACTCCGGCTCGGGCTTGTCCGGTTCGTCGAGCTTTTCGTCGATCGCCGGGGTCTCGTTTGACGGAGAGTCGGCTTCGGACCCATTCCGAACGGCCTTCTCTGCAGCGTCGGTTGCTTTCTTGACAGTGTCCCCCCGCCTCACTACTGTTTTTTTGACAGAATGGACGTCGGCGTCTCTCGCAACGCTTTCTCGGGCCTGCTTGGATGCTTTGGCGGTAGTCACCATCAGCGTTCACGCCTCCCTCTTCAAGGACCTGGTTGAGGCTGCGCACGACACGCATCCGGCGGGCTGTCGAGAGGGCGAATGACCCGTTCGGGTCGAATCGGCTGCGCGACAACACCTGTGGGTTTATCGTGAGCCCCCGCAATTCGTTACGCCTGCAATTGAGTGACCTGGGACACAGTCGCGTGAGGCATTGCTCCGCCGGGCGCAGGCCCTTTGGTGCGCACGCGACCTGTCCCTTTTTGACAGGATATGTCACCGAGGCTCCGGATGTCGGCGGGCGGCGGAGGAGTGACCTACGCCCCAGTAGGGCGATTTGTCCGCCTTGCAAACTTAGGTAAGGCTTCCCTAAGTTAGATCTTATGACGACCTCACCTTCCTCGTCCCCTGTCACCATGCCCACTGCCCGGCCGTCGACGGATCACACCCCCGCTCCGCCGCACCGGGGCCGCACGCTCCTGCTGCTGCTCGCGGTCACGGCCCTCTGGTGCCTGGCCGTCCTCGGCTCGACCGCCATCGACCCGGACCGGATGGTCCGTCACTTCTTTAAGTTCGTCCACATCATGGCCCTGGTCCTGGGCTTCGGCGCGGTCCTCGCCGTCGACACCTGCGGGATCGCGGCGCTCTTTGGCCGGCGCAGTCCGGCATTCGCCACCAGGGTCGCCGCGACCGTGGACCCGGCGATCTGGGCGGGGTACGTCGTCATCACGCTCTCGGGGTTGATGCTCAGCCCCCACCTCACGTCCGTCCCCATGTGGATCAAGCTCGTCGCGGCGCTTCTGGCCGGCTGGAACGGCGTGCTCGCACGCGGCACGATGCGGGCCCTGCTGGCCACCCCTCGCGACAC
The DNA here is from genome assembly GCF_041262165.1 of Streptacidiphilus sp. MAP12-16. Classification (NCBI taxonomy): domain Bacteria; kingdom Bacillati; phylum Actinomycetota; class Actinomycetes; order Kitasatosporales; family Streptomycetaceae; genus Streptacidiphilus; species Streptacidiphilus sp. MAP12-16. The sequence goes on from NZ_JBGCBY010000042.1 coordinate 44,863, forward strand.
GACCCTCGCCGCCGTTCCACGGTCCCTCACGGTCCGGGTCCTCGGCCACGCGGTGCTCTCCCAGGCGGCCTGGTGGACCGCGGCGATCATCGGCTACTTCTGGGGCTGAGGCGGGTGAGGCCGGTCTCCATCCGGGGGTGGAGCCGTATCCCGCGGCGCAGCCGCGGCTCCACCGGGATCCCCACCCGGTGACCGATCCGCCCCGGCTGGAGGATCGGCAGTCTGGGGCCCATGAGCGTAACCGAGTACCTCCTCAACGCAGTCCTCGTCCTTCTCGTCGTCCGGCAGATCCGCGGGTCGCGGCTGGACCTGGTGAATCTGGTGCTGCCGCTGGCGATCACCGGCTTCGTGGGATTCCAGTACCTGCGCGACATCCCGACCGCCGGCAACGACCTGGTTCTCATCGGTCTGCTCACCTCGGTGGGCGTGCTCCTCGGTGCGGCGGCCGCCGCGACCACGCGGCTGACCTTCGACAAGGACGGCGTGCCGTTCGCCAGGGCGGGAGTGGTGGCCGCCGCACTGTGGGTGCTGGGCATCGGCTTCCGGATGGCCTTCGCCTACGCGTCGACGCACGGCGCCGGGCCGTCCATCGGGCGGTTCAGCGCCCGGCACGCCATCACCGGCGGCCAGGCCTGGGTCGCCGCACTCGTCCTGATGGCGCTCGGCGAGGTGGTCACCCGTCTGGTCGTCCTCCGGGTCCGCGGCCACCGCCTCGCGTCGGGCTCTCGGCGCACCGGCCTCAGCGCGGCCTGAGCGCGGTCTGAGCCGCCGGGGCCGATCAATATAACAGCGCTGTTGCATTAGGGTGGAGGCTCAGCGCTTCGACATTCGCCAGGGGCATGGAGATGGCTGAGCTCTACCCGCAGATCGAACCGTACGACCACGGCGTGCTCGACGTCGGCGAGGGCAACCTCGTGTACTGGGACTCGTGTACTGGGAGGTGTGCGGCAACCCGGACAGCAAGCCCGCCGTGGTTCTGCACGGCGACCCGGGCTCGGGCTGCACACCGGGAACCCGGCGGTACTTTGACCTCGACGCCTACCAGATCGTCCTGTTCGACCAGCGCAACTGCGGCCGCTGGCCGGGGTCCACCGCGTCGCGGGACTGTCAGTGGCGGCTGCGAGGATGCCGATCGTGGACAACACTTCTGCTGCCATCGCCGCATATTGGGACGCCGCCGCGTCGTCCTTCGACGACGCACCCGATCACGGGCTGAAGGCGGAGCACACCCGCCTGGCGTGGGCCCGGCTGCTGGGCTCCTGGCTGCCGCCCGAGCCGGTCGACCTGCTCGACGTCGGTTGCGGCACCGGGTCGCTGTCGCTGCTGCTGGCTGAGTCCGGCCACCGCGTGACGGGCGTCGACCTGTCCCCGCGCATGATCGGGCAGGCCCGCGAGAAGCTGGCGGGCGCGGACCTTCCGGCTCGCTTCCTGGTCGGTGACGCGGCGTCACCGCCGACCGGCTCGGAGCGCTTCGACGTCGTGCTGTCGCGGCATCTGGTCTGGACGCTGCCCGACCCGGAGGCTGCGCTGCGCGAATGGGTCGGCCTCCTCCGCCCGGGCGGTCGGCTGGTGCTGGTCGAAGGACGGTGGCGTGAGTCGGGCCAGAGCGGTGAGCCGTATGTCGCCGGCGCCGAGCGATTGCCGTGGAACGGCGGAATCGGCGCCGCAGCCCTGTCGGCGGCGATACGGTCGCTGGTGGCCGACGTTCGGGTCGAGCCGCTCAGCGGCGATCCGGCGCTGTGGGGCGGCCCGGTCAGCGACGAGCGGTATGCCCTCATCGGGCGGATCTGAGTCGCCCCGGGGGCCCCTCCGACATGCGACCCGGAGACTACCCTCGCTCCGTGACCGCTGTCTGGGAGCCCACGATGCCGGGTGTGCTGCGTCTGCCCTCGGGCCGACTCGTGCGCGGCCGCGGACTGAGCCGACCTCTCCCCGCAGCGCCGGTGCCCGCCTTCGCGTTGTACCTGCTGGGTCACGAACCGCCACCCGTCCCCTGGGAGGCTCGCTGGCTTCGCTGGCCGGACTTCTGGCTGCCGTCCGACCGCACGGAAGCGGGGGCCGCCCTGCGCGAGGCCTGGCTGCGCGCCGAGACCGAACGGGTCGAGATCGCCTGCGCCGGAGGATCCGGACGAACCGGCACGGCACTGGCCTGCCTCGCCGTACTGGACGGCGTGCCCAACCGCGACGCGGTCGCCTACGTCCGAAAGCACTACGCGCCACGCGCCGTGGAGACCCCCTGGCAACGCCGCTTCGTCGCCCGCTTCGACGAGCCGTCCCCTACTTCCCCGCGCAGTCCGCGCGGTCCGTGCCGGTCCGGGTCAGCGGTAGGCGGCGGTGGCGGCCAGGAGCGGCGCGACGCGGAGGGTGACTCCGGTGCCGGTGGTGACGGCGGTGCCGGCGGCGGGTAGTTGGCCGCAGACTCGGTGGGCCGGGACTCCGGGCGAGGTGCAACCGCCGACCACGACGGTCTGGATGTGGAGTCCGGCGGCGCGGGCGTCGAGACGGGCCTGGGCGAGGGTCTTTCCGGTGAGGTCGGGGCTGGGGACGGTGTGCGCCGCGGCGGGTGAGCCGGCGACCGCGTAGGCGCCGGCGGCGGTGACCACGACCGCGCAGGCGGCCAGCGCCAGGACCGCCCGCTTGGCGGGCGACCCGCGGCGGGCGGGTGCTGGGCGCGCCGCAGCGGCGGGCTGGGCGGGCGGTCGGGCGGCGGGTCCGGTCGCCACGAGTGTCGGTGTCGGTGTCCGAGTCGCTGCGGGGGTTGCGCGTGCCGCCGGTACGGCGGCGACGAGCGAGGTGAGGGTTCGGTCGAGGGCGGTCCGCATCTCGGCGGCGCTGCGGAAGCGCTGGTCGCGGTCCTTCGCCAGCGCGCGCAGCACCAGGTCGTCGCAGGCGCGCGAGAGGGCGGGGGCGTGGGTGGACGGCGGTTCCGGCGGCGTCTGCAGTTGGTGCCAGGCGACCTCCAGCGGGGTGTCGCCCTGGAACGGCGGCCGACCGGTCAGCAGTTCGTAGAGCAGGCAGCCGACCGAGTAGAGGTCGGCACGCGCGTCGACGGTCTCGCCGCGTGCCTGCTCGGGGGAGAGGTATTCCGCGGTGCCGATGACCATGGAGCCGTGGGTCAGGGTCATTCCGGACATGCCCAGTGGACGGGCGATGCCGAGGTCCATGACCTTCACCTGGCCGTCGGCGGTCAGCATCACGTTGGCCGGTTTGATGTCGCGGTGCACGATGCCGTGCGCGTGGGCGTAGGACAGGGCGTCCAGCACACCGTCCGTCAGTTCCAGCGCCCGTTGCGGGGTCGGGCGCTGTCCCTCCCGCAGCAGGTCGGCGAGCGTGGAACCGGGGACGTACTCCATCACCAGGTACGGCAGCAGTGCCCCGCTCGCCACGTCCTCGCCGCTGTCGTAGACGGTGACGATCGACGTGTGGTTGAGGGAGGCCGCGGACAGGGCCTCGCGACGGAACCGTGCCAGGTAGGTGGGGTCGACGGCCAGGTCGGGGCGGAGGACCTTGACCGCCACCAGGCGGTCGAGGCGCAGGTCCCGGGCGAGGTGCACCTCGGCCATGCCCCCGCGCCCCAGCAGCCCGGTCACGACGTAACGCCCGCCCAGCTCTCGATCCGCGTTCATCGCCACCCTTGCCTGTTCCATGCCGGAGACCCGACGACCGGAGAGACCCGACGACCGGAAACCCGACGAGCCGGGCACACCGTATGAAGCCTTCATGTGGGAATCATGTGGGGCTTCCCACCAAAGACGCTCGTCCTCCTCCGGGTCTCCCAGGACACCTGAGCGGGCCAACGTCTGGCGAAGGCTTGCCCGCGACAAGCAAACTTGACGTGAACATTACTTACTGTCTCTGTTCGTGGACAGCCTAGGCGCCAACCATGGATGCGTACTGAACCACCCATCCCTACAAGGGAGATGCTGTGCGCATCAAGAGGTTCCTCTCCACCGCCGCGGTACTTGGCTGCCTGGCCGGACTCGGCACAGCGGTGGCGCCCGTCGCGAGCGCGGCCACCACAGTGCCCCGCCCCGACCACACGCTCGTCGTGATCATGGAGAACCACTCCTACTCCAGCATCATCGGCGACACCACGGACGCCCCCTACATCAACTCCCTGGCCCAGCAGGGCGCGAACTTCACGAACTCCTTCGCCGTCACCCATCCGAGCGAGCCCAACTACCTGGCTCTGTTCTCCGGCTCCACCCAGGGTCTGAGCAGCGACAGTTGCCCGCACACCTTCACCGGCGGCAGCCTCGGCGCCGAGGCCCTCTCCGCGGGCCTCGGGTTCACCGGCTACTCCGAGTCGATGCCCTCGCAGGGCTACACCGGCTGCACCAGCGGCGAGTACGCCCGGAAGCACAACCCGTGGGTGAACTTCAGCGCCATACCCTCAGCGGACAACAAGACCTACGCCCAGTTCCCCACCGACTACAGCACTCTGCCGACGCTGTCCTTCGTCGTCCCCAACCTGATCAACGACATGCACGACGGCACCATCGCCCAGGGCGACACCTGGCTCCAGAGCAACATCGACGGCTACGCCCAGTGGGCCAAGGCTCACAACAGCCTGCTCGTGGTCACCTGGGACGAGGACGACAGCAGCGGCAGCAACCAGGTCCCCACGATCTTCGTCGGCGCCGGGGTCAAGGCCGGGAACTACAGCGAGCAGATCAACCACTACTCGGTGCTGCGCACGGTCGAGGACGCCTACGGCCTCGGCCGTCTCGGCGCCAGCGCCTCGGCGACCCCGATCACCGACATCTGGTCCACCAGCGGGACCGGCGGCGTCGCGCTGTCGACCCCGGCCAACCAGAGCGGCACGGTGGGTACGGCCGCTTCGTTGCAGCTGAGTGCGACCGACACGGCGGGTGGGACGCTCAGTTACGGCGCGTCGG
>NZ_JBGCBY010000043.1:0-47069 GCF_041262165.1 Streptacidiphilus sp. MAP12-16
GCCGGTGGTGGTTACAGCCGTGACGACCGTGGTGGCAGCGGCAGCCGTTCCTTCGGTGACCGGGACAACCGTTCCGCTGACAACCGTTCCGGTGGCTTCCAGCGCCGCGACGACCGCCCGAGCGCCGGCGGCGGCAGCCGTTCCTTCGGCGACCGTCCGGCGCACGGCGACCGTCCCTCCTACGGCGGCAGCCGTCCCACCGGTGACCGCAACAGCCGTCCGGCGTTCGGCCGCCGCGACGACCACCGCCCGGCCGGGGGTGGCAGTCGCTCCTTCGGCGACCGCGACAGCCGTCCGGGTGGCTTCCAGCGCCGTGACGACCGTGGCGGCAGCAGCTACAACGGCGGCTCCACCGCCGGCGGCGACCGCAACAAGCCGCGCTGGAAGAACTGACACATAACGCGACGGGCACCAACTGAGGTGGCCAGGTAGCTCAGAGGGCCGCTTGCTGCACCGGGACACCGGTGGAACAAGCGGCCCTCCGCCGTTGGCGGCCGCCCGTACCGCGCGGCGGGGTAATCCGGTGGCGAGCGCGGGCGTAGATCCAGGTACGCTTCACTCGGCAGGTTGCCGTCTCGGACGGTGGTGCTGTCCGGGCCGCTAGCTCAATTGGCAGAGCTGTGGACTTTTAATCCATAGGTTGTGGGTTCGAGTCCCACGCGGCCCACCCTGCGATGGAGCCTCCACCAGGACCTTGGTGTCCGGTGGGGGCTTCTGCGTTGTCGGGTCGTCAGGCGCCGATGACTGGTTCTCATCTGTGTCAAAGAGATGCCACAGGGGATCTCCAGATCCGCTGCCTAGCGTGGTCCGCGTCGAGAGCACGCAGGCTGCGAGCAGTGGAGGACGCGATGAGCGGGTACGACCGGATGAGCCTGGCGATGCGTCTGCTGCGCAGCCCGTGGACCCTGGTAGGTGTGGCTGCCGCCGTCGTGCTGGGTCCGTCGGCGGCTACCGTTGCCGCCCTGGAGCAGGCCAACACCGCGCCGCAGAATCACGCCACCGCGCCGGTCGGTGACCGCTCCTGAGCGGTGGCCCCGGCATCCGTCGTGAGTGACCGTCACAAGCACCCTGTCCCCAGGCTGGTGGGCGCGGTAGCGTCTGGCTCCGGCTCCGAGGCGGAGGGCAGGGCGATGGACGGGCACGACGGGCGAGATACACCGCGAAATGCCCTGCTCGACCCCAGGCTGGCGGGCGCGGGTGGCATGCTGATCGCGGCTGCCGCTCTGGCCTGGATCGTTGCGCAGGGGATTCACCATGATGCTGTGCCGCCGCCGAATCACGGCGGCGCGTCGTCGTCTGCGGCCGTCACCGTCGTGACGCCCGCGCCCTGATCCCCTCGCCGTGCATCACAAGGAGCCAAGGACTGGGTGGGCGTCCCGGTCATTTGCGCGGGGCGGTGGCCGCGGCTCGCCGAGAGGGCACTCGACCACGTCACCCCCTGACGCCCTGGCTTCCTTACCCCGGCAACCGTGCTCGGCTGGGGCTAGCCTCGCGAAGCTGCTTCCCCTCGGGTTCGGCGGCGGCGGAGCGTGCTGGCTGTGCCGACGAGGGCCATGAACATGCTGCCGCCCAGCAGCCAGGGGAGGTGGGCGGTCAGCGAGGGGTGGGGCGTCTGGAACATCCACTCCGTTGCTTCTCCGAGCGATCCGCCGCTGAGCGCGGCTCCCCATGCGATGAGGAAGATCGTCCAGCCGCTTCGGGCGCGCATCCAGTCATTCACGCCGCACATCATGCACCTCTGTCCCCTCGGCTGTCCCCTCGGCGGCGAGCGAGGGTGGAGGGCTGAACAGGGGCGTTGCCGCCGCGCTGCGAATGCGTGCTTCCGCCGACGTACCTTGGCGATCGTGCCAGTCGGCCTGCGCGTTGGTCCCCCCCACCAGCTACGGGACCCGATAACCGGCCCGAGAGGCGGTTCCTCTTCGTACGTTCGGCTTCGCTACGCGCAGCGTCTGGCGGCCGATCCGCGATCATGGCATCGCGTCTGTCGGGGTGCCATTCTGGAGACGAGCCATGGAGGTCGCGATGGGCGTCTACGCCGAGCGAATCGTGCCGCGGATCATCAATTCCGTCTGCGGGATCGCGGCGGTCGAACCGCTACGGCGCCGAGTCTGCGAGGGGCTGTCGGGCGAGGTCGTCGAGATCGGGTTCGGTTCGGGGCACAACGTTCCCTTCTATCCGCTGACGGTCACCCGGGTGGCCGCGGTCGAGCCGTCCGATCTGGGATGGAGACTGGCCGGTGAGCGAGTGAGCGCGGCAAGCACACCGGTGGAGCGCGTGGGTCTGGACGGCCAGTCGTTGCCGTTCGCGGACAACACCTTCGACGCCGCCCTCTCCACCTGGACGTTGTGCACCATTCCGGATGCGGACGCCGCCCTCCGCGAGGTGCGGCGCGTTCTCAAGCCCGGAGGGGCCCTGCACTTCCTCGAGCACGGTCTGGCCCCGGAAGAGGACGAGAGCGTGCGCCGCTGGCAACGACGCCTGGAGCCGATGGAGAAACGGCTCCTCGACGGCTGCCACCTCACCCGGCCGATCGTCGAGATGCTCACGACCGCGGGTTTCACCGTCACCGAACTCGAGGCCTTCTACGAGAAGGGTGCGCCCAAGCCATTGGCCGCGGACTCGCTCGGTATCGCCCTCTCGCCCTAGCGACGCCCGTCCTGGACCAGGACAGGCGTGAGCCTGCTCAGCCCGTGCGGGCGACGGCGCCGGCTGCGACGTCGAAGAGGGCGAGTTCGGGATCGGCGCCCGCGTCGCGGAAGAGCTTGGGCGCCGCCGGGCCGTCCAGGGAGGCGCGCATCGCATCGAGGGCTGCTCGGTCCCGCCACAGTGTCTGGATCCGCCAGCGTCCGTCCGGTCCGCTCAGCAGTTCGGTCCGCACCAGTCCGTCCGGCAGAGGGCGCGCGACGAGGTCGCGGTAGGCCGCGAGAAAGTCCGCCTCGCGTTCCGTCCTGACGACGCCGCTGACCTCGGTCAGTACCTGTCCCGTCATGGTCCTCACCTCTCCCCGTTCACGCTACGCGGCAGGCGGTCACAGCGCCCAGGTGTGGGCGTCGCCGCCGATCCACAGCACGTTCCCCGGTGCTTCGAGGTCGAGGTCCGCGAGTCCGGCGCGGCGGCAGAACTCCGCGACGTCCCGGAGCGAGTGCGCCTTGCCGACCTGCACGCCCAGGATGTCCACGCGTCGGAAGGGGGGAGTGGCGTCCACGACGGGGTGGACGACTACGTGCGCGTGATGGCTGTCGTCGTGCGGGTGGGTGCTGCTGTCGCTCATGCGACCAGGGTCGTGGTGTTGTGCCCGATCCGCAGCCGGTACTGGGCCGGACGTGCCTGCGCCCGGCCCCCGTCACCCGTTCGGGCCACTGCGGTCGCCGACGCCCTCGCACCGCCGTGAGGCTGGGCACGCCGTGGGCTCGGTGCCCACGGTCCCGGAATCATGGCAGCCGCGCCGCCCCGGCCGGCGCCGAGGAGGCAATTGCAATGACCAACGCCCGAGACATGATGCACAGCGGCGCGCAGAGCATTCCCGCGACGGAGACGCTCACCCGCGCCGCGATGATGATGCGCCAGCTCAACGTGGGCGCGCTCCCGATCTCCGACAGCAACGACCGGATGTGCGGGATCGTCACCGACCGCGACATCGTGGTCATGTGCGTTGCGGCGGGCATGGACCCCGCCAAGATGACCTGCGGCGAACTCGCCCAGGGCACGCCGCGCTGGATCTCGGCGGACGCGGACCTCAAGGACGTCCTGGACATGATGGAGTCCCACCAGATCCGCCGCCTGCCCGTGGTCGAGAACAAGCGGCTGATCGGCATGATCAGCGAGGCGGACCTCGCGCATCATCTGACGGATGCCCAGCTGCACGAGTTCGTCGAGAAGGTCTACGCCGGCCGGTAGCCGGTAGCCGGTAGCCGGTAGCCGGTAACGGCGAGACGCCCCGCACCAGGAGGTGCGGGGCGTCTCGCCGTTCAGACCTGTGATCAGGCCGGAACGATGTTCTCCGCCTGCGGGCCCTTCTGGCCCTGAGTGACGTCGAAGGTGACCTTCTGGCCCTCCTGGAGCTCACGGAAGCCCTGGGCGCTGATGTTGGAGTAGTGGGCGAAGACGTCGGCGCCGCCGCCGTCCTGCTCGATGAACCCGAAGCCCTTTTCGGCGTTGAACCACTTAACGGTGCCGCTGGCCATGCTGTTCTCCTTGCGAGGGCAGTCGCACCCGGGCCCGCATCGTGCGGGCACCGTGTCACCGACCCTGCCTGCTCGCAACCGGATCCCGGACAGAACAATGCCCGTGATCGCGATCACGGGCGAGTGGGACTCGGGAACCACGACTGCTACTGCGCCCCAAGCTACCCGTTGTCGGGGAACCCCGCTACGAGACTCAACGACGGCATGCCGAAGAGGTGCGCAGAAATGACCCGCACGGAGCCTCCCGGCGAGTACCGAGCGAGCGAAAACCGCCCCGCCCGGTCGGCCCGGTCACCGATTCGGCGATGATCGATGAGGCTGTCGACCGGGCGGGCGTGTTGTCCGTGTCGGGCGGCAGCTACCGGTTCACGTCGGCAGCGATCCGTTGGCCGAGGGCCTTGTCGATGGTGGACCAGTACGGGAAGGCCCGCTTCAGCACGGGCTCGGATACCCGGTTGCACAGGTGCCCGGCCACGTTCGACGCCAGCCGGTCCCGCGCGGCGTCGTCGAGGACCTCGCGCACCATCGTGCCCGCCTGGCGCTGATAGCGGAGGGGGCGTCGTTATGGACCATTTCGGCAGAACATGCCTCCCTTCGAGCGGTATAGGCCGTTCTCTCGCAGTGCGCCCCGCCGTCGCCGACTACCGTGTGAACGTGATCATTCACCCAGAGCGCGGGCGCGCCACGGGCGAAAGGGCGGAGGGGGCCTCGTGAGTGGGCCTCTCGAGCTGCCGTCCATCCGGATGGAGTTCCCCGGGGAACTCCCCTGCGTGCGGGAGGCGCGCCGTCACATCGCCGGGCTGCTGCGCGGCAGTCCCTTCGAAGCGTCCCTCGACGATGCGGTGCTGCTGGTCAGCGAGCTTGTGAGCAACGCCGTCCTGCACACCCGCTCGGGGGGCGCCGAGGGCCGCTTCGTGGTGGAACTCGCCCACCCGGGAGAGATGGTGCGGATCATGGTCCATGACCAGGGCAGCCATCGGGTGCCGACGATGCGACCGGGCTCGGGGGAGGGCGGCCGCGGACTCGGTCTGGTCGACGCGCTCGCCGACCGCTGGGGCGCGTACGGCGGACACGATGGACGCTGCGTCTGGTTCGAGCTCCGGATGCCCAAACCGCCGCCCTCCTGAGCCGGCCTCCTCGACTGCCGTAGGACTTCCGTAAGCAGGCAAAACGTCGTTCTGGGCCCCCTGGGAATGTCTCATGGAGATGTGCCCAGACAACCGTTTCCGTCCTTGCCGCCCGGGTTGCACCCGGCGGCGCTGCAGTCCGCTTTCCGCTCCAAGTTGCACGAGCCGCGGACCGCCGTGGTGATCGGCCGCTGGCTCGGCGCGGCCTTCCTGATCTGTTTCGCCACCGGTCTGATCAGTCATGGGCTCCAGGACCCGCCGGGATGGCTGCGAGACCATCTGCCGAGCCGTCCGGTGAACGGTTATCGGATCACCCAGGGTCTGCACGTGATCAGCGGCATCGCCGCGATCCCGCTGCTCGGCGCGAAGTTGTGGACGGTGTATCCCAAGCTCTTCGTCTGGCCCCCGGCCCGAAGCGTGCTGCAGGCACTGGAGCGCCTCGGCATCGTGCTGCTGCTCGGCTCGGCACTGCTGGAGCTGTTCACCGGGCTGCTCAACACGCTGCAGTGGTACCCCTGGCCGTTCCCGTTCCGGCAGGCCCACTTCTGGTTGGCCTGGATCGCGATCGGCGGCCTGCTGTTGCACATCGGCGCCAAGGCGCCGGAGATCGCCGAGAACTGGCGGCGGGTCCGCGAGGCGTCGCCGGAGCGGCGGGCGTTCCTCACCGGCGTGGCCGTGTCCGTGCTGACGGTCACCGCGGTCACCGCAGGGCAGTCGGTGCCTTGGCTGCGGCGGCTCGACCTGCTCGCGCCGCGGCGGCCCGACCTCGGACCCCAGGGGCTTCCGGTCAACCGCACCGCAGCGGCGGCCGGGACCGAGATCACCCCGACCAGGGCGAACGACTGGCGGCTCACTGTCGCCGGGCCGCGAACGTACACGCTCACGCTGGACGAACTCGCCGCGCTGCCGCAGTACACGGCATTGCTGCCGATCGCCTGCGTCGAGGGCTGGAGCGCATCAGCGTACTGGACCGGCGTCCGCGTGCTGGACCTGCTGGAGCGGGTCGGCGCTCCGGCGACGGCGCGGCTGCGAGTGGTGTCGCTGGAGCGCTACGGCTCGTACCGGGTCACCGAGATGGAGGCGTCCTACGCCCACGACCCGCTGACCTTGCTGGCACTGCGGGTCAACGGCGAGGTGCTGGCCGCCGACCACGGCTATCCGGCGCGGATCATCGCTCCGGACCGGCCCGGTGTGCTGCAGACCAAGTGGGTCTCGCGGCTGGAGGTGATCGCATGATGATCCGGACGCTGGTTCGGGCGACGGCTCTGGCCGGGGGACTCGCGTTGGTCGGGTTCGGAGTCCAGGGGTTCCTCAGCGATCCGTATCTGATGCAGCATCATCTGGATGTGCCGCTGTGGGCGGGCGGTGCGATCGTGCTGCATGACGGGGTGTGGATCCCGGTGGTGCTGTTGGCGGGCGTGCTGGCGGCCCGGCTGGTGCCGTCGCGGGTGCGGACGCCGGTACGGATCGGGCTGATCACCGCGGCCGCGCTGACCGCGGTCGGCCTGCCGGCGGTGCTCCGCGAGCACGACCACAACGGCAACGCCACGCTGCTGCCGCTGCCGTACCTGCGGAACTGGCTGCTGCTGCTCGCGGCGGTCGCGGTGGCCGTCGCGGTCGCATCGGCGGTGACGGTGGTCAGGCATCGCCCACGACGCGGGCTCGTTCCCGGGTCCGCGCCCGCGCACGCGCCCGCGCGAGGAAGCGGCGCGGAGCCCGACCGGGGTGCTGCGCGGACTCCCGCCCCGGCGCCGCAGTCCGCGCCGATTCCTGGCCCTGCGCCAACACCTGCACCTGCCACGGCCCCCGCCTCCGGGCCGAGACCCGCGCCCGAACCGGCGCCCGCGTCCGGGCCGGGGCTCGCGTCCGAACCGGGGCCCGCGCTCGCCCACCCACCTGCGCCTGCACCCGCCGCCGCGCCCGATCCCGCGCCTGGTCCTCTGCCTGAGCCCAGTGCAACCCCCGTGCGCACCCCAACGCCTGGGCCCGGCGCAGCCCCCGTCCCGGCGGAGCCAATCCAAGACGCCAACAGCTCCGAATCGGAGGTGTGAGCGGAAACCGAGGCAGAACGGACCAATCCCGCGGCGCGAGACCGCATCGGCCGCGCTGCGCCCGCCTGTTCCGGGCCGTGCTCGGCGCGCTCAGTGGGCTGGTCGCGGCTCTCGCCGCGCTGGCGACGGCGGAGTTGGCGGCGGCGCCGATCCGCTCGCAGGCGGGTCCGGTCACGGCGGTGGGCGGTGCGGTCATCGACCGCACCCCGGCCGCCGTCTACACGACCCTGGAGAAGCAGTCCCTGATGACCTCGGGCAGCGGAGAATCGTTCAAGGTGAACGATTCGGTGAACGTGGTCTGCGGGAATGTGCAGACGGCGAACGCCAATGTCGAGATCATCGACACGGTGCTGACGCCCCCGATCGGCTGACCCCCGGAGAGGGCCGAATTTCCGTACGATCGGACCAATCCGCTCCGGTTCCGGCGACGAATCAGTGATGCGCCCTCGACCCTCCGGAGGAACCCATGCATGCGGCAGCACGTGGCGACCGCCCCGTGGCTCCTCGCCCCGGTGCCCTGGAGACGCTGCTCGACCGCGTCTCCAGGGGGGACCAGCAGGCCTTCGAGACTGTTTACTCGGCGGTCGCCGGCCCTGTGCTCGGCCTGGTGCGCAGGCTGCTCCGGGACCCGGCGCAGTCGGAGGAGGTGGCCCAGGAGGTGCTGGTCGAGGTCTGGCGTTCCGCTGCCCGCTTCGACCCCGACCGGGGCAGCGCGATGTCGTGGATCATGACACTGGCCCATCGACGCGCCGTGGACCGGGTCCGCTCGGCCCAGGCCGCGACCGACCGCGAGCACCGCGCGGCGGTCCGCGACCACACGCCGGCCTACGATGAGGTCAGCGAACAGGTGGAACGCCGTCTGGAACGCGAGCAGGTGCGCCGCTGCCTGGGTTCGCTCACCGAGCTCCAGCGAGAGTCCGTTCTGCTGGCCTACTACCGCGGCTGTACCTACCAGGAGACGGCCGATCTGCTCGGCGCGGCCCTCGGCACCGTCAAGACCCGACTCAGGGACGGACTCATCCGGCTCCGCGACTGCCTGGGGGTGACTTCATGACCAGTGCCGATCTGCACACGCTCACCGGCGCCTACGCACTGCACGCCCTGTCTGATCGCGAGTCGGAGGAGTTCGCCCGGCACCTCGCCGTCTGCCCGTCCTGCGCCCAGGAGGTGCGGGAGCTCCAGGAGACCGCCGCGCGGTTGGGGCTGGCAGCGGCGGAGGTGCCGACGCCGGAGTTCCGAGCCCGGGTGATGGCCGCGCTGCCCGAGGTACGGCAGCTGCCCCCGCTGGTGCCCGAGGCGTCGGACCTGTCGTCCTGGCGGCTGCGCCGGCTGCGCTGGCAGCGTCGGATGCCGCAACTCGCGGTCGCTGCCTGCCTGCTGATCGCGCTGGTCGCCGGCGGGATCGCGGTGAACGCGCAGCACGAGGCGACACAGCAGCGGTCTCGTACCGCGCAGGTGGAACAGCAGGCGGAGGCGCTGAGCGCGCTGCTCGCCGCCCCCGACGCGAGCTTCCGCACCGGCGCAGTGAAGGGCGGTGGCAGCAGCACGGTCGTCACCTCGCGGGCGCTGGGGCAGACGGCCTTCGTCTACCACGGGCTGCCGCTCCTGCCGGACGCGCATGTGTACGAGCTCTGGTTCAGCAAGGGTGGCCAGATGGTCCCGGCCGGGCTGGTGCCGGCGACTCCGGCGGCCGGCGCGCAGGTGCTGGCCGGTGCCCAGCTGCTGGTCGGGACCTCCAACGGTGCGGCGGGCGTGGGCGTGACGGTGGAACCGGCAGGCGGGTCGCCCAAGCCGACGAGCGCGCCGGTGATGCTGGTGTCGATCTAGGACTGTCAACGATGGTTGACGCTGGGTATCTGTCAACGTACATTGACAGCATGAGCGAGACCAGACAGCTCGCGGACGATGCGGGCAGCAGAGATCCGGCTGTGGGACTCCGGGCCGTGCGGGCCCTGCGCGACCTCGCGGAGCGGCTTGAAGATCTTCAGGTCGGCAACGCGAGGGCGCAGGGCTGGTCCTGGCAGGAGATCGCCGCCTGCCTCGGCGTCAGCAGGCAGGCCGTCCACAAGAAGCACTCCCGGCGTGCTCCGGGACCGTTCGGAAGGGGTGTGGAGTAGCCATGTTCGAACGCTTTACCGATGCCGCGCGCGGGACCGTCGAGTTCGCCGGGACCGAGGCGCGAACCCTGCACCACGACTGTCTCGGCACCGAGCACCTGCTGCTCGGCCTGCTGCACCAGCCCGACGAGCCTGCCGTCGCGATACTCGTGCGAGCCGGGCTCGACCTGGCCACGGCGCGCAACGCGGTCCAGCGGCTGCTGAGCGGGCGCAGTCTGCCGGACGCGGCCGCGCTGGAGGCCATCGGCATCGATCTGGACGCGGTCACCCAGCGCGTCGAGGCCACCTTCGGCGCCGGCGCACTGAGCCGTCCTGGTGGCAGGTCCGCCGGCGGACGGACGAGGACCGCTACCAAGCGGATCGGGTTCACAGGCCGGGCCAAAAAGGTCATGGAGCTCTCCGTGCGCGCCATGCGGGGCCGTGGCGACGACCACATCGGTACCGGCCACATCCTGCTCGGCCTGCTCCGTGAGGGCGGCGGCCTGGCCGTGGACGTACTCCGCGACCACGGCTTGGACCTGGCCGAGGTCGAGCGCGCGGTCGAGGCCGAAGCGATCTGACCGTGCCCGGCCTAGATCTTCAGCACCCTCCTAGGGTCTGTCCGGCCGGACAGACCCTAGGGGCCCAGGACTAGGGCGCGGAGACGGGGACGTCAGGGCTACGGCTGAAGGCCTGTATGGGCGTCATGCCCACACCGTTCAGCTGCACCGTGTACTGGGTGCTGACCGGGACGCAGGTGTTGGTCTGGTCACCGGTCTGCGCATGCGAGTTGTTGAGCGCGACCGAGGTGTTGACCGGCGCGGGGGAGGAGGCGCCGCCGGAGGTCGCGGAGAAGGTGGTGCCGGAGGTCCAGTCGGACCCGATCACCAGGACCAGTCGCGAGCTCGTGCCCTGCTTGATCGCCGAGGCGGGCAGACCCAGGCTGGCGGCGACCTGCTTCGCGTTGTCCTCGTGACCCGCGCCGTAGTAGAGCGCGCTGGTGGAGCTGCTGCTGGGAGCGTTCGCGGTGGTGCTGTTGGAGCTGTAGCCCTGGGCTACCAGTCCGTCACGAACTGTGGTCGCCCGCCCGGTCCTGCCGCTGCCGTTCTCCACCCTAACCGCCAGGTCGCCGTTCGGAACGGTCTTGGCGGCGGCCGTCGTCGGGGCGGCCGGCTTCGCGGCGGCCGAGGCCGAGGCGGAGGCGCCGGCGGCGGTCTTGGCGCCGCTGTCGGTGGTCAGCGACTGGTCGTTGATGATGGTGGTGAACAGCGTCTGCGCGCCGGGCCCCAGCAGCACCCGGGAGCTGTTGTTGGGGTCCGGGTAGTTCTGCATCGTGGTGAAGGTCATCCGGCTGGTCGGCACCTTGTGCAGGTCATCAGCCAGCCCGAGCAGCTGGGGTATGCCGGCGAGCCCGGTGTCGACCGTGAGTGCCTTGGTCGCCGCCTGGGCCAGACCCAGCACCGCGACCGGGTTGGTCAGCGTGCCCGCGTTCTTCAGCTTGTTCATCATCTGGGTCAGGAAGGTGTGCTGGGCGTAGGTGCGGCCCAGGTCGCTGCCGTCGCCGAAGCCGTGCCGGGTGCGGACGAACTCGAGCGCCGCCATGCCCTTCAGGGTGTGGGTGCCCTTGGCCAGCTTGAGGTGCGAGTACGGGTCGTAGACGTTGTTGTTCACGCAGACGTTGACCCCGCCCACGGCGTCGGACATGCTCACGACGCCGCTGAAGTCCACCATCGCGAAGTGGTCGATGGGGACGCCAGTCAACTGGTGGATGGCGGCGACGCTGCAACCGGGTCCGTACTGCAGCGCGCTGTTGATCTGACCGAGACCGCCGTCGGTGTGGGTCTTGGTGACCGGGTCCGTGCAGGCGGGGAGTTGGGTCATCAGGTCACGGGGGATGCTCATCACCGTGGCGTTGGAGCGGTCGGCGGAGACGTGGACCAGCATCTCCACGTCGGCGTTGGCGCCCGGGCCGCAGTCGCCGCCGATCTTGCAGTCGGTCGGGTTGTTGCGCCCGTCCGAGCCGATGACGAGCATGTTTATCGGGGTGCGGCCAAAGGCGTCGGCCTTCTCCACACCGGCGGAGCCGCTTGTCCCGCCGAACAGCGGGACGCTCTTGATGTTGCCGTTCAGTTGCACGTAGATGTAGGTACCGGCCGCTGCGGTCACGGCCACAATGGCCGCGGTGGTTATCGCTATCACCTTGAGCGGTTTCTTACGCTTGCGGCCCTTGCGCGCGGCCGCCCGGCCGCCACCCCCCGAGCCGACGGCGTCGCTCACCGCTCCGGACGCACTTCCGCCACCACGTCGGGCTGCGGCACGGCCGCCGATCCTGGTGTCGCTCATGGTCACATCCTTGGTGCGCCGCACGGTTGGGTCGGCCGCTCGGTGAGGTGAGCCCGAAGGCTCCTGGTCGGAACGCGTCGTCTGTGTACCGCTGTGCCCCCAGTGGCCGCGCGGCACAGGAGGTATGACTGCGTTCCTCCGCTGACCGGTTCCACGGTTGCGCAATGTAGCAAGCGTTCGTGAGTAATACATAAGGACGATGCGACGAGTGGTGCCCCGCAGGTGTAAGGGTCCACTCTGCCAGACGATCGGCCGCCCCCCGACCGCGGGGTCGAACTATTGCTCGTTGACGCGCGTACCAGCGGTCTCGGAAAATGAGGGTCCGTTACTTTGGCGTGCCGAAGGGTTATGTACGGCTTTGATACTGATCGATTCTGTGACGAAGCGGTACCCGGACGGCACCACCGCAGTGGACCGGCTGACCTTGGAGATCCCGGACGGTGCCATCACCGTTCTGGTCGGCCCTTCCGGTTGTGGCAAGACCACCACCCTCCGAATGATCAACCGGATGATCGAGCCCAGTGAGGGCAAAATCACACTCGACGGCAGGGACATTCGCGAGCAACCGGTCAACGCGCTTCGCCGCTCGATGGGTTATGTCATCCAGCACGCCGGACTGTTCCCGCACCGCACCATCGTCGAGAACATCGCCACCGTCCCCCGCCTGCTCGGCTGGGACCGGGGGCAGGCCCGCAGCCGCGCGCTGGAGCTGATGGAGCGCGTCGGGCTCGACCCGTCCCTCGCCAAGCGCTATCCCTACCAGCTCTCCGGCGGCCAGCAGCAGCGCGTCGGCGTCGCCCGCGCCCTCGCGGCGGACCCGCCGGTGATGCTCATGGACGAGCCCTTCTCCGCCGTCGACCCCGTGGTCCGCAAGGGCCTCCAGGACGAACTGGTGCGAATCCAGGCGGAACTGGGCAAAACCATAGTCTTTGTGACGCACGACATCGACGAGGCCATCAAGATCGGCGACATGGTCGCGGTGCTCCGCGAAGGCGGCCGGCTCGCCCAGTTCGCGCCACCGGCCGAGCTGCTGTCGGCGCCCGCCGACGCCTTCGTCGAGGACTTCCTCGGCCTGGACCGGGGCATCCGCCGCCTGTCCTTCTTCACCGCAGCCGGGCTCGAACTCACCGCGCTGCCGATCGTCGCCGTGGACAGCACCGCCGAGCAGATCGCCGCCCGCGCCGTGCCGCAGACCCCCTACCTGCTGGTGACCGACACCGAGGGCCGCCCGCTCGGCTGGGCCGACGCCAAGGACCTCGTGGCAGGCAGCAACACGCTCATCCCGTACGGCCACAGCTTCGTCGCCGGACGCGACTCGCTGCGCGCCGCGCTCGACTCCGCGGTGCTCTCGCCGACCGGTTGGGCCGTCGCCGTGGACGAGGACGGACGGGCCGTCGGCGTCGCGGCCCAGGAGACCATCGCCGCCGCGATCCGCGCCGCGCACGCCGAACTGCCGTCTTACGTACGCGACCCCGGCGGCACGGACCCGGCCGGGAACCTCGCTTCCAACCCGGGTGAGCCCACCGATCAGGAAGTGAAGGCCTGATGGGTGGCTTCTTCCGGATCCCCAGTGACCTCCAGCACAGCTATCTCGGCCTGGTCGGCTGGCATCTGCAGGAGGCGCTGATCCCGGTCCTGTTCGGCCTGCTCATCGCGCTCCCGCTGGGCCAGCTCTGCGCCCGCTACCGCTGGCTCTACGCGCCCATGCTGGGCATCACCACCGTCTTCTACGCCCTGCCGTCGCTGGCCTTCTTCGTCGTCCTGATCGACTACACCGGCCTCAGCGACACCACGGTCGAAATCCCGCTGACCGTGTACAGCCTGGTCGTCCTCATCCCCGCGATCATCGACGGCGTCCGCTCCGTGCCGGAGGAGACCAACGCGGCCGCGACCGCCATGGGCTTCGGCCCCGTACGCCGCTACCTGCAGGTCGACCTGCCCATCGCGGTGCCCGCGATCTTCGCCGGGTTGCGCGTCGCCACCGTGTCCAGCATCAGCCTGGTCAGCGTCGGCGCGCTGATCGGCAACGAGGGCGCCCTCGGCAACCTGCTGGCGGACGCCAACTTCTACCACCGCCCGATCCTGGCGTGGAGCTCCGTGGTCACCACCGCCGTCCTGGCGATACTCATCGACGGCCTGCTGGTGCTGCTGCGCCGGCTCCTCACTCCCTGGGCGGTGCGGTGAACCTGCTCCACTTCGTCAACGCGTTCTTCAACGACAGCGCGCGCTGGCACGGCGCCGACGGCATCCCGCAGCGCCTGTGGGAACACGTCCAGTACTCGCTGATGGCGCTCGGCATCGCCGGCGCCATCGGGCTGCCGATCGGACTGGTCACCGGGCACACCGGGCGCGGCGGCAACGTGCTGGCGCTGCTCGCCACAGCGGCGCGGGCGCTGCCCAGCTTCGGCCTGCTGGTGCTGCTGACCATCCTGATGGGTCTCGGACTGACCCCGGTCATGGTCCCGCTGGTCGCCCTCGCCGTACCGCCGATGCTGGTCACCACCTACGAGGCGGTACGCACGGTGGACCGCTCGCTGGTGGACGCGGCGCGCGGGATGGGCATGAGCCCGCTGCGCGTCCTCTGGCAGGTCGAGGTCCCGGTGGCGCTGCCGCTGATCCTCAGCGGCATCCGGTCGTCGGCGATCCAGATCGTCTCGACGGCGACCATCGCCGCGTATGTCTCCTTCGGCGGGCTCGGCCGGTACATCGTGGACGGGCTGTACCAGGTCGACTACGTGAAGGTGGTCGGCGGGGCGACTCTGGTGGCGGCCCTGGCACTGGTGACGCTGGGTCTGTTCTGGTTGGCGGGAAGGGTGTTCGTCTCGCCGGGCGTGCGGCGCCAGCAGCGCTAGCCGGACGGTCTGCGGTCGGCTCGCCAGGCTCGCGACCGGCTACCGCCCCGCGCGCTCCAGCGCCAGTTCCAGCACGACCAGCAGCGCGTCCCGGACGGAGCCTCGCTCGCGGGCGTCGAAGAGCACCAGCGGCACGCTGTCCGAGATATCCAGTGCCCAGCGCACCTCGTCCAGGTCGTGGCCCAGACTGCCGTCGAAGACGTTGACGCCCACCGCGAACGGCAGGCCCTTGTTCTCGAAGTAGTCGACCGCGGCGAAGCAGTCGTCGAGGCGTCGGGTGTCGACGATGACCAGGCCGCCGAGGGCGCCCTCGACCAGGTCGTCCCACATGAAGCCGAAGCGGTCCTGGCCCGGGGTGCCGAAGAGGTACAGCTTCAGCGTCGGGTCCAGGGTGATGCAGCCGAAGTCCATGGCGACCGTGGTGGTGGTCTTGTGCGGGGTGTGTGTCAGGTCGTCCACACCCGCGGCGACCGCGGTGATGCTGGCCTCGGTGGTCAGCGGCTCGATCTCGGAGATCGCGGCGACCGTGGTCGTCTTGCCCACGCCGAAGCCGCCGGCGATCACCATCTTGACCGGGAGCGGGGGCCGGGCCGGCCCGGCGGGCCCGGCCGTGGCGGGGCTAGGCAGGGCGGTTGTCACGCGGAAGCCCTCGGGAGTCGGGGACGGCGCGGAGACCATCGATAACCCTTCGCAGTACGGAAACGTCTTGGGCGGTGCTGGCCTGGGGTGCGTACACGGCCAACTGCCGGGCTGTGCGCAGGTCGTCGGCGATGACCCGGACCACGTTGAGGTGCAGCCGCAGCCGGGCGGCGAGCTCGGCGAGGGACTGCGGAGTGCGACAGGCGGCGACGATCGCATGATGCTCGAAGGTGAGCCCTCCGGGTCCTTGCAGCGCCGCCAGCCCCTCGGCGGTGGCGACGACCTGGGTTTCCAGCGGTAGCGGCGGAGCGGTGGTGTCGGCGCGCGCACCGGCTCCGGCCACGCGCCCGGCGGTGAGCAGGAACGGGCGGACGGCGAGGCTGCTGCGGTCGGTGAGGGCGCTGGGCTCCGGAGGTGGCGGCGGCGCCGGGTCGTGCGTGGCGGTGGGGGCGGGAGGGGGAGCGGGAACAGGTGTGGGAGCGGGTGTGGGCGCGGGTTCCGGCAACGGCTCCGGGATCGGTGCGGCGGCGGGCGGCGTTGGCGGTGCCGGGGGGTCGTCGGCCATGACGTAAGGGCGGAGGGGACGGATGACCCCTGGGTGCGGGGAGCCGTACCCGCCCTCGGCGGTTACTGCGCTGGCCACCATGGTCGTCCTCTCCAGCTCGCCCCGTGTGATGACGCGCCGTCAATCGGCGCGTCAGGTAACAGTATTCCCCTGCCGGCGGCTCAGCCGCTCGCAGTGGCGCCGACCCCGTTCTTCAACTCGATGATCAGCTGCGGGCTGAGCGCGGCCCCGGCCCGGTTCGCGAACAGGGTCATCTCGTAGGCGATGTTGCCGAGCTTGGCCTCCTTGGAGGCCACCACGCCCAGCACGGAGCCGTTGCCGATGGAGGAGACCAGGAGGTGTCCGCCCTCCAGATCGATGATGACCTTGTTCAGCGCGCCCAGGCCGTAGTTGCCGGACGCCCCGGCGGCGAGGCTCGTGATGCCGGAGACGATCGCCGCCAGGCGCTCGGAGTCCGCAGGGTCGCGCAGCCGGGAAACGGCGATCAGCAGACCGTCAGAGGAGACGGCGATGGCGTCCACGACTCCGGCCGTCTCCGTGGCGAAACGGTTCAGCAGCCAGGTGAAGTCGGCCGCGGCGGTTCTCAGGTCGCCGGGGTCGGCGGTACCCGCTGCGTCGCTGCTGGCCAGGGGATCGGCGGCTGCGCCGTTCGTGGGCGTGGTCACGGTCCCACTCCTTCCGGAAGTTCTTCTGGTGCTGTGCTCGTGCTCGGGGTCTGGGCAGTGTGGTGCATGGTGCGGAGATCGGTGAGCGTGCTGTCGCGCTCGGCGCGGTCGACCGCGGCCTCGAACTCCTCCAGCGAGGAGCGCACGGCCTCGGCGTCGACGTCATGGCGGGGCGTCGAGGGGATGACCTCGGACCGGGCCGTGGTCGCGGACGCGAGGGTGGCACCGCGAACCCGGCGGCGCAGGGTGCCGCCGGGTTCGGAGGCGGCCGGCCGGGCCGAGTTCGGGGCGGCCGGATCGGCGGCGGGTGTGTGCGCGTGGACGGGGTCGTCCGCCGGGCGCCGGACCGTGCGGCGGGGCAGCTCGCCCTCGGCCGCGGGCACGGTCGCGGTCACCGGAGCCGGGATCGCAGCCGGGATCGGAGTCGAAGCCGGGGCGGGGATGGGAGTCGTGGCGGGGGTCGGCGTCGAGGCCGGTGTGGGTTCCGGTGCCGGAGCGGGCTCGGGTGCGGGCTCGGCGGCCTGCAGGGTCAGTGCGGCCGGGGGTGCGGGAACGGTGACCGGCGCCGTGGGAGCTGCCGTGGTGATCAGCGAGGACGGGACGGTCACCAGGCTCGTCACGCCGCCCCCCGGGGTACGGGACAGGGTGACCGTGATCCCCCAGCGCCGGGCCAGGGTGCCGACCACGAAGAGTCCGAGCACCTTGGTCGGCACCAGGTCGAGCCGCTCGCGGCGGACCAGCCGGGCGTTCTCCTCGGCGAGGCGGTCCGATCCCATGCCGAGCCCGTGGTCGACGATCTCGATCGCCGCCCGTCCGCCGGCCGCGCTGCGCACGGTGACTTCGACGTTGCTGTGGGCCGGGGAGAACGAGGCGGCGTTCTCCAGCAGTTCGGCCAGCATCAGCACCAGGTCGCCGACGATGTCCGGCGACACGGTCGCGTCCGTCTCGGCGTGCAGGGCGACCCGCTGGTAGCCCTCGATCTGCCCGAGCGCGGCCCGCACGACGTGGGTGACGGCGGCGGGCCGTCCGTCCAGTTCCGACTCGCGGATGCCCGCGAGCAGCATCAGGCTGTCGGCGTTGCGCTGCATACGGACGGCGATGTGGTCGATCCGGTAGAGCTGTTCGAGCAGCTCGGGGTCGGTCTCACCGCGCTCGACCGCGTCGATGAGGGCGAGCTGCCGCGTGGTCAGGTTGCTGACGCGGCGGCCTATGTTGCCGAACATCTCGGCGATGTTGCGGCGGCTGGTGACCTGCCGCTCCAGCAGCCCGGCCGCGGTGACCTGGACCTGGTTGAACGCGGCGGCCAGCGCACCGAGTTCGTCCTCGGCGAGGACCGGCACGGCCTCCAGTCGGGCCGGACTCTCGTCGAGCGAGTCGTCGTCGGCGACCCGGGCGAGCTCCCGCTCGGAGACGTCGGCGACCTTGCGGGCGGCGGTGGTGAGCCGCTGGACGGGCCGCACGACCGAGTGCCTGATCAGTACGGACAGGGTCACCCAGGTGACGAAGATCAGCAGGGCCAGAGCGAGCAGCAGGATGGCGCGCAGCCAGGCCGCCGACGAGGCGCTGTCGGCGGAGGAGGCGATCTGGAGGGTCAGCGACCGGGTGATGTTCAGCCGGGTGGCCGCCTCCCCGACGATCCTCGGGTAGGTGGTGTCGACCTGCGGTGCGGCTGCCCGCATCGACTGGCCGGTGGACGCGGTCTCCATCGCCCCGGGGTCGACCTCCAGCGCCGCGAACTGCTGGTCCAGGTAGGCCTGGTCGCCGTTGTGCTCCATGCCGCCGAGCACCGGGACCTGGGCGGGGTTCGCCAGCTCGCCGAACCGCTGCACCTGGTAGTCGAACTGGTGGCGGGCGCCGACGGCGGCGAGGAACTCGATCAGCGCGTTGGAGTCGCCGGTCTGCGCGGACAGCAGGCTGGTCTCGTAGGCCGCGTGGGCGGTGTCGGCGCGCAGCAGTGCGTCCAGGGTCTCGGTGAGCGGGGCGTCACCGCCCTGGCGTGCGGTCAGTCCCAGCCCGTCGATGAGGGCGTCGGCGGAGGGGCCGTACGCGGAGTCGATGATGTCGGCGGGCAGTTGCCCGGCGCTGATCTGGTCGCGTATCGAGACCAGGCTGTCGAGTTGCTGGAGGGCCTTGTCCTCGGCAGCCGGGAGTGCCGCGCCGAAGGTCTGCCGGACGAGCATGGCCTGGCTGTTGGTGACATGTTCGGCGGCGAGGAAGGCGTCGACCGCCGGGGCCGACTCGTTGTCCCTGCGCCGGTCGAAGCGGGCCCACAGCAGCAGGGCCTGCTGGTGCTCCGCCTGGACGTCGTCGACCAGCTGGGCGACCTGGGCGCTCGCACGGATCAGGTCCGCCTGGTCGCCTGCCGTCTGGGCCTGGCTGATCTGGCTGTTGACGACGACGCCGAAGAGTACGGAGATGACCACGACCGGGACGGCGACCAGGACGTTGAGCTTCTGCCGGAACGGCACCCGGTCGAGGCGCCTCCCGAGCCGGCTGCGGACGCCGGAACTCGGCAGGTCGAGTGTCGAGGGTGCGTCCGATGGCGCTGTGCGCGCGTCCTGGCGGGACAAGCGAATCTCCTCGATCGGCTCCGGCGGCCGGTATCTGACGGTGGCTCGGCCCGAACCGGAACGTTCTCGTCGAATACGTGACCGTGCGGAGACTACCGGCTGCCGGGGGCCCTTGTAGAGGGTGCTTGTGAACATTGTGATACGAAGTCGCCAAAGTCCTTCCCCGGCTCCCGCGAAACCCCTCAGTATCACTGGCCTACGGACGTTGAGGACGCAGGTCAGGCACGGGGCAGGGGCTCGGCTGACACCGATCGGCGATTGGACGTCAGTTGACTGGCCTTGCGGCGAGCGGATTTGATCGTCCGTGAGTTACGACCCAGGTCGTTATGTCGTACTGCCCGCGCACCGCACGCTCCTCCTCACCTTCGGAATGGAACAGTGACTACTACCGGTACCAGCGGCCGTCCCACTCGCATAGCCGCCGCCCTCATCGCCTCTGCCGCCGCCGTCTCCCTCGCAGCCTGTGGCTCCTCGACGAAGTCCGGCAGCAATCCGCTGGCCGCGCCCTCGGCTTCGGCGGGCGGGGCGATCACGGTCGGATCCAACAACTTCCCCGAGAGCATCCTGCTCGCCGACATCTACGGTGAAGCACTCAAGGCCAAGGGGCTGCAGGTCACCTACAAGCCCAACATCGGCAGCCGTGAGGTCACCTACGGCCTGCTGAAGAACGGCACGCTCACCGTCATGCCGGAGTACAACGGCTCGCTGCTGGCGTACCTCGACAAGGCGGCCGTCCCGACCAGCGAGCAGGACACCGACACCCAGCTCAGTGCGAAGCTCGCCCCCGGTCTCGAACTGCTGAACCCGTCCACGGCCGAGGACAAGGACTCGCTCACGATCAACGCGACCACCGCCAGCACCTACAAGCTGACCGCCGACTCCAGCATCGCGGACCTGGCCCCGATCGCGGACAAGCTGACGCTGGGCGCGGCGCCCGAGTTCCAGACCCGCCAGGAGGGAGTGCTCGGTCTGAAGTCCGTCTACGGTCTGACCTTCAAGGGCTTCAAGGCCCTGGACGCGGGCGGCACGCTCACCGAGGCGGCGCTGACGAAGAACGACATCCAGGTGGGTGACATCTTCACGACGGACAGCACGATCAGCGCCCAGAAGTGGATCACCCTCAAGGACCCGAAGAACCTCTTCGGCTTCCAGAATGTGATCCCGGTGGCGCAGAAGTCGGCGCTGCCGCAGAACGGCGTGGACGCCCTCAACGCGGTGTCGGCGAAGCTGGACACGGCGACGCTGCTGGACCTGGACACCAAGATCGGCAGCAAGGGCGCGGACCCGCTGGCCGTCGCCGACGACTGGCTGAAGTCGGTCGGTCTCGCCTCCTGAGGCCCGCCGGTCTCGCCGGCGGCGCTGGTCGCCTCGACCACGCCGGCAGCGCCGGTCGCCTCATCACGTCAGGGCCGTTCGCCGGGTCTCTCCGGCGGGCGGCCCTGTGTGCGTCGGCGGGCTGCCACCACGGGCAGGTCGCCAGGTCGCCAGGTCGCCAGGTCGTCAGGCGTCGAGGTCGTCGCAGCGGCCCAGCGCGTCCGGCTGGTGCTCCTCCACCCGGCGCAGCATTCGGCCCAGCTGCCCGGAGAGCACCGCGCGCTCCTCGGTGGAGACGTCGCGCAGCAGGTCCTCCTCGAACACCGCCGCCATCCGCATCGACTCCAGCCACTTCTCCCGGCCGAGCTGGGTCAGCTCGATGTTCACCCTGACCCGGTTGTTCTCGTCCCTGGTGCGGGTGACCAGCTCCGCCGCAGCCATGCGGTCCACGCGGTGGGTCATCGCGGCCGGGGTCAGGCCCAGTCGCTTGGCGAGCTCGCCGGGGCCGAGCCGGTACGGACTGCCGGCCACGATCAGCGCCTTGAGCACTTCCCAGTCCGCCGAACTGATCCCCAGCTCGTTCAGCTGCCGCCCGTAGGCGACGGTCATCCGCCGGGCGAGCCGGGACAGTGTCGACACGATCGTCTCGACCTGTGGGTCGACCATGGGGAACTCGCGCTGGTACGCGGCGACCTGCTCGTCGATCTGCAGCTCGCCGGGAGGCTCCTGAGGGGTGTCGCTCATGCGGCCGACCCGCTTCGCTCCGTCATGCCGTCCAGTGTCGCATGTCGGCACTAAAGGCTTCTTAGCTATAGCATTTCTCACCGAAGACTTTAATAGTGTAGTCTTTCACTAGAAACAACGACGGCTTCGAGGGGCGGTGCAGCATGACGCGCACGATGCGGCAGAACGACGGGCAGTACGGAACGGCCGCGGGCACGCTGCGCCGCGTCCAGGTCGGCAACGCGCTGAGCGCGTTCGGCAGCGGCTTCACCGTGCCGTACATGTTCGTGTACGTGAACCAGGTGCGCGGCCTCGGCTCGATGACCGCCTGGCTGGTCTTCACCGTCTTCGCGCTGGCCGCGCTGGTCGCGCTGCCCCTCGCCGGACGCGGCATCGACCGCTACGGGGCCAGGCCGGTCCTGGTGGCGGGCGCTGTCACGGCTGCCGCGGGCGCGCTGGCCTTCGGCCACGCCACCGGTAGCGGACACGTCCTGCTGTCCGCGTTCCTGTTCGGCGCCGGGGTCGCCACGGTGCAGCCCGCCCTCGCCACGATGATCGTCCGCTGCTCCACGTCGGAGACCAGGGCACACGCCTTCGGGCTGCAGTTCACGCTGGTCAACCTGGGCATGGGGATCGGGGCGATGATCGGCGGGCAGATCGTGGACGTCAACCGCCCGACCAGTCTGACGCTGCTCTTCAGCATCGAGGCAGTGATGTTCCTGGTGCTCGCCGCGGTCACCGGCACGATCCGGGTCCCGCGTCCGGCTCCGGTCGCGGTCTCCGCCGCAGCCGCCGACCTGCCTGCGGCTGCTTCTGCCGACGCTTCCGCCCCGCGCTCCGGCCTCCGCGCGTTGCTCGCCGACAAGGCGATGGTCCGGATCTGCCTGCTCGCCGGGCTGATCTTCTTCACCTGCTACGGCCAGTTCGAGTCCGGCGTCGCCGCGTACGCCACCGACGTCGTCGGCACCTCGCCGTCCGTCCTGGGCCTCGCTCTGGGCGTGAACACCCTGACCATCGTGGTGCTGCAGATGATCGTCGTCCGGATCACCGCGCGCCGTCGCCGCAGCACGGCCATCGCCGCGACCGGCGTCGTCTGGCTCGCGGCCTGGGCGGCAGCGGCCCTCGCCGGACTGGTCCGCGCCGACGCGGCCGTGGCGACCGTCTCCATGCTCTCCGTCTACATGCTGTTCGGTGTCGGCGAGGCGCTGCTCGCGCCCACCCTCGGGCCGATCGTCGCCGACCTCGCGCCGGCGCACCTGCTCGGCAGCTACAACGCGGCATTCGCGCTGGTGAAGCAGGTCGCCGTGGCGATGGGCCCGGCGGCCGGGGTGCTGCTGGTCGGAGCCGGCATGTCGGCGGCGTACGTCGCGGTGATGGCCGGCTGCACGGTGCTGATCGTGGTGCTGGCGCTGCGCCTGCGGAGGCAGCTGACGGGCGTCCAGGACAACGCCGTGCGCCGGGTGCGGGTGGTCGCGGCCTCCGAGCCGCGGATGGCGCCGGAGCTGGCGGCGGGGCTGCAGCCCGCTGCGTGACAGCAGAGGTGGATGAACGGTAGGCGGCAAAGCGGTGAACAAGCGCTGCGCGGGGGTGGAGGGTCTACAAGCCTGTAGTACTTTCTGACTGCCCACCGTTCGAACTCCCTTGCTGAAGGCCGCAGATGTCCGTCCTCACTTATCCAGAAGCGATCGGCGTCGGCCTGCTCCAGGGCGTCACGGAGCTCTTCCCCGTCTCGAGTCTCGGTCACAGCATCCTGCTGCCGGCCCTGCTCGGAGGCTCGTGGAAGCGGGACCTCAACGTCTCCGCCGCCGACTCGCCGTATCTCAACGTGCTCATCGGCCTGCACCTGGCCACCGCCCTGGCGCTGGTCGTCTACTTCTGGCGGGACTGGGTGCGGGTCATCTCCGGTCTCGTCAGTTCGCTGCGCGAGCGGCGGATCGAGACCGTGGACCAGAAGCTCGCCTGGCTGCTCATCGTGGCGACCATCCCCGTCGGCATAGCCGGGCTCGCGCTCGACAAGGTGTTCCGGGAGTCGCTGGGCAAGCCGATCCCGGCCGCGATCTTCCTGACCCTCAACGGTGTGGTGCTGTACGTCGCGGAGCGACTGCGCCGGGGCGGCAGCGGACGACGGCGCGCCGGGGATGCCGTCGTGGCGCCGGGCGACGAGCAACTGCACCCGGACGAGTTGTCCGACCGCCGGATCACCAAGCTCAGCTGGGGCCAGGCCCTGATCATCGGCGGCGCCCAGATCCTCGCCCTGCTGCCCGGCATCAGCCGCTCCGGAGTGACCATCAGCACGGGCATCTTCAAGGGTCTGCGGCACGAGGACTCCGCGCGCTTCGCCTTCCTGCTCGCGACGCCCGTGATCGGGGCGGCGGCCCTGCTCAAGGTTCCCTCGCTGCTCGGGCACGCCGGGGACGGCATCAGGGGCCAGGTGCTGGCCGGAGCCGTGGCGGCCTTCGTGGCCGGGTACATCGCGGTGCGGTTCCTGACGAAGTACTTCGAGACGCGGACGCTGACGCCTTTCGCGATCTACTGCTTTGTGGCCGGGCTCGGCAGCCTCGCCTATCTGACGCTCGCCTGACGGGTCCGCCTCGCCGGATGGCTGCCATTGGCTGCCATGGCTGCCAACTCGGCGTAGCTTCGTTCGACCACATCCCCCGTACGGGTGATCGGGGCGTGGCCTCCGCGCTGTCGTCCCGTCAGTGGCCCGTTCCTCTGTTCAAATGATCTTCAAGGGTGCGTGACGCACCTCGGGTTCATGCGAAGAGGGTGTGTCATGAAGGTCAGGTGGTGGAGCTGACCGGGCGGGTGGCACTGGTCTGCGTCGTGGCGGCGGCCCTGTTCGGCCTCAGCGGCTGCATCACCGTGTCCGGGAACGGGGCGCGAGGCCAGTACGCCCCGAGCGGCGCGTCCCGACCGGCCGGCGCGAGCGACTCGCTGGGGCTGGCCAGGCCGTTCCTGCCGCTGCCGAGCGTCGTCCCCGCGGCCGTCCCCGACCGCTACGACCCGGCCGCCGACTCCAAGGTGGCCCTCTCCGCCGCCCTCGCCACCGCCCGGACGGACGGCCGCCCCGTACTGGTGGAGTTCGGCTCCGACTGGTGCGAGGACTGCCGGGCGCTCTCCGCCCTGGTGGACACCCCCGGCGTCAACCTGATCCTCTCCCGCAACTACCACCTGGTGACGGTGGACGTGGGGCACTTCGACCGCAACACGCAGCTCGCCGCGACGTATGTGACGCTGGGCCGCAGCGGAATCCCGGCGCTGGTGCTGCTGGCGCCCGACGGATCGATCCGTCGCCCCGCCGAGGACGGGCAGTTCGCCAACGCCAGGGCGCTCACCTCGGACCAGCTGGCGAACACGCTGGTGGACTGGCTCTACCCGATGCAGAGCGGCTCGGGCTGAGTGGCCTATTCCCGGATGGTCGGTAATCCGCTCGTTTGAATGACTTCGGGCGTTCTGGGAGGACTGTGAACGCGGCTCTCTGATCTCATGTCACTGAACGACAGGCGTACGCCCACTCCGGGCCGCAGGCAGAGCCATTGCCATCTCAGGACGGAGGGCACAGCGCCATGGCACACACTCGTCGACTGGTACCCGCATCCGCGTCTCCAGGTCCAGGTCCAGGCTCGGCCCCGGGCCCAGGCCCAGGCGCAGCACTGCACACGCTCGTATCCGGGACAACGCCCGGGCACGGTGCTCGGGGGCTGCTCGCCCGCGTGGGGGCGGGGCTTCAGCGGCAGCTTCTGTGGATCATGGTGGGGGCCTATGTCCTCGCCGCAGCCCTGCCCGAGCCGGGTGAGGCGATCCGGGGAGTCTCGCTGGGCCGGGTCGGGGCCGCCTCCTTCCCGCTCCAGGCGGGACTGCTGGCCGTCATCATCTTCAATGCCGGACTGACCGCGAAGGCCGAGCAACTGCCTCGGCTGCTACGCCGACCCGGGCCGCTGCTCGTCGGCATCCTCTCCAACGCGCTGCTCCCCACGGTCCTGCTCGCAGCCGGCTCGGTCGCGGCCCAGGGATGGCACAACCAGAAGGAGGCACAGAGCCTGCTGGTCGGGCTGGCCCTGATCGGGGCGATGCCGGTGGCCGCGGGAGCAACGGTGTTCGCGCAGGGCAGCGAGGGCAACGCGACACTGAGCCTGGGCCTGGTCGTCGGCTCCACCCTGCTCAGCCCGCTGACCATCCCGCTCGGCCTGCACCTGGGCGGTTTCCTCACCGACGGCGCTTATGCCGCCGACCTGCACGCCATCGCGCGCACGGCCAGCAGTCTCTTCGCCGTTCTGGTCGTCGTCGTGCCCTGTGCGCTCGGCCTGCTCGCCGGGCAATTGTTCGCACGCCTCGGCGTGCCGATACACCGGGCGCTCCCTGCGATTCGGCTGGCGAACCTGTCCGTCGTGATCACCCTCAGCTACACCAATGCCTGCGGGGCGCTGCGGCAGGTGGTCGAGCGGCCAGACCCGGACTTCCTCGTCCTGGTCGTCGTCGCGGCGACGCTGATGTGCGGAAGCTCGTTCCTTGCCGGCTGGGTGATGGCGGGCCGACTCCGGATCCCCCGAGCGGACGCGATCGCACTCACCTACGCCTCCGGGATGAACAACAGCAGCGCGAGCGCGGTCGTCGCCGCGACACGAATGCCGGACCATCCACTGGTGCTGCTGCCGATCCTCGCCTACAGCCTGCTGCAGAAGATCCTGGCCGGCTCGGTGGGGCGCCTTGTGCGCGCATCTCCCTGAACCGGCTGGTGCGGCGCTAGCTTGGCGATATGAGCCAGGGCAGTGACAAGGGCAGCAGCGCGGGCGGCAGTACCGAGGGCGGCAAGGGCCTCGGGCGGCTGGACGAGATCGTCGTGGACTGCTCGGATCCCGGGCGGCTGGTTCGCTTCTGGGCGGTGCTGATGGGTGGTTTCCCAGTCGACCGTTCGGTCGACTGGTCCTACCTGGACCCGCCGGGCGGACAGCCTCGGCTGGCCTTCCAGGCCGTCACGGAGGGAAAGGAGAGCAAGAAGAACCGACTGCACCTGGACATCGAGGTCGACGACATCCCCACGGTCCGGGCCGAGCTGATCGATCGCGGAGCGGAGGCGGTCGGTGAGGTCCAGCACGACGCGGAGGGTGCGTTCCAGGTCATGCTCGACCCCGAGGGCAACGAGTTCTGCCTGGTGCGCTGAGTGGAGCGGCCTGATGGAGGGTCAGGAGGGGTCAAGTCCGGGCGAAATCGGACAAATCAAGTAACGGTCCGGGTCCTGCTCAACTGCACCGCCTGGATCGCTTGGATTCAACCGTCACTGGGATTACCTTTCTATAACGCAACGCGAAGTTCTGCCGTTCGACGGACGGCGTCGCGCGCAGTCGCCTAATCCAGTTGGAACCGGGGAACCACGTACCTGGGGTGAATCAGCCGAAGTCGGCTGTAGGAGACCTTCCTCTCCGAACCCGTCAGCTAACCCGGTCGGCGAGAGGGAAGGAAAGGAGCACGCCGAACGTGGCGTCGTACCAGCCCGCCTGGGCACCCGTGCAGCCGCAGAGGTCCGAGCAGATACCCGACGCGACACCGCAGCGCCTCACAGGCATTGCGCCGTCCACCGTCCTGGGTATCGCGGCGATGGCCGCTGTCGGTGCCACCGGCGCGATCGGCCTGGCCGCACCGGCTTCCGCCGCCGCGAACGATCCCGGGAGCAGCGCGAAGGGCACGCTGATCGCCCAGGAGCACGCCCAGACTTCTCCGTTCGCCCGGACGCTGACCGTGAACTCCACGGCCGCGCACGCGACCGACCCCGGCACGGCGCTGGCCGAGCGGATCAGGATCCAGGCCGCGCAGCAGCGAGCGACCGCGGACGACGCGGCCCGGCGCCAGGCTGCGCAGGTTGCGGCGGCGAAGCAGGCACTGGCCCTGCAGGCGGTGGCGGAGGCAGCGGCCGCCGCACAGGCCGCGCAGGACGCCAGGGATGCGGGACTGCGGCTCGGCGACCTGGTTGCCCCGGTCGCAGGCGCCGTCACCGGTTCGGGGTTCGGGCAGTCCGACTCCTACTGGGCACACCTGCACACCGGACAGGACTTCGCCGCCCCCAGCGGTGCGCCGGTCGTCGCCATCGGCAACGGTACTGTCACGTCCGCCGGTTGGGCCGGAGCCTTCGGATACCGCGTGGTGGAGACGCTGCCCGACGGCACCGAGGTCTGGTACTGCCACCTGTCGGCGATAGGCGTCGGCTCCGGCGAGGTGACCGCGGGCCAGCCCATCGGCAGAGTCGGCGCGACGGGCAATGTCACCGCCCCCCACCTGCACCTGGAGGTGCGGCCGGGAGGCGCGGAGCCCGTCGATCCGGCGGCGTGGCTGGCTGAGCACGGCCTCTCGCTCTGACTCCGTAGCAGGAACCGAAGCGCGCCAGCATATGCGCGCCCCTGAACCCCGACGGTCCCGGTGACACCCCCCGACACCGGGACCGTCGGCCTGCCTGAGTCGGCCTGCCTGAGTCAGCCTGCCTGAGTCGGCCTGCCTGAGTCAGCCTGCCTGGGCCGGATTGCCTGAGTCAGCCTGCCTGGGGTTGAGTGGGCTTGTCAGACGCGGCGGTCCACGGCCGCCCACGACGCAAGGGCCACGCCTGCGGCGACGGTACCGACGGAGGGCCAGGCGCCGAGCTTCTTCGCGAGCGGGTGCGAGCCCGCGAAGGCCGCGACGTAGAGCCCGGTCAGCGCGACCGCGGTGCCCGGGCCTGCGGCCCGCTTCCACTGGGTCGCGGCCACGGCCCCCGCCGCCAGCAGCGCCACCCCGCCCAGCTCGCGCTTCTTGGTCGCCCGGGCGATCCCGAATCCGCCGACGAGTCCGCTCGCCGCGACCAGGGAAGAGGGAATCCGTGCCATCTCCGTACGACCTCCTGCAGTAGTCCGACCACGACCCTAACCCGAGGGGCTCGCCAGCGGGTCCCGGTTGACCCCCGGGGCGTGGGGTCAGTTGGTTCTGGTGTTGTGGAGGTGCAGCCCGATGTAGCCGATGCTCCATCCCCCGGGGGCGAGCCCCGGACCCCCGGGACGTGGGGTCAGTTGGTCCTGGTGTTGTGGAGGTGCAGCCCGATGTAGCCGATGCTCCATCCCCCGGGGGCGACCCCCGGACCCCCGGGCATGGGGTCAGTTGGTCCTGGTGTTGTGGAGGTGCAGCCCGATGTAGCCGATGTAGATCCGCCCCGTCCCCGAGCAGTCGTCGTGGTAGTGCAGCCGCGGGGCGGTGCCGCCACCGCCTATGCGGAGGTGGGCGCCCATGAAGACCTTGCCCGTCGGGCTCACGTCCACCGGCACCGGCAGCTCCCGCTCGCCCTTCCACTTGCCGTTGGTGCGCACCGTGCGGGACTCGTCGCGGATCACTTTGCGCGGCGGGAAGACATGGCATTCGGCTGGCGTGTTCTCGCACCAGCGGCGGAAGTCGCCGCCGGACGCGCCGTGGACCGCCGCCGCGGCGTAGTCCTCCAGTGCGAGCAGCGCGTCCCAGGCCATCCGGACCCAGGTGGGGTGGTCGGTCTGGTCGTCCAGCTCCCTGGCGAGGCGGGGGTCACCGGTGAAGGCAAGCCGGGGGAACTCGTCCATCCGGTCAACCAGCTCCGCGAAGGAGACGGGGTCGTCCCGCGTCCCCCCCGGGACCGTCGTCGTCTCCAGCTCGTCCGCCCGGCCCGCCTCGGCGAGCCGTCCGCGCAGCGAGCGGACCTGGGTGCGGGCCTCCCGCAGCTCGCTGTACTGCTCGTCGTACTCGGCCGCGAGCTGCGACTCCCGCTCCTCCGCGTCGCGCAGCCAGCGCCGTACCTCCTGAAGTTCCTCGGCGCGCGCCCGCTCCTCGTGTGCCTCCTCCTCGTGGTGGTCCACCAGCAGGGAGCCGGGCTGCACTTCGTCGATCTCGGCTGCGCTCTGCGCGTTGTCCCGCAGGCCACGCGCACGCAGCGGGGGTAGTCCGGTGAGGGCGTCCGGCAGCGGCGACTGGACGGCGAGGCGGCGCGGCAGCCAGGCGAGCAGGCCCGCGGCACGCCGCAGGTCGGTGTCCAGGGTGTGCCGGCCCATCACCCGGTGCCGCTGGGCCTCCGGGGCCCAGGCCGGGTCCAGGCCAGGCAGGTAGGTGCGTACGGCACCGCCGTAGACCCGGTGGTGCTCCAGCGCGCGGTTGAAGTCCCGCTCGGCGCCGGGGGAGAGGGCGTACAGCACGGCCAACCCGGCGCAGCCGCGCAGCAGCGGGTCGACAGTCTCCGCGAGCCAGTCCTCGAAGTCGGCTCGCGGCGGGGTGCTTGCCACGACGATGGGCATCCGTCGCTCCGGATCGCACAGCTCGTCGAGGACCTCGTCCACGTCGCCCCGTTCGATCACGGTGGGCATCCCGTGCAGCCGTGCCGCGCCGGTGTGCGTCCCCTCGGTGGCGGAGATGACGTCCAGCAGGCCCCGGGCGAGTGCCGGTACGGGTGCCTTGGTCGCGGAGGTGCCCCGAACCGGGAGTTGCTCGGCGTCCAGCCGTACCCAGGTGGGACCGCCCTGCGGAGTGCTGATGATCAGAGACGTCTGCCAGATGCCCTGAGGAGTGAACTCGCGTAGTCGCCAGCGCGCGACCGATTCCTTCGCGCCCCCCGCGCCTCGGACCCGGTCCTTGAGCGCACAGTCCATGACCGCCTGCGGACCGACCCGGTGACGTCCGTCCTCGGCGCCGGGATCCTCGTAGTGCTGCGCCTTGAGCCAGTGTCTGACCTGCTGCCCCGCGAGCGAGACCGTGTCTCTGTGTGCATGGCCACTGGCCACGGCCATGCGATAGATGCCGTCTGTCATCCGCGGGCCTCCTGACGCTGTATCGGCGTCTCCGCACGCTGCGTGCGGGGGTTACGAGGGACAACGCGGCAAGGACCTCCGATGGTTCCGGTGCGATCCGCCGACGGCGCGAGTGACAGGTGTGCGCGCCGTCAGTGCGCGCCGTCGGAGCGGGGTCCCACCTGCGGCTCCACCGGGGACTCCAGCTGGGGTTCCACCCCTTCGGTTTCGACCGGCACATCATCGGACGGCTGCGCGATCCGTTGCTGCGCGATCGGCTGCGGTGCGAGCGGTCGCTCGGACGGCGGGTCCGCGGGCGCGACGGCGGGTCGCTCCTGGGACGGGAAGTGCGCCGGGGTCTCCGGCGGAGTCTGGGGTTGGGGTTGCGTCAGTGTCTGCGGCACGGGCTGTGGCTGGGTCTGCGGATATCCGTAAGGCTGGGGCGCCTGGGGCTGCGGCAGTACGAACTGCGGCGGGTACGCCTGCTGGACCGGCCCGGGAGCGGGATAGCCGTACCCGCCCGGCACCGGCCCCGGTGCCGGGTACCCGCCGTACCCCGGAACGGGCTGGGCCGGGAGGAACGGCGCGGGGGCGGTCGCGTACCCCGGCGCGGGGTAGCCGCCCGGGGCGCCGTACGCCCGTGGCACGCCGTACACGCCCTGCATCGCGGGGCCCTGCATCGGGGGCATCCCCGGATGACCGTAGGCCGGACGCGTCTGCGGGTGCGTCCGGTACCACTCCTGCGCGCCCACCCGGGCGAAGACCTCGGCCACCCGGTCCCGCCGCTCCCAGAGATGGTGCAGCAGCTCCTGCTCCCGCTCGACGAAGTCCACCCCGGCCAGCCCCCGCTCCGCGCGCTGCCGCAGGAACGCCAGTGAGGTCGCGAAGTTCAGGTACTCCCGCATGGCCTTGTCGCCGGCCGACCCCTGGGTGAACTTGGCCAGGTCCCGCGCCTGCCTGCGGGTCCGCATCGCCGACAGGACCAGCGGCACGGGCGGTGCGATCCAGCCCGCCGCCGCGTACACCGGCAGCTGCCGCTCGACCACCTTGAGCTCGCTCCGGCGGGACCACACCACCAGCCACACCATCAGGCCAAACACCGGCACCATGAACAGGAAGTACACGCCGATGAAGCCCAGCGGCCCCAGCACGGACGAGCCGTTCCAGGTCCCGTGCATGAACATCGCGCAGATCCAGCCGCCGATCGGCGCCAGGATCGCGATCCAGCGCTTGCGGGTCATCGCCGCTATGCCGAAGCCCACCCCGGTCATGGAGGTGAACAGCGGATGCGCGAACGGCGACATCACCTCGCGCAGGATGAAGGTGACCACGGTCTGGGCGAAGCCCATCCCGTCCTTGTTCCCGTCGAGCACGGAGCGGCCGATGTACAGGATGTTCTCGGTGAAAGCGAAGCCCGTCGCGGTGAAGCCCGCGTACACCACGCCGTCGACGATGCCGCTGAAGTCGCGCCGCCGGAACAGGAACAGCAGCAGGATCGCGGAGCCCTTCGCGGACTCCTCCACCAGCGGGGCGACCAGGCTGGCGCCCAGCGTCTCGCCGCTGCCGATCTGATGACTGATCAGGAGTGAGGTCGCCCAGGTGTTGGCGAGGATCGCCACCAGCGTCGCCGCGCAGGCACCCCAGGCGAAGCAGAACAGCAGGTTGCGCAGCGGCTTGGGCTCCACCCGGTCCAGCCAGTAGAAGGCCCCCAGTACCAGCGGCACCGGCAGCACCGCCAGGCAGACCCCGACCAGCAGGCCGGACGTTCCGGTCTGCCGTTGCACCAGGGCCAGGATCGCCACCCCGCACAGCACCAGCAGCACGACCAGAGCGGTCAGCCGCAGCACCTTGCTGTCGAACGGGTTGCGGCGGGGCTTGTAGCGGAAGTTGCCGGTCAGCTGGAACTGCGGCTGGTCCTCGGCCTGCGGCACAGGAGGCGTCCCCTGCACAGACTGCGCCTGCGGCATGGCTATGTCGGCGGACGCGGACGGGTCCGGCTGCGGGCTGCTCACCGTACGACTGTAGCGGGGGCCCGGATCTGCCGGTAAGGCGTTCCGCCCGTTCGTTCGAGGGCTGCCCACCGGTCACCCACTGGTCCCGCACGGGCTTGGTCAGCGACGACGGAACAGCAGGTCGTGCACGACATGACCCTTGGCGATGCCCTGCCGTTCGAACTTCGTCACCGGCCGCCAGTCGGGACGCGGCGCGTACCCCGGTTCCCGGTCCTGGTGCAGGTTCTCGAGTTCCGGCGAGGCGCTCAGTACCTCGAGCATCTGCTCCGCGTAGGGCTCCCAGTCGGTCGCGCAGTGCACCAGTGCGCCCGGGCGCAGCCGGGAGGTGGCCAGGGCGAGGAAGCCGGGCTGGATCAGCCGCCGCTTGTGGTGCCTGGCCTTGGGCCACGGGTCGGGGAAGTAGATGCGCAGCCCGGCCAGCGAGTCGGGCGGGAGTTGGTCGCGGAGCAGGACCACCGCGTCGCCTTCGGCGAGGCGGACGTTCTCCAGGCCGTCGGATTCGATGCGGCGCAGCAGGTTGCCGTGACCCGGGGTGTGCACGTCCACGGCGAGGATGCCGGTGGACGGGTCGGCCGCGGCCATCGTCGCGGTCGCGTCGCCCATCCCGAAGCCGATCTCCAGGACGACCGGCAGACCGGGAGCGGTGGCGTCGAAGAAGGCGTCGAGGTCGAGCAGGTCCCGGCCGTCGACGCGTATGCCGTAGGCCTTCCACATTCGCTCGAGCGCCGCGCGCTGGGCGTCGCTCATGCGGCCCTTGCGGGGGTGGAAGCTGCGGATGCGCTGCTCCCGGTGGAGCTCGGCGGACACCGGCCCGCCAGGGCGCGCGGAATCGACTGGGGGAGTGGGGTGGCTGGTCACAATGGGGCCCAGTCTAACGACCCGGGGAAATCGCCCTCGAACATCAGCCGCGCGCGAGCGCGGCCAGGGTGCGGTGGGCGACCTCACGGCCGATGGGGAGTGAGGCTGTCGCGGCAGGAGAGGGGGCGTTGAGCACGTGGACGGTGCGTGCCCCCTCGGCGAAGGCGAAGTCGTCCAGCAGCGCCCCGTCCCGACCGACGGCCTGGGCCCGCACGCCCGCCGGGGCGGGCAGCAGGTCGGCCGCCGACACGGTGGGCAGCAGCCGCCGGACGTCACGGGCGAACGCGTGCCTGGACAGCGAGCGGCGCACCTCCACGGCCTCCGCCCGCCAGTGCCGGGCCGCCAGCCGCCAGGTGCCGCTCCAGCCGAGCGTCTCCGCGAGCTCGCGCGGGCGGACCGTCCGCCAGTCGTACCCCTCCCGTGCGAGCGCCGGCACGGCGTTGGGGCCGACGTGGACGCCGCCACGAAGGTCGCGGGTGAGGTGCACGCCGAGGAAGGGGAACGCCGGGTCGGGCACCGGGTAGACCAGTCCCCGGACGAGCTCGCGGGCTCTCGGCGCCAGCTCGAAGTACTCGCCGCGGAAGGGGACGATTCGCACGCCCGGCTCGTCCCCGGCCAGCCGCGCGATCCGGTCGCTGTACAGCCCGGCGCAGTTGACCAGGACCTTCGCCCGAACCTCCGCCAGCGAGGTGGTGACCGTCACCCCGTCTGCCCGGCGCGCGATCCCCACCACCGCGCCGCCGGTTCGCACCTCCGCGCCGGAGAGCTTCGCGAACGCCCGCGCCACCGCGGGGAAGTCGCAGATCCCGGTCTCACCGACGTGCAGGGCGGCGATACCGGCGATCTGCGGTTCGAACTCGCTGATCCCCGACGCACCCAACTCCCTTACCGAGAGCCCGTGCTCGCGCCCGCGCTGGGCCAGCGCGTGCAGCCGGGGCAGTTCGCCGCTGTCGGTCGCGACCACCAGCTTGCCGGTGACCTGGTACGGCAGCCCGTGATCGCGGCAGAACCCCACCATCTCCCGAGCGCCCTCGACCGCGAAGCGGGCCTTGAGCGAGCCCGGCCGGTAGTACAGCCCGCTGTGGATGACCCCGCTGTTGCGCCCGGTCTGGTGAGCGGCCAGCGCGGGCTCCTTCTCGAGCACGATCACGGAGGCGCCCGGCGCCGTGCCGCTGATGGCATACGCCGTCGACAGCCCGACGATCCCGCCGCCGACCACCACCACGTCGCAGTCGTACCGCAAACCCGCTCCTCCCGCCGCCGCACCGACCAGGGGATCGTCCCACGTGGGCAGGACCGGGCGCGCGTCGCGGGCCCGAGCGTCACGCCGGGGCAGCGAGGACCAGCCGCGCCCGCTCGGCCAGTTCCACGGCGGCCCGCTCGCCCTGGAAGTGCTCCAGCCGCCGCAGCATCTCCTGGACGTACTCCCGGGTGCGTTGCGAGGAGATCCGCCCGGCGACCTCCACCGCCCGGGTCCCGGCCGCGACCGCCGCGTCCAGATCGCCGTCGTCCAACTCCGCCAGCGCGGACACCACCAGGCGCAGACCGTGCGAGCGCACGTACTCCTCGGTCGGCCTGGCCAGCGCGTGTTCGGTGAACTGCCGTACCTTGAGCGGCACTCCGAGGTCCCGGTAGCACTCGGCGGCATCGGCGGCGAGACGGTCGTAGGAGTAGAAGTCGATCCAGTCCGGGTCGCCGTCACCCGAACGGGAGCGCTCCAACCAGCTCTCCGCCGCCGCGAGCGCGGACGCACAGGCGTGCGAGCTCCCCGCGCGGGCGTGCGCCCGCGCCTCCACCAGGTGGAAGAAGCTCATGGTCCGGGCCGTCGCCAAGCCCCGGTTGCGCTCGATCGCGGCCTGGGCGAGGTCCACGCCCTCCTCCGCGGCGCCACGATAGGTGGCCTGCAGGCTCATCGACGCCAGTACGTACCCGCCGAACGGTACGTCCGCTGCCGCGCGCGCCAGCCGCAGCGCCTGGATGTAGTAGCGCTGCGCCGCCTCGTGCTGCCCGGTGTCGAAGGCCATCCACCCGGCCAGCCGCGTGAGTTCGGCGGTCGCGCCGAACAGCGCCCGCCCCACCTCGTCGCTGTACGAGCCGAGCAGCAACGGTGCCGCGTCCTGCCGTAGGCACTCCGGAACCATGGACGACCGCCAGTCACCGCCGCCGTAGCGCGAGTCCCAGCGCCGCGCCTCCTCGGCCGCCTGCCGCAGCTTCGCCGCGTCCGCGTGCCCCACCCGGTAGGCGCGCACGCCGCCCACCGCAGCCCTAATCTGTGACTCCTCCGAACCATGTCCGTCCGAGCCACGTCCGTCCGAGCCACGTCCGTCCGCACCCCGCCCGGGAGGACCCCCTCTGCGCCGGACCTCCGCCTCGCCGCCGGCGACCATCCGCATCCTGGCGGCATCCCGGGGCAGTTCGAGCGCAGACGCCTCCCGCGCCACCGAGCCGTCCACGGGCGTGATCAGCCAGCGTGAGACCGGCGTCGCGTACGCCGTCACCGAGAAGGTCCCGGCCAGGTTCTCCCACCAGCCGCCGCGCCGCGCGCCGAGGCCGCCCACGCCACCGACGCCTCCCGAGCCCCCCGGCCCGGCCCCGCCGCCCGCGCCCCCCATTCCGCCCGGCGCGGCACCGGAATCAAGCCGCCACAGCTCCGTGACGTGCCGCACCGCCTCCGACACATCCCGAGGGAAGGCCAGGCCGATCTCCGGCGCGGGGTCGTTGCCACCCAGGCCGATCTCCTCCAGAGGCACGCTGCGCCCCAGCTTGCCGCCGATCGCGGTCGCGATCAGCTGCGGCACCGCGCCCTGCGGCACCATGCCCTTGCCGACCCAGCGCGCCACCGAGGTCTTGTCGTATCGGTACGTCAGACCACGTTGCGCACCGAGGTCGTTGACCCGCCGAGCGAGCCCCGCGTTACTGATGCCGGCGAGCGACAGCAGCGTGCCGAGCCTCTCGTTGGGTCCTCTTCCACTGGTGGTCATGCCCTGTGCCACCTCCCCGCCGGTCCCCGCGTACACCCAGAGTAGTTCCCCGCCTTCCCAGGGTTAAGAGGCTTCGTTCCGTATGGCGGGATACCGTTCCTCACCGCTCGCGGCCGTGCACCCGCGGTGTGTGGCAGTGCGCCCCGCCGTGCCCCCTCCCCCGGCGTCTTCGGCAGCGCTTCGATGACCAGTGTGGGTCGGCCTGCGGTCGAGGATTCGGCAGGTCGGGGGACGCCGCCGCCATCCCCGCGCGGCGGCCGGCCGGTCCGGGGGGTGTGCGGACACCCCCCGGGCTGTATGGGGTGCACCGACACGTCGGGTGCGGAGCTCCCCGAGGAGGACCGCCGAGCCCGGGCCGGGGAGGGAGCGGCCCGGGCCTGCCGCTGCCTCCGGGGCCACCCCATGCGTCCTGCATGCCCGAAACTGACCCATATCGTCCTGCATCTTCCTCCGCCTTCCGGAAATCGATCGCGTCCTCGCTGCGGATGACTCACCTCGCAGATGGCACCATGTTCCTGACGGTGCAACAGCAGACCGCTGAGCCTGTCTCGGAGCCCATGGAGGCGTCGATGCGGTGGTTGGTGGGGTGGAACGGCGCGTCCGCTGTGAGCGACTCCGGCCTGCGCGGGCTGCGCCCCGTCGGCGGCCGGTTGATCTGGCCTGGACCCGACCCCCTGTGGGCGGTCGGCGACTGGCGCGCGGAGGAGATCCGCAGCATCAGCGTCTTCCGGCGCCACCGGGCCCCCGACCACGGATCGGCCGACGAGGTCCGCACCGGCTTCCCGGACCTGCCCGAGGACCCGGACGACCCACTCGCGGCCGACGGCGCCGTAGCCCGGCTGGCCGTCGTCGGCCGCTGCGGCGCAGGGGACTCGGCCCTGCGCACGGCGCTGCTCGCGGCCAGCGGCGGCGCGCTGCGCCACCTCACCGTCTGGCCGGGCAGTTACACCGTCGTGCTCCAGCAGGGCGCCCGCACCACCCTGCTCGGCGACCTGGTCGGCGTCCGCTCCGTGTTCCACACGCCCTGGTGCGGAGGCACCGCGTTCGCCACCGCCGCCCTTCCGCTCGCCGACCTGGTCGGCGCACCCATCGACCCGCTGTACCTGGCGGCCCGGCTCGCCGTGCCCGACGCGCCCGAGGCGCTCGACGGCAGCAGCGCCTTCGCGGGCGTGCAGCGGGTCCCGCCGGGGCACGCACTCAGCCTGCGCGCCGGTCGGCCGCAGGAGCAGGCGTACGAGCCCAGCGCCAAGTCGGTCGGCGGCAGTTCCGAGATCACCGAGGCCGCCGCGACCGGCGAGGTCACCCGCAGCCTGCTCGAAGCCGTCCGCTGCCGGGTCCGCATCGACCTGGACAGTGCCGACCCCTACCCTCGCCGGATCAGCGCCGACCTCTCCGGCGGCAGCGCCTCCACCGTGCTCACCCTCCTAGCGGCGGGCATCCCGATCCCTTCCAGCGGCGCACCCGGGCCGGTCGGCCCCCCGCCTGTCCCGCTCGCACCGACCGGTGGACCGCGACCGGAGCCAGGCCCGGAACAACCGCGAGCCGCCTCCGCCCCGCGGACCCTCGACGAGCGCTGGGGCGACCCACGCAGCTCCCGCACCCTGCACCACGGGCCGCCCAGCGCTGTGCAGCCGGCGACCCCGGCCCGCACCGGCGCCGTACGCGGCTCCTGGGCGCGGCCCTCCGCACGACCGTCCGCCGCCGAGTCCGCTCTCCTCGCCGTCACCTACACCGACAGCACCTCCGCCACCGAGCAGGCCCCGGACCCCGCCCACACCGCCGAGCTGGTCCGCGCCAGGGCCCTGGCCAGCGCCCATCCGCGGCTCGACCACCTCCTGGTCGCCGGCGGCCCGGAGGCGCTGCCCTACGCCGACCTGCTCGACCCCGACCTCGCGGGGCCGCTCACCGACGAACCGGGAGTGGCCCTGGTCGCGGGGCTCCGGCACCGTCGTCGCCTCGCCGACGCCGGCACGGACCATCTCAGCGGCCACGGCGGACGCCAGGCCCTGGACGGGAATCCGGCCCGCCTCGCCGACCTGCTGCTGGAACACCGCCGCCTGCCCCTGCTGCGCCCGGTCGCCGCGCTCGCCCGCGCGGACAGCGCGGAACGCCCGCTCCAGGGCGCTTTCGGCACGCCGGTCACGGTGCTTCGCGCCGCCCGCCGCCTCGCCCGAACCTCCTACGCGGACGGACTGGAGGACGCGGCGACCCGTCTGATGGCCCGTCGACGGAGCACGCCCGACACCGCGGGCGCCGCCTCGGTCCAGTCACTCGCCTGGTGCGCCCCCGGGCCGGCCGCCCGCTGGCTCACCGACGACGCACTCTCGGCCGTCGCGGTGCGCCTCCGCCTCGCGATCCGTCGCACGGCTCCGGACGAGCGCCCCGGCGAGCGCCGCGCGCGTCTCGCCCTGCACCGCCATGCCGCCGAGTTCCGCGTCCTCACCCACATCGTCGAGGAGGCGCACGGACAGCGGCTGCACGCCCCCTTCCTGGACAACCAGGTGGTCCGCGCCTGCCGCCTCGTCCCGGCCTCGGCCCGCATCCAGCCGGGCTCCAGGCACGCCATCCTGCGCACGGTCCTGGCGGGAGCGGGCATCACCACCCTCCCCGCCGACTGGGGGAACGCCACACCGCCGGACCCCTACGCCGCCGCCGAGAGCGTCCGCGCCGGTCTGCGCCACTCCATCGGGGCCCTCGACCGGCTCTTCACCGCTCCGCTGCTCGCCGACCTCGGCCTGCTCGACGCGGGCGCGTTCCGGGCAGCGCTGCACGCCGCGGCGCAGAACGCACCCGTGCCCCTCGACGGCCTGGCGGACGTCGTGTCGACCGAGCTCTGGCTGCGCCGCCTGCGGGCCCGGCAGGGCTCCTGCTGGACCGGCATGCCGCTGTCCGAGCGCCGGGCGATCGGCGGCCGGGTGATCGACGGGCGCGACCCCATCGGCGTGCCGTAGCAGTACCACCGATTCCAGGCCCAACCATGGTGGTCATGCCACCGCTCGCGTCCCCTCCGGCCGTCTCCCGCAAGCCGCCCGCCGGGCCGCCCGGCATCGTCGTCGGCGTCGACGGTTCGGACGCCTCGATGTGGGCACTGGACCGGGCCTTCACCGAGGCCACCGCCCTCGTCCTGCCGCTCCATGTGGTCGCCGTCGTCAACCCGGCACCGGGCGGCTACTCCCCGGGCATGGCCGACCTGGTCGAGGAGAGCGTGGAACGGCTACTGCAGGGGATGTCGGAGGTCACCGTGCGCGCCCTCGACACCGTTCAGGCGCGCCATCCCGCTGCTGCCGCGCCCAGCCTGCACGTCGTCCTGGGCAGTCCCGTCGAGATCCTCCTGGCCACGTCCAACCTGCACCACACCGTGGTCGTCGGCGCGCGCGGCAACGGCGGCTTCGCCCGTTTGCTGCTGGGTTCGGTGGCCACCGCGCTGGTGCACCACGGGGGCTGCCCGGTCCTGGTCGTGCCCGCCCGGAATACCGGAACCCGGCCGTCTGTTCACTTACCTGACTGAACAGGAAAAGTTGAACCGGCGGAGCCGGACCGAACCGGGGAGTCCCGTGAAGATCGACGTCTACAGCGACATCGCCTGCCCCTGGTGCTTCGTCGGAAAGCACCGCTTCGAGCGCGCCCTCGCCGCGTTCCCCCAGCAGGTCGAGGTGGTCTACCACCCGTACCAGCTGGTGCCCGACGCGCCCGCTGAGGCGAGCCCGCACCGGGCCTGGCTGGCCGACCGCTACGGACCCCAGTCCCGTGCCATGGACGACCGCGTGACCGCGCTCGGAGCCGCCGAGGGCATCACCTTCGACTTCGACGCCGCCCTGCATGTCAACACCTTCCACGGCCACCGCCTGCTGTGGCTCGCGGCCGCCGAGTACGGGCTGCCCACGCAGCACGCGCTCAAGGAGAAGCTGCTCGCCGCGCACTTCAGCGAGGGCGTCGACGTGGGTGACTTCAGCGCACTCACCGACGTCGCGGTGGCGGCCGGCCTGGACCGTGACCGGGTGACCGCGTTCCTTGCGTCCGCCGAAGGCACCGCCGAGGTCGAGGCGGAGCTGAAGCA
Source organism: Streptacidiphilus sp. MAP12-16 (assembly GCF_041262165.1). NCBI lineage: Bacteria > Bacillati > Actinomycetota > Actinomycetes > Kitasatosporales > Streptomycetaceae > Streptacidiphilus > Streptacidiphilus sp. MAP12-16. The sequence goes on from NZ_JBGCBY010000043.1 coordinate 39,803, forward strand.
GGCCCGCGCGTTGGGCATCACCTCGGTCCCCACCTTCGTCATCGACGACACCTGGGCCGTCCAGGGCGCCCAGGAGAGCTCCACCTTCCTCCGGGCACTGGAGCAGGCCGCGGCCACCGGCGCAGCCGCCGTCGACGCCGACCCGGCGGGTACCTGCACCGACGAGAGCTGCGCCGTCTGACGCGCCTTCAGCGGCAGCTGAACCGTGCGTCGGCCCAGTCCGCCACGTTCCCGATGAGCTGTCCGTCAGCCCGCTGCACGACCAGCTGAATCGCCGTCATGCCCTGCAGTCCGACGCTCACCGGCACGGCCGGGTCCCCGCCGCCGATCACCGCGGACTGCCAGAGCGTGTTCCCCGTCGTCGCGTCGAGCACCGAGAACCGGACCGCACCCAGGCCCAGCGTTATGTCGTCGATCCCGGCCATCGCGTCGAACTCGGTGCACGGCCGGTTCAGGTCGACGGTCACCGACAAGGGCGCGTGGACGGTGACTCCACGCCGGTAGGCGCGACCACCTACCCGCACCCCGTTGCTCCGCTGCCATACCCAGGTGCCCGGATTCACCTCCAGGCTGGGGCCGCTGGTCGTGCCGGAGCCGCTGAACGGCAGGGCGTCCACGGAGTAGTCGGCCGGCACCGGGCTCGGCGCGGGCGTCGGCGTCGGGGTCGGGGTCGGCTGTGGGGCCGGTCTCGGTCTCGGACTCGGCTGCAGCACCGGTTTCGGTGTCGGCTTCGCGACCGGGCGGAGCGCCTGCTGGACCCTCGCCGGCAGCACCGGCCCGGTTGACGGCGCAGCCGCGACGGGCGTCGGCGGAGCAGGCGGCCGGGGTACCGGAGCGACCGGCTTCGGCGAGACCCGCACCGCCTGCGGTCTTGGAGGCGGCACCTTGTGCTGGTTCCCCGACAGGGCGAAGACCACCCCGGCGACCGCGGCAACGGTGACCACCGCCGCGATTCCCGCCTTCGCCGGAACCCCCAGCCCCTCCGAGGCCGCGGCGGTCGCCGTTCCCGACCCTCCACCGGTGCCGGCGGCCGCCCCGGCCCCGGCCCCTGCGCCTGTCGCCGCGGCGCCCGCGCCCAGCCCCGCCACGAGCGCCGTGAAATACCCGGAGCCGACCCACACCAGCGCGCCCACCGGGAGGAGCTCCCGCAGGGAGTGGTTCACGTCGACCAGCTCCAGATAGGCGGCCGAGCAGCGGTCGCACTCCTTCATGTGCCCGCGTACGTCACCGGAGGCCCGCTTCCCGAGCGAGCCCCGGGCGAAGGCGCCCAGCCTGCTTGCGTACGCCTCGCACGCCGACTCCTGGGTGTCGGAGATGTGCGCCTGCAGGAACTCGGTGGCGAGCCGGTCCCTGGCCCGGTGTGCCTGCACGGCCGTGGCGTTCGCGCTCTTCCCGAGCAGGACGGCCACCTCGCGCGGTGGCTCCCGCTCGACCTCGGTGTGCCACAGCACCATCCGGTCGTCGGGGTCGAGACGGCTGAACGCCCGCACCACCAGGGCCTGGTCGATCTCGGCCATCGCCCAGGCGTCCGCGCCCGGATCCGTGACGCTGACGTCGGCGACGGCCGCTGAGGTCGCTGCGAACAGGGTGAAGTCGTCGACCAGTTGTTCGCGCCGGTCGCTCCTGCTCCAGGTCGCGGCGATGTTGCGCACCGCCGTCAGCAGATAGGCACGCACCGCGACACCGGGGCCCTTGCCCGCGCGCAGCGCCTGCAGCGTACGGGCGAAGACCTCGCCCGCGAGGTCCTCCGCGGTGAAGGAGTCCCGGCAGCACGTGCGGGCGTAGCGGCGTACTGCAGCGGCATGCCGCCGGTACAGCTCCTCGAACGCGGAGTCGTCCCCGGCCCGCACCGCCGCCGTGAGCTGCGCGTCGGAGGGCGGCAGCTCCTCCTCGTCGACAGGACCGCCGGGGGGCGGAACGGTGGCGGCGGGAGCAGCGGGGGTGTCCCCGGCACGATGCCGGGGACCCTGCGGCGGCACCTTGGCGCCGCCCGCACCCACGTCGTGCATGCGCGGGCCGTTCACCCGCGCGTCGTCGGCAAGCGCGTCGTCGGCTCCCGAGCCGTCCGCCCCCATACCGTCAGCGGGCCGTTCGTCCTGGCCGTCACCGCGCATGGCAGCCCCCGTGTCGATCCACGGACAAAGGCTCCCACGACGACGCCTGCGGCGAGGTCGCTTTGCCTGCCAACCACTCTTCCGGGGAAGAGGGAACGCGAAACCCGAACGCCTGGCGCACAGGCGGTCTACGCGGCGACCAGGGACGGGCGGTCACCCGTCCGCGTGAAGCCCGTCGAGCAGGATCCGCAACAGCCTCGCCGAGGAACCCTGAACCGCGCCCGCAGCGTCCGACCCGCCCGCCGCTCCGCCCTCGGCGGCACTCGGCTCGGTGTACGAGGGCACCGACGCCGTGAGTACCAGCACCACGTCGGAGACGGTCACGCCGGCGCGCAGCTCGCCCGCCGCCCTCGCCCGCTCCACCAGCCGCGCCAGCAACTCCAGCAGCCGCGCCGGATCCGCATCGCCCTCACCCTCGCCGCCGGGCGCGCCCGCGGCCGTAGCCGTGCCCGCGCCCGTGCCCGCGACCTCGAGTGAGGGCACGTCATCGGTGCCGCGCCGGGTCGGAACCCGGTCCATCCGCTCCGCATACCGGAACGCCTCCGGCGGCAGCAGTCGTCCCGCACCTGTGGCGACCGCCCGGGAGAGGTATCCGGCGAGCGCGTCCCAGGGCTGCGGATCCCCGTTCAGAGCGTCCAGCGCCTGCCCGGTGAGCCAGGCGACCTCCTCCGCCGCGATCCGCCGGACCAGGACCTCCTTGCTGGGGAAACGGCGGTACACCGTGCCGACACCGACCCCGGCCCGGCGCGCGACCTCCTCCATCGGCGCCCCGTACCCGAGCTCGCCGAAGACCTCCCGCGCCGCCCGCAGCACGCTCTCGAGATTCCGTCGCGCATCCACCCGCAGCCGGCCGCCCCCTGGGCCGTTGCCGCTGTTCATGGAGCCCGTACCGCTGGTGACGGCACCGGAGCGGCCGTTCCGCTGCTCCGGAATGGGCCGCTCCGTCAGATGCGAAAGCACATGCTCCTGCTGAACCATGACGATTCCTCCCCCCGTGGGCACCCCGACCTCCGCGATGCCCCCCTACGTGCACACGATGTAGCGAACCGAGTACCGATTCACAGACTCCTCGACCATAGTTGAGAGCGGATCAGACAGAACAGGGGCCTTCCCAATGATTGGGTACCCTCGCATCCGCCGCGCGCACAGCATGGTCGAGCCGCAGCGTAGGGCATCTGCGCTGATGAGAGGAGTCGGCCCCGGACATTCCGGGTCCTTCTACTCGCCCCACTCGCCGAATCCGCTGCATCGGATCGTGTGTGGACTATGTACAAGAAGCCGTCGAAGGTGCGAAATGGACCGGTGACACCGGTGACCACCCCACCAGCACCGCCAGCACCGCCCGTCCGCATCCTCCTCGTCGGCGGCGGCCACGTCGGTCTCTACACCGCCCTGCGGCTGCAGCAGCGCCTGCGACCGGGGGAGGCCGAGCTCACGCTGGTCGACCCCAAGTCCTACATGACCTACCAGCCCCTACTGGCCGAGGCGGCGGCGGGGGCGGTCGACCCGCGGCATGTCATCGTCCCGCTGCGGCGCGTGCTGACCCACGCCACGGTGGTCCACGGCCGGCTGCGCGCGCTGGACCCGACCGCGCGCTCGGCCACGGTCACCGTCCCCGCCCCCGTGCACGGACACCCCGAACGCGACCTGCAACTTCCTTACGACCTGCTGGTCCTGGCCCCGGGAGCGATCGCCCGCACGCTGCCCGTGCCCGGCCTGGCCGAGCATGGCATCGGCTTCCACAGCGTGGAGGAGGCTGTCTCGCTGCGCAACCACGTGCTCGCGCAGCTCGACCTCGCCTCCTCCACCCGCGACCCGGCACTCCGCGAGGCCGCGCTGACCTTCGTCTTCGTCGGCGGCGGGTACGCGGGCACCGGCGCGCTCGCCGAACTCGAGGACATGGCCCGCTACGCCACCCGGCACTATCCGGGTGTCCAGGCCGAGGACCTGCACTGGGTCCTGGTCGAGGCCGGGAAGCGGATCCTCGCCGAGACCGAACCCGAGGTCGGCCTGCGCACCACTGCCGAACTGCGCGGACGCAACATCGAAGTACGGCTCGGCACCCGCCTGGAGTCCGTCGTCGACGGCGTCGTGTCGCTCTCCGACGGCAGCCGCTTCGCTGCCCGCACTCTCGTCTGGACGGCGGGCGTCCGCGCGAACCCGGTCCTGCGGGAGACCCGTCTGCCCTGCGATGCCCAGGGACGCCTGCGCTGCGACGCCACGCTTCGGGTCATCGGCGCGGACGGAGTCTGGGCGGCGGGTGACGGCGCGGCCGTACCCGACCTCACCCGCCCAGGAGAGTGCTGCGCGCCCAACGCCCAGCACGCCGTACGCCAGGCCCGCGTCCTCGCCGACAACCTGATCGCGGAGCTGCGCGGGGAGCCCGTCACGCAGTACCGCCACGAGCTCAAGGGCTCGCTCACCTCCCTCGGGCTGCACAAGGGCGTCGCCCAGCTCCGCGGGCGCGCCCTGCACGGACGCACCGCCTGGTTGCTGCACCGTGCGGTCCATCTGCGGCGCGTGCCGACACTGGACCGCAAGGCACGGGTCCTCGCCGACTGGGTACTGGCCGGGCTGCTCAAACGCGAGATCGTGTCGATGGGCGCCTTGGAACAGCCCCGCGCCGGATTCGAGACCGTCATGGGCCAAGAGCACGAGTGAGGGAATGCCGGAGGTGCCCGTGATGGGGATCTCCTCAGAGTGGCAGTGCATGATGTCGCCCGCCGGAGACATCAGCCACACTGGTCCGGGCGTACCGGCTCGCCCTGCTCATGAGGAGCGCTGCCGCGCCGCCTGCCGACCGACATGCCAGGAAAGGTCCTGTGAATCTCACGCGCTGGAGCGCCCGGCTCCCCGGAGGACAGCGACGCGCCACCACTCCGTCACGGTTGACGGAGTCCGGCGACGGCGTCGGCAGCGGCATTCACCCCGCTGAGGCGCGGGCCGCCGACATCGGGGTCCCCACAGCCAGGGAGCTCCTCGACGCCCCCGCGTCCAGGGACGGCGCAGCCAGGGTCAGCGCAGCCAGGGACGGCGCGTCGAGGGCCAGCGCGTCGAGGGACACGCCGGCGCACAGGGAGGCGCGCGACGCCCGGCAACTCGCAGACCCCCATGACCAGCCGACAGTCCAGGATGTCCTCAGCCACCTCCCCGCCCTGGTCGCCGTCAGCTACGGCCCCGGACACCGCCTCGGCTACCTCAACCGCGCCTACACCGACGTGTTCGGATACCGCCCCACCGGCGTCCCGGCACACCAGGTGATGCCCGAGCTGGAGGAGTTGGGCCTGCTTCCGCTGATGGACCAGGCGTTCCGCACCGGACGACCCCGCACGGTCAAGGCTCGGAAGGTCACCAACCCCTCGTTCACCAGTTCCGAGCGCCCCCGCTACTACACCTTCGTCTGCGCCCCGGTACGTGAGGACGAGGACCTGGGCCAGCAGATCACCGCCCTCGCCGCGACCCACCAACACCAGTCGGGACGCGTCACCACCAGCCCGCGCAGCCCCTTCAGCGGGCTGCGCCGCAGCACCAACGCCGCCGACGTGTGCGGCGTCCTCGTCTTCGGCGCCGAGGTCACCGACCAGGTCCAGGTCACCGAACGCCTCCGCGAGAGCGAACGCCGCCACCGCGAGGCCGCGGTCACGCTCCAGCGCAGCCTGCTCCCGCAGAAGCTCGAACAGCCCGACGACCTCCGCGTCGCCGCCACCTACCAACCCGGTGGAGCGGACGCGGCCGTCGGCGGTGACTGGTACGACGTCATCACCCTCGGCGGGGGCCGAACCGCTCTTGTCATCGGCGACGTCATGGGCCGCGGAATGCGCGCCGCCGCCGTCATGGGCCAGCTCCGCACGGCGGTCCGCGCCTACGCCCGACTCGACCTGCCGCCGCACGAGGTCCTGCAACTCCTCGACGGCCTCGCCTCCGAGATCGACGCGACACTCATCGCGACCTGCGTCTACGCCGTCTACGACCCCAGCGAACAGCGCATCACCTACTCCTCGGCCGGTCACCTCCCACTGATGATCCGTGAGGCGGACGGCTCCGTCGTCCGTCCGGAGGAACCCGGCGGTCCGCCGCTCGGCACCGGCGGCTGGCTGCACACCTCTGCCACGGTGGCCATGGGCACCGGTGCGACCGGCGTCCTCTACACCGACGGCCTCGTCGAACGCCGGGGCCAGGACATCGACGAGGGCCTCGACGCCCTGGCCGCGACCTTCGCCGGCGCGACCGGCAGCCCCGATGTCATCTGCGCCCGACTGCTCCGCGCCATGGGAGTCACCCCCGACCACGACGACGACGTCGCAGCCCTGGTCTTCCAGCTCCCCGAGCGGGACTCCGAGACCGCCGAGTTGTTCCGCAGCGCATCGCTCGACCTGCTCGGCGGAGCGGAGGCGGTATCCAGCGCCCGTGCCTTCACCACAGGAGTGCTCTCCAGCTGGCGACTGGGAGAGGAACTTCTCGACCTGGGCGTCCTCGCCGTGAGCGAATTGGTCTCCAATTCCTTCACCCACGGCCACCCACCGATGCGCCTTCGACTGCGCCGCACCGACCGCCGGCTCACCGTCGAGGTCACCGACGCCGACGACCACCTCCCCCGCCGCCGCCGCGCCGAACCCGCGGACGAGTCGGGCCGCGGGATCGCCATCATCGCGACCATCGCCAGCAGCTGGGGCACCCGTCGCACCCCCGACGGCGGCAAGGCCGTCTGGTGCGATTTCGTGCTCCCCACGACACGCCAGACGGTCCGTCAGTAACCGGTTTGACATCGTCTCACCAGCCGCCTAATGTACGTCGAGCTGCCGGAACAGGAGCCCCGAACGCGCTGAGCGCGGCCGGTCCTGAGGTAGCCATCCCCTCTGAAAGCACTGAACATGCGACCTCTGGTTCGTCATGTCCTTTTCTAGGGAATGCGGCGAAATTCGCTCGACTGAGCGAAATCCGCTAGAGTTTCACCCGTCGGAACGGGCCGGAAACGGAACGCGAAGACGGAACGCAGAACGGCGAAACGGACCACTCAAAAGGTCTGCTAAGCTAGAAAACGAAGGAAGCGCCCGGAGGGACCGGTGAGACGGTCTTGAAGGAAGCGTCCGTTCCTTGAGAACTCAACAGCGTGCCAAAAGTCAACGCCAGATATGTTGATACCCCGTCCATCC